>JAQUYH010000005.1 GCA_028691955.1 Bacilli bacterium | reverse complement strand
ACATACACTTTTAACAATCTCTTTATGGTCATCACATATAACAAAATTTATCATATATTCCTCCCAGTCCATTAATAGTTTATCACGTTTAGTTGTTTTTTTAAATAGTTTAAAAAAAATAGATATTTCTATCTATTTAGTAAATGGTATTAAAGCCATAAAACGAGCTTTTTTAACTTGCTCAGCTATATATCTTTGATGTTTAGCACATGCACCAGTCATTCTTCTTGGTAATATTTTTTTGTTGTCATTACTAATGTATTTTTTAATAATATCTACATCTTTGTAATCAACACTTTTACCAGCACACATTTGACATATTTTCTTCTTTTTTCTATAAAATTCTGCCATGTTTATCTCCTATTCTAAGAAATTATCATCAATAGTTATTTCTTCACCATATTCAGCAAAAGGATTAGAATCTACATCTACTGTATTTGTTTCTTTTCCTTGATAATCATATGGAGTTGGTCCTTGATTTTGAGTTCTTGCTTGAGACTCTGCTCTAGTATCTAAAAACTCTACACTATCAGCGGCAACTTCTACTGTATATCTTTTGTTTCCGTCTTTATCATCAAAACTTCCTGTTTGAATTCTACCTTCAACTGATACACGACTTCCTTTATCTAAATAATTACAAACATTTTCAGCTTGTTTTCTCCAAACAATAACATTAATGAAGTCTGCTTCTCTTTGACCTTGGTTATTAGTAAAATTACGATTAACTGCTACAGAAAATCTTGTAAAAGGTAAATTTGAATTAGTATATCTTAATTCAGGCTTACCAGTTAACCTTCCAATTAATAAAACTTTATTCATATTATTTCTCCATTTTTTCTATTTTTGTTATTAAATGACGAATAATATCTTTGCTGATTAAGGCAACACGATCAAATTCTTTAATAGCTTTATCATCATTTGTTTCTACTGTGTATACAAAATAGTATCCACTCTTGAAGTCTTTGATTTCATAAGCTAATTCTCTTTGACCCCATTCTTCAACGTTTGTAACTTTAGCGCCATTACTAGTTAAAACTTTTTCAAAATCTTTTGAAACTGTTTTGATTTCATCTTCTCCTAGCGTTGGTCTAACGATAAACATTATTTCATAGTTTTTCATTTTTCCACCTCCTTATGGTCTATCCGGCTTTGTTAAAGCAAGGAGTAAATTAATACTCGCCTTTGATTATAACAAAGATATTTAATTATGTAAATGTTTTTTGAGCTTTTTTGTTTAAAAATATAGAAATATTGTCTTTATCTTCAACAAAAAAGGAGTTTATTTGCTTACTCATACATTAAACCTAAAGTTGCAAATATCTCCATCCTGCATAATATATTCTTTTCCTTCTAATCTAGTTCTACCTGCTTCTTTTACGCTTTTTTCATTGCCATATTTTTTTAAATCTTCATAGCCCATTACTTCTGCTCTAATGAAACCTCTTTCAAAATCAGTATGTATTATTCCAGCACATTCCGGAGCTTTCATTCCTTTTTTAAAAGTCCAAGCTCTTACTTCATCACTTCCCACTGTAAAATAGGTGGCTAATCCTAATAAGTTATAAGTCTCTTTAATTAATTTATCTAAGCCGCTTTCTTTAATTCCTAATTCTTCTAAGAAGGCACTTTTATCTTCCTCATTTAATTCACTTAATTCTGATTCTATTTTGGCGCATACTGTTATTACACTATTTCCTTCTTTGGATGCGTATTCTCTTACTTTCTCAACGTATTCGTTGGTATCTTCAATTAAATCTTCTTCACTAATATTAGCCATATATATTATAGGTTTTTGAGTTAATAAATTAAATGCTTTTATCATTTTTAATTCTTCCTCATTTAATTCTATTTTTTTTACTGGAGTGTTGTCTAATAAAGCATTTTTTATTTTATTCATTAATTCTGATTCTTTAATTACTTCTTTGTCTTTTGATAAAGCGGCTTTTTTGCCAATTCTTGCTATTCTATTTTCAATTATCTCTAAATCTGCTAGTATTAATTCAACGTTAATTATCTCTATATCTCTAATTGGATCTACCTGGCCTTCTACATGAATTATATCTTTATTATTAAAGCATCTTACTACTTCTACAATAGCATCTACTTCTCTAATGTGCGATAAAAATTTATTGCCAAGACCTTCCCCATTAGATGCTCCTTTTACAAGTCCCGCAATGTCAGTAAATTCATACATTGTTGGTATTAATCTATCTGGAATATATAATTCTTCCAAAAAGGATAGTCTTTTGTCTGGTACTGTTACCATTCCAACGTTTGGATCAATTGTTGCAAAGGGGTAATTAGCTGCTAAAATATTTTTCTTTGTTATTGCATTAAATAGTGTTGATTTTCCTACATTTGGTAGGCCTACAATTCCTGCTGTTAAAGCCATTTTGTTCTCCTTTATATAATTTAGTTTATATAGTCCCATACATTAAATGTTGGGCTAACATAGTCATTTAATGTTATTTCGTTACCCTCAATGGTATGTTCGGTAAGAGCACGTGAGACTTCTTCTGGTGTTCCCTTATATTCTCCGGTTATAACTGTTTCTTCATCACCGTGATTTCCCTTATAATAAGATATCGTAACATTATCATTATTTTGACTGAATTTTTGGGCTAATTCATAACTATGAGCACTAATATGATCTTTCGTTTCATTATCAGCTTGAATTATTTGAATTTTGCCAGCTGATGAAATTGATGACGCTGTGTCTATTTGTGTTAGGTTTTTTAAAGCAACACTACAAGGGTTTATTAAAACTGCACTATCAATTGATGAACTATGTTCCTCTGCGTACCATGAAAACAAATTATTTCCTAAGCTGTAAGTTATAATAGAAACTTTAGGTGTTGTTATTCCAAGATATGATTTTGCATCTTGAATGATTGTATCTATAGTTTCACCATTTTTTGTACTTTGACTTGATGAGTAACTTTTATAAAAACTATCTGATACTATTACTAATACTGGTCCAGTAGGAGTAGTTATATCATTATATGTTCCTTCATTTAAAGCTTTAAAATACTGGCCTCTTCCACCACTACCTGTTAGATAAACTGTTAATTTTGTTGTATCTGTTATTGTCGTTCCTGAAGGTACATATATTCTACATCCGACTTTTTCAAATATGACACTTTCATCATATAAACCATCTAAATATGTTAAATCATTTTCATTGGGCTCAAACGGTATTGATCCATATTCTGATAAATCACTATAACCAGATATATCAGGTAACGATATTTCACTTCCATCTAAAGCCCCGATTTGAGTAATAAGAGTATTTGCTTCCGAGCAAAACTGAATTAAATTTTTAATTACTGTATTTATATTTACTCTTATACCATTCACTATTGTTATTTCTCTATTTATAGATGTTGTAAGTCTAGTATATTCTTTATTAATAATTTTATTTCCCTCACTATCAATTTTATAGTGATTTATGCTGCTTCTAGATGCATATAATGAGTTTAAAGTACTTTCTGCATTTGATAAACTATGTTTTAATCTTTGAAGATGTTCATCTTCCTCCTTTATATTAATGACTTTAGGTAATAAGCTATTTATTGCTATATCAGTAGCTACTACTAAGCCTTCACTAATTAATTTATCAAGTTTTTCTATTGATTTTGATAAGGAAACTATTATATTAGTTTTTACTATAGGAGAAGCCAATTCTTTCCATTTACTTTCACTTATTCTGTTAAAATATGTAGATTTTATTGCAAAGAAATCATTAGCGCAAACATTAGCCAAAGCCGATGAAGAAGATGTCATATTCGTATTATTGCCTAAATTTGTAAAATATTTTTCATAACCACTAAAAAATGTATATGCCATACTTATCACACAGCCTTCCTTTTTTTATTACAGTGATGGTAATATGTTAACTCCTAAAGGTAATCCAATTAAAAACCAGCTAACTAATAGAAGTAATAAAACTCCTGCTAAAGTTAATGTTAAAGGTAATAGTAATTTTATAACATAAGATAAATTTATGTCATTTTTGTCTTTATATTTATATATCATTCCAAGTGTAATTACATAATATGGGAAAATTGGTGTTAACATTTTACCAATTCCATCTGATACTCCAAAGATAAGCTGAGTAAAATCTGGTGTTATATTAGCCCCCATGAATAGTGGTATTATTAGTGGTGAAAAAATAACCCATTTATCCATTGTATTTGGTATTAATAATGTTATGAAGATGGTTATAATCATTGTTAATATGATTAATGGTATACCAGAAAACTCTAGGCTACTCATAAACTCTACTAAGTTAGAAGCTATTACGTTGCCTATGTTTGTCCAATCAATTAGTCCAATTAATTGTGATACAAAGAACATTAAAGCAAATATATATCCTGTTTTGTCAAAGGATGAAGAAAAGGCTTCGTTAAAATCTAATGACGTTTTTAGATTCTTAGATATTCTACCATATACTAAACTGCATATTATCGCTATAAATAATATTATATATGGTAGTCCTTGTCCAAAAGGAGATGTTGAACTAAATAGTTTTTCAACGTAGTCTATTTGTGTTTTATCCAATAATACGCCTGAAAATTGACTTGGTATTATAGTAAATATAAGTATAATAATACAGCTTATAAAGGCTATCATTGTATATTGGTTAGCTTCTTTTGTTACTTTTGTATCATCTTCTTCAATATTTTGATTGTTAAATTTTAAAGCTGTTCTTTTTTCTATTATATTAGCAGATATAATAACAATAATAATGGCAGCGAATATTGATAAATATATTGTTGATAATAGTGAAAAAGTATAGTTGGCATCAACATCTAGTCTGGCAGATGCTTCCGTAAGTATCCCTAAAGTGTAATTATTATATAGGCAGCCAAAGCTATAACCAAATGTCAGTCCACTAAAAACGGTAATTATTCCAATAATAGGATTTTTCCCTATTTTTTTGTATATTAAAGCAATCAAAGGAATTAAAAAAGCATAACTATATTCTCCAATATAGGTAAATAAAATACTAATTATCAATATTAATATTGTCAAATATTTAAATTTTAGTTTTTTTACTTTTTGGGTCATGCTTTTTATTAATCCACTTTTATCCATGATTCCAACAGTAATTAGAGATATCACCATATAGAATAATGGTGCGAAGTTTTGAAAATTTGTTAATGCATTACTAAAAAAATATTTTAATCCATCTGCTGAGAAAATATTGTTAACTGTAATTAAATGACTTTCTAATGTTCCATTAATAATTTCTGTTTGCTTCCCATCATATCCTATTATAGACAGAAGAGATGTAACTATCATAACAATTAACATGATAATTAAGATTGATGTTACAGGCCCTAAATGTCTGTTTTTGTGTTTCATTTTACCACCACTTTTTTTAGTTTTTTATTAAATTCAATTCTAGGCATCATAATACTTCTTCCACATTTAACACATTTGATTTTAATGTCTGCTCCTAGTCTAGTTATTTCCCATTCGTTTGTTCCACAAGGGTGTGGTTTTTTCATAACTACTATGTCGTTTAATTTATATTCATTTAGCATTGTGAATCACCACCTGATTAAATGGAATTTCTATGTTGTTCTTATCTAGTGTTTCTTTTATTTTTTTTCTAATTATTCTCTCTATTTCGTAGTGCTCCATAGGTTTAGTTTCTACTACAATCCTATATATTACAGCTGAATCGGATAAACTTTGAATACCCAGTAATTCTACACTACCTTTAATTTTTTTTAAGGTTTTTGTTAATTCTTCACAAGCTTCTTTTAATATTTTTTCGGCCTTGTCATTATTTGTATTATATGATACTCCTATATCAACTATGGCTAATGAGTTTTCCACTGTGTGGTTTACTACTTCTGTAACAACTCTATTAGATAGTATTTTAACTTGACCATCATATGATTTTAATTTGGTCGTTTTAATAGTTAAGGATATTACTTCTCCTTTAAAACCATTGATTGTTACAATATCTCCTATATAGTATTGATTTTCAAAAATAATAGTCATTCCTGATATAAAATCTTTTAGTAAATCTTGTAGAGCAAGACCTATTACTAAACCAGCTACTCCAAGAGAGGCTACTAATGATTTGGTGTCAATTCCATATACTTCCATAATCATTAAGGCAGCTATTAAAAAGATAAAAGCTTTAACAAAATTGAATATCAAACTTTCTATTGTTTTTTGCTTTTTTTCGTCAATTTTCTTAGATTTGTAATTAAATAAACGTTTTATTATTCTTTTTAATACTATCCAAATTATTGTGCTGATAACTACTATAAAAGATGTAGATATTATTTGATTGGTTAAAGCTTGGGTCATTTTAATCTTCCTTTATGTCTAAAATTTCTAGTATTCTCTTTAAGTCTGCAGTATTGGTAAAAGAAATAATAACTTGGTGTTCTTTTATTCTTACTTTTGAATCTAATTTTTCAGTCATTAAGTCTTCTACATATTTAAAATCTGAACTAGTTTCCCTTTTTTTTCTTTCAATTTTTATTTTTCTTTCAAATTCTGAGCTGTCTACTAGTTTCTCTACTTCTCTAACAGGTAAATTATTGGAAACAATCTTTTTAGCTATTTCTATAACTTTGCTATCATCTTCTAATTTAGAAAGTACCCTAGCATGACCCATAGATATTTTTTCTTCTTCAATTAAGTCTTGAATTTCTCTTGGTAATCTAAGTAATCCTATGATATTGGTAATGTGGCTACGACTTTTACCAACTTTTTTGGCAAGTTCTTCTTGAGTTATTTCTAATTTATCTAGCATTTTTTTATAAGCTTCGGCTTCTTCTATTGAGTTTAAATTTTCTCTTTGAAGGTTCTCTAAAAGAGCTATTTCCATCATTTGCTCATCAGTAAATCCTTTAACAATAGCAGGTATCTTCTCAAGGCCGGCTATTTTGGATGCTCTAACTCTTCTTTCACCAGCAATTATTTCATAACCTTTAATACTTTTTTTTACTATTATTGGTTGAAAAACACCATGCTGCTTAATTGAATCAGCTAGTTCTTGAAGAGCTGAATCTTTAAAGACTTTTCTTGGTTGATATGGATTAGGTCTTAGATCTTCTAATTTGATATTAATTACTTCTTCGTTTGATACATTTTCATAGATTTGTTTTTCAATAGCTCCTAAATCTAGGTTATCGCTATTAAATAACTGTTCTAATCCTCGCCCAAGGGCTCTTTTTTTATTTTCCATTTCTCTCAATCACTTCCTTAGCTAAATTTATATAAGCTTCTGAACCTCGACTATTCTCATCATAATATAGAATTGGTTTGCCATGACTTGGTGCTTCTGACAGTCTAACCAGTCTTGGGATTATTGTGTCGTACACTCTTTCTTTAAAGTAGCTTTTTATTTCTTCTACAACCTCTAATCCTAAGTTTGTTCTATTATCAAGCATTGTAAGTAAAACACCTTCTATATCTAAGTTGGTATTTAGTGTTTTTTGAGCCATCATAATTGTATTTAAAAGTTGCATTATTCCTTCTAGTGCGAAAAATTCACATTGAACTGGTATTAAAACGGAATCGGCTGCCGTTAAGGCATTTGTTGTTAGCATTCCAAGTGATGGTGGACAATCTATTATAATATAATCAAAACTATCTTTTACTAAGTCTAGATTCTTTTTTAGCTGACCATTTTTTGTAAAACCTTCTATAGTCCTACTTCTTTCCATCAATTCTATATCAGCTCCAGCTAGTCTAATTGTAGCAGGTAAAACATATAGGTTTTTAAATTTTGTTTTTCTTATAACCTCATCTACTTCAGCCTCGCCAATAAGTAAATCATATATGCATTTATTCAAGTCTAATTTATCAACACCGGTTCCCGTTGTAGTATTGCCTTGTGGATCTAAATCTACTAATAGCACTTTCTTTTTTAGGAAGCCTAAAGATGCGGCTAAATTAATGCTGGAAGTAGTCTTACCTACACCCCCTTTTTGATTAACAAGTGCGATTATTTTACCCATTTTTATCACCATTTTCTATCCCATTCTAATGTTTATTTTACCATATATTTAAATATAAATCTATATTATTTAATTAAAATAGCACAACCGGTGTGCTACTTATGATATGATTCATTATTAATGATTTTGAATGCTCTATATATTTGTTCTAATAGTATTACTCTAAATAGTTGATGTGGGAATGTTAAGTTAGAAAAACTCAAGCTGTAATTGCTTCGTTCTTTTATTTCTTTATGTATTCCGTATGAACCACCAATTATAAATATGATGTTAGAGTTTTCTATTAATATTTCTTCTATTTTTTTTGAAAGTTCTGTAGATGAAAGCTGATTACCTTCTATTTCTAGGGTTATAACATAATCTTTGAATGAAATATGTTTTTGTATTTCTACTTTTTCTTTTTCCAAAATTAAATCAATGTTGTCAAGGCTATAATCATTAACTTCAATTATATTTAAACTTGTATATTTACTTAATCTCTTTTGATATTCTTTTATAGCTTCTTTAAAAAAACTCTCTTTTATTTTTCCAACACATATTATTTTCATAATTCAATTAAACCCGTTCTTTCGTTTTGTTTTGCTATTATGATGTTTTTATCTTTAATTTTAGAAGTTATCATTTGATAGGCTAATTCTTCGGTATTGTTTTCTTCACTTAGGTGGGCAAGGATTATAGTTGACGTTTTTTCACCAATTATTTCCTCTAAATATGAAGTAGCCATCTCGTTTGATAGATGGCCTCTATCTCCTAAAATTCTTACCTTTAAGTCATACCTATACCTGCCGTTCATAAGCATTTCAATATCATGGTTACTCTCTAAAACGTATAAATTATGATTTTTTAGAACATCTTTATACTTTACATTTATATACCCTGTATCTGTAATGTAAACTACTGACTTTTCGTGCTCTTCAAATATAAATCCTACTGAATCAGTCGCATCATGTGATGTTTTTATGACTGTTATTTTTAATGAGTCAATTTCATTGTTAGTTAATAAATAAGTACAATTATCTATGCATAATGATTGCTCTAGTTTTTCTGTCAGATAGATGTTAGGATTATATCTTTTTTGAAATACTTTTAAAGCTGATATATGGTCTTTATGATCGTGGGTAAGAAAGACACTATCTATTGTCTTTGGATCAACATCTAGTGTCATTAATTTTTCTTCTATATATTTTGTAGTCATACCAAGATCTATTAATATACGATGATTTTCTGTTTCTAGATATGTACAATTACCTTTGGAGCCACTTGCTAATACTGATATTTTCATTAATACACCGACCAGGGGTTTATTGTTCCTGCACCTTTATCCGGATCTCCTGTGTATATTCCAAAGTGAACATGCGGTCCTGTTGCCCATCCTGTTTGACCAATTAAGCCTATAACTTCTCCTCTAGCTACTGTTTGTCCTACTTGAACCAGTATTTGAGACATATGTCCATAATATGTGTAATAACCATTATTATGATTAATAACAACATAGTTACCATTAATATAATGGTATGAGGCTGTTATTACGACTCCATTATTAACAGCATATATATTTGATCCATATCCAGTACCTGCTATATCTATTCCATTATGAAGTTCACGAACTCCATTAATTGGATTAATTCTATATCCATAATCTGAACTAATTGTATAGCCTCCGTTTGTTGGCCACCCCCAGCTTGTAAGACTACCGACTGTAGGTATGTATTTTTTCCCTATTACTATTATTTTATCTATTGTTGGTTCTATTTCTATTTTGGACTGCGTATTAACGTACGTTATATTTCCATTTATTATTTTAACATCTTTTGAAACTCTATCTAATCCATTTGAACCGTATTGTGTTACTTTGTCGTTTCCAATGGCTAGATCCTCATCATATTGCTCTATTGTTGAATATGGATTAGTAACATCTTCTACTACATATTCTTCTACAACTACGCTAACTTGTGGATTTGTTTCTGCAATTTTTAAAGTTTGTCCATTATATAGTAGATTTTTAGAACTTGTTATATCTGAATTTGATAATAATAATTCCTCAACACTTATTTCGTGATTAAAAGCAATGCTGCTGATAGTATCTCCCACTTTTACAATGTAGTTGCTTTGAACCATATTAGGGCCAAAAATGAAAAATTGGCTTAAACTATCAGCATCTGTATATATTTGTTCATCTGTTGATATATATACCTCTTTTATTGTTTTTTCATTTTCTATATAAACATTTTCTATTGTAGTTCCTGTTGTTGTTATTTTGGCCTGTGTATTATTTATGTAATTGTTATAATTATCATTCCCAACGAATGTTATAATGGTTTTTTCTAAAGCTGATTCAAAGATGTTCTTTTCAGTAGCATATACGATTTTATCTTCTATTTCTTCGTCTTCACTTTTTATTGTTAACTGATATCCTTTAATTGTAAAGGGTTTTTTAGCTTTTATTTTTTCATACACATCGCTTATTTTATCTGTATTATTTTCAAATGTGACTATTTTTTCTATTTCTAAGCCATTTGGAGAATATACAGTATCTACTTTGTATTTATTTTTAACATAATCATTTTGATTATCTATATATCTTTCAAGCTTTGCTTTTGATGAGACTGTTCCTATTAATTCTCCATCTAGGAAAACTTGATAATATGTGTTTGGTTCCGTGCTTTCTTTATAATCAAAGCCTAACCAAAAGATAGACATACTAACTAATAATATTACTAATATAGTTATTCCCTTTTTCAAAATTTCACCTACTCTTTATTTACAAAATTTACAAAAGTACTAGTATTTTTTTTGAAAATCAAATCTACCACTCCAGTACTACCGTTACGGTGCTTGGCAATTATCAATTCTGATTTTACGGTGTTTTCATCTATTGCTGCTTCCTTTTTATAATATGCTTCATTAAATAAGAATGATACTATATCAGCATCCTGCTCTATTGAACCGGATTCTCTTAAATCACTAAGCAAAGGTCTTTTATCTTCTCTTGATTCAACGCTACGTGATAATTGGGCTGCTGCTATAACAGGAACTCCTAGTTCCATAGCCATTGTTTTTAATCCTCTTGATATATCAGATACTTCTTGTTGTCTGTTAGAATTATTTCTTGTACTGCCGCTAATTAACTGCAAATAATCTATTACTACTAAAGCTAGACCGCTTTCACTAGTAGATAGTCTTCTGCACTTTGATCTAATTTCATTTACTGTTATTCCAGCTGAATCATCTATAAATATTTTGCTATCAGCTAGTCTGCTAATTGCTTCATTTAATTTCTTCCAATCATCGTGTTCAAGGCGCCCAGATTTTAATTTGTTATTTTCTATTTGTCCTACTGATGACAGCATCCTAAGAGCTAATTGTTCAGCACCCATTTCCATATTGAATATGGCTACTGTTTTTTTTGTATTGATTGCTGCATTAGTTGCTATATTTAAAACAAAAGAAGTTTTACCCATACCTGGACGAGCTGCTAATATTATTAGCTCATTTTCATGAAATCCAAGTGTTCTTTTATCTAAATCATAGAATCCTGAAGGTAGTCCTGTTATTTCTCCGTGTGACTCTGATAATCTTTCTAGATTTTGTTGGGTTTTAAATAAAACATCTTGAATGCTTCTAAATTCTGTTCCTTTTTGGGTTTTAACAACGCTTGATATGTTTTTTTCAGCATTATCTAATATGGTTGTAACGTCATCATCTTGTTTATAACAACTAGAAACTATTTCTGTTGCTTTTTCTATAAGTCTTCTTAAGGTAGCTGTTTCATAAACTATTTTAATGTATTCCTCTATATTGGCCGCTGTTGGAACAACATTTACTAGTTCGCTTAAATATTCATTCCCACCAACTTGTTTTAGTAAATCTCTTCTATCTAATTCTGCACTAACTGTTGTTATATCTACTGGTATTTTTTTATCAGCTAATTCACTTATGACACCAAATATTTTAATATGTGAATCTAGATAAAATAGTTCTTTGTCTAGTTCTTCTACAGCTTTTTGTAGAGCATATTTTGAAAGAAACATAGCACCAATAACAGATTGTTCTGCTTCAATGTTATGTGGTATTTTTTTTTCTTGCATAAACTCTACCTACTTTCTTTTGTTAGTTCAACTTTAATCTCTCCTATAACGTCTTTATATAATTCAGCTTTTACTAAGTGTGTTCCTAAAGAGGCTACTGGGTGATCTATTTTTATTTTTCTTTTATCTATAATTATTTTTTTCTTTTTTAATTCTTCTTCTATTTGTTTTGGACTAATGCTACCAAATACTTTATCTTCTTTTCCTGTTTTAACTTTAAAAGTTAAAGTTATGTTTTTTAATTTGTTTGCTATATCTAATGCTTGTTTTTTGCTCTCTTCATCTTCTTTTGCTTTATTCTTTTTTTCAGTGTTTAATATCTTCATGCCTGTTTCATTGGCTAGCATTCCTAAATTATTTTTTATTAAATAATTCATTCCAAATCCATCTTTTACAGTAATGATATCTCCTTTTTTTCCATGCTTTTTTACGTCTTCTAAAAGTATTATTTTCATATATCCTCCTCTATTAGAGTTAATAGCATTTCCTCAGCTTTTTTTAAGGTTGTTCTTTTTAATTGAGTGGCAGCGTTATTGAAATGTCCTCCGCCTCCTAATTTATGCATTATTTCTTCTACATTAAAATTGCTTAAGCTTTTTCCACTTATTCCTGTTGTTTGTTTATCTATTTTGCCAATAGCAAAACCAACTTCTACATTATCAAATTGTAGTAGTTCATTGGCTATTATTGACAAATCTTCTTTGTTGTATATTTCATCTGTAAAAACACATATAGCTATGTTTTTGTTAATGATATGTGCATGTTTTAGTAGTGCTTGTCTTTTAATATATTCTTCCTTATTCTGTTGCAACAATTCTTTTTTTAAAGCATTATTAGAGCCTAATCTATATAACATGGCAGCTGTTTCGTATGTTTTATCTGTTGTTTTAATATCAAAGCTGTTTGTATCTATTTCTAGACCAGCTAGCATAATACTAGCTATAGTCGGATTTACTACTTTGTTTAAACTTTTTAGATAATGTATTATAATTTCCACTGTGCTGGAAGCATTTGAGTCTATATATGAAGCTATAGTATCTTTTATATAATTAGCATCTTTAACATGATGGTCAAGAACTATTTTATCTTTGATTTTCTTTAGAATATTTATGTTTTCTACTAAATTTTCTTTATGGGTATCTGCTACTATTAGTAAATCGGTTTCATTTGCTTCTTTTTCTTTGTAACAGTATTCTATGTCTGTTACTTTTCTCATAGCTTTTTTAACTGAAGCATTAACTGTTTTATTCATAACAATTTTTGCCTGTTTATTAAAAGAAAGAACAATTTCGTATAAGCATAACAATGATCCAAAAGCATCTAAATCTATGTTTTTGTGGGCCATTAATATTACGCAATTGTGTCTCTTTATTTCTTTAGTTAAGTCTTTATATATTTGTTCCACTGAGTCCACCTCACTATGTATTATACTATGAATAAAAAAATAAGTAAAACAAAAAGGATAAAATTACTTATCCTTTAATTCGTTAGTTAATTCTTCTTTATTCATTTTAGAATAACCTTTAATTTTTTTCTCTTTAGCTAAATCTTTTAGTTCTTCTAAAGTTAAATCTTCTAAACTAAGCTCTTTAAAATCACTTAAATCTGTTTCTCCATCTTCTTCTGGTAAACATTTGTGTTCTACTAGGTAATCTATTTCTTCTTTAGTTAAAGTTTCTTTTTCGATTAGTGTATTAGCTATCAAGTCTAATAATTCTCTATTTTCAGAAATTATCTTTGTTGTTACCTTGTATTGTTCATCAACTATTTTTCTTACTTCTTGGTCTATTTCAAAGGCAACTTGACTTGAGAAATTTCTAGACTTATTATAATCTCTTCCTAAGAATACGCTTGATTCTTGGTGCTCGAATTGAACTGGACCTAGACTACTCATTCCGTATTCTGTTACCATAGCGCGAGCTATTTTAGTAGCTTTTTCAAAGTCGTTATGAGCTCCTGTAGTTATTTCATTAAATACTATTTCTTCACTAACACGCCCACCTAATAAACCACTAATTGTTTCTAATAGTTCATTTTTAGTTGTTAAATAGTTTTCTTCTTTTGGCAACATTAGGTTATATCCGCCAGCATTACCTCTTGGAATAATAGTTATTTTTTGAACATCATTTGCTCCATCTAATTTTATTCCTACAACCGCATGTCCTGCTTCGTGATAAGCAACAACTTTCTTTTCTTTTTCAGTGTATTTATGACTCTTTTTAGCAGGACCCATTAATACTCTATCTTGTGCTTCATCAATTTCAGCCATTGATATAGCTGTTTTATTTCTTCTTACTGTTAATAATGCTGCTTCGTTAAGTAAGTTCTCTAAATCTGCTCCACTAAATCCTACTGTTCTTCTTGCTATATTAGCTAATTTTACACCTTTTGTGAAAAATTTGTTTTTAGCATGAACTTCTAGGATTTCTTCTCTTCCTTTTATATCAGGTAAATTAACTGTTACTTGTCTATCAAATCTTCCTGGTCTAAGTAGAGCTGGATCTAATACGTCTGGTCTATTGGTTGCTGCTATGATGATAATTCCTTCATTAGCTCCAAAACCATCCATTTCAGTTAGTAATTGGTTTAATGTTTGTTCACGTTCATCATGTCCTCCACCTAAACCAGCACCTCTCTGGCGTCCTACTGCATCTATTTCATCAATAAAGATTAAGCATGGTGCGGTATGTTTAGCTTGTTTAAACATGTCTCTTACTCTACTTGCTCCAACACCTACAAATAGTTCAACAAATTCTGAACCACTTATAAAGTAAAATGGTACATTTGCTTCACCTGCTACAGCTTTAGCTAGTAAAGTTTTTCCGGTTCCTGGAGGGCCTACTAATAGGACTCCTTTTGGAATACGAGCGCCTAACTTTGTAAATTTTTTAGGATTCTTTAAGAAATCGATTAATTCTTGAAGTTCTTCTTTTTCTTCATCTAATCCAGCAACTTGTTTAAAAGTTACTTTATTCTTTTCTTCATTAAGTTTGGCTTTGCTTCTGCCAAAATCCATTGATTTGTTGGCTGTTCCGCCAAACTGTTTTGTAATAAATAAGAAAGCTACACCAATTAGTAATAAAGTGGGCAAAATTCTTACTGCAAATATTAGTATCCAACTAGATTCCGGATCATCATTGGTTTTCAATACTATGTTTTGTTCTTCGGCAAAATCAAGTATTCTTGTCATAAACTCTTCTGAAAGTGGTACAGTTAAACTGAATGATTCATTTTTATCATATCCTTCAATTTTTCCTGTTATTTGGTATGTATTAGCACTGGTTTGTGGCGTAATAGCTATTTCTGTTATTGTGCTATCATCAGCATATGTCATAAACTCGTCATAAGTTAAAACATGAACTTTTTGATTTAATGCACTAAAGAAAAAGACAATCATTGCTAGTACGAAAAATAAACCAATATAAGGCATTATGCTTCTTTTTAATTTGTTTTTATTCATTAAATCTCCTCTTTTCTTAATAGTACTTAAGTATTATATCATACTTTTCATTTTTTGTTCTATCAAATTTAGATTTTTTAAGACCTGGAAGCCATACGATAACGCCTGTGCTGTCAATAACTATTGGCCACATATCTCTTTCTTGATTGGAGATTTTATCATCAATAAATATATCATTTATTTTTTTGCTTCCTAGCATTCCTTTTATAGAAATTTTGTCCCCGTTTTGTCTTGTTCTAATATGAAGTGGTAGTTTAATTTGCGAACTATCTAATCGACATATAAAATTGTTATCTAAACTACTTTTGGATACTACTTCTATATTTTTACCGTTTGGTAGATTAGCAAAGTTATCTAGTTCTATTTCATAACTGTTACTTTCTACTTCTATTGGTCTTAAAAATAAGTTGTTGTATTCTTTGATAGCTTTGATATTATTGGGTAGATGTATACTTGCATTTCCTTTTTTTGATTTTATTAAATCATAAATTAATTCAGCATGTTTATCGGTTATTAGCATTAGATCGTCTTGATAAATTTCTTCTAAAATGTAGTATATTACTTTCATTTGAATTAAGTGTTCTTGTTTATTAAATTCTTCTATATTTAGAATGTTTTGTGGGTATACTTTATATAGAACCTTCTTTACTTCTTTATCTATATATTCATTATATTCTAGTAAAGTGGTGCTGAATTTGTAAAATTTCTTATGAACGTTTTTGTCTTCGTTTTTAAAAAATGGTATAACTTGTTTTCTAAATCTATTTCTCGTATAGACATCTTTAAAGTTTGATTTATCGGTGGCATATTTTAAATTGTATTTTTTTAAATATGCATATATTTCATCTTTAGTTACATTAATAAGTGGTCTTACTACTTTATAATTATCTACTGTTATCTCCTTTGAAAACCCACTATATCCTCTTAGTGTAGAACCACGAGCTATGCGCATTAATATTGTTTCCATTAAGTCATCAGCATGATGAGCTGTAAATAAGTATTTTGCTTTGTATTTTTTTACTATTTTTCCAAAATAATAGTATCTTTTACTTCTAGCTTCGTTGTGAAAGTTATCGTCTCCATATTCTTCTATTTTCATGTATTCGAAAATAACATTATTGTTAGCGCAATAATTCTCTACAAATATTTTTTCATCATCTGACTCTTTTCTCATGCTGTGGTTAACATGAGCACAAATTACCTTTAAATCTAATACTTTTTTTACTCTTACAAAAAGGTGCAGTAAGGCCATTGAATCTGGGCCTCCGGATACACCAATTACAACGGGCTCATTATATTTAAGTCCTAAATCTTTTAAAATATATTTATATGCTTCTTCCATTTTATCACTCCCAATTAATTTCTTTCTTTCCTAATTCTTTTAGTATTTTGTTTGTTTTGCTAAAAGGTTTGCTTCCTAAAAATCCTCTACTTGCTGATAATGGTGAAGGATGCGCTGATTCTATTATGTAATGTATTTTGTTTGTTATTAGTTCCTTTTTGCTTCTAGCATAATTACCCCATAATATGAATATTACTGGTTCTGTTTTTTCATTTATTTTTTTTATAACGCTATCTGTAAAATAGGTCCATCCAAAGTCTTTATGTGATAATGGCTTATCTTTTTCGACAGTTAAAATGCTATTTAAAAGCATTACTCCTTCTTTGGCCCAGTTAGTTAAATCATTGCTTTCTTTTTTTATTCCCAGGTCACTGTATAATTCTTTAAAGATATTATTAAGTGATGGTGGACGTGCAACCCCTTCTAATACGGAAAAAGAAAGACCATGCGCTTCTTTCTCTCCATGATAAGGATCTTGCCCTATTATTACTACCTTAACGACTTCATAAGGGGTTAACTTAAAGGCATTAAATATATTTTTATATTCGGGAAATATTATTTTATTTCTATATTCATTATTTACTTTGTTAATTAATTCTAGAAAGTATTCTTTGTGATATTCCTCTTCTAAAATTTTGTCCCAATTATTTCCTATCATTCTAACACTTCCTTTATATTAATTCTATCATAAATATTGTGTTTTGATACAAACCAATTAAATTTTAATTAGAAAAAAACTACTAACTTTTTAGTTAATAGTTTTAAAGCATATTTTTTGTTTTTATTTTTGAGCTTTCTCTTATTTCTGGTACAATGATGTAATCTTTACCTTCTGTGTCTTCTATATTTACTATAGCTTGTCCAAAGATATTTGCAGGAACTGCTATGGTGTTACCAAGGTTGTAAATAATATTAACTTGTTGTACTTCATATTCTGTTCCTATTGTTCCGTCTATCTTTTTATATGACTTAACATTTCCTGTTGGAGCCCATATTGCTTTATAGTATAGATTATATTCAGCATTATAATAAAGTTCTTTTTTATTTTCTGCTTCTTGCTCTAACTCATCTATAGATAAAATTTTGGGTGCGGAATTATATTTTGCATATCCTTTGTTCTCTGTATATTGAATAGTCGTTCCTTCAATCAATCTAATTGTTCTTTCTGTTCTTACAAATGATTTCAAATATTTATTACCTGGTATAGATGTTGTGGGCGTGTTTTTTATTAATATATATCCGCCTATTTCTAATGTTGTTATGACTCCGAATATCGCCAAAGCTTTTATAATTTTCTTTTTTATTTTTTTACTTCGCTTTGGTTTTGACTCTGCAACTGAAATTTTTTTTGATTCTTGTTTTTCCATTTTACTACCCCTTTGACGGGGTATATATTATCATTGTTTTTTTTATTTGTCAATTTGCTAGTAATTGTTAGCTATATCCGCAAATATTTCTATGCTTAATTGTTCTGCTCTTACATTTAAATCAAGATTATTCTTTTTTAATGTTTCTTCTATTTTGTTTAAATCATATGTCTTTAAATTATTTCTAATATTCTTTCTTTTTTGCTTAAAACTATCTCTAACTATTTTAAAAAACAAATCTTGATCTTTTAAAGGAATTTTATTTTCTTTCTTTGTAAACTCTAAAACGATACTATCAACGTTTGGTCTTGGAATAAAGACATTTCTACTTACATCTAATATTTTTTTTATATCAAAATAATAGTTTAAAAATATGGAAAGGGAGCTATATTCTCTACTATTAGGTTTTGCTTTAAATCTATCTCCAACTTCTTTTTGAACCATTATAATTATTTTATCAACATTTATCTCTTCTTCTATTAATTTAGTTATAATGGGAGTAGTTATGTAGTAAGGTAGGTTAGCTACTACATATAATTTTTTATATTGATAATTTTTTAAATCTTCTTTTACATTTCTTTTTAAAAAATCTTCATATATAACTTCAACATTGCTGTATTCTTTTAGGTTATTATTTAAAATTTTTTTTAAAGATTCATCTATTTCGTAAGCTATGACGTTTTGGCTTTTTTCAGCTAATTTAGTAGTTAAAGACCCCGCGCCAGGCCCTATTTCTATAATTAGTGTTTCTTTGTCTATTAAGCTTTTATTTACAATGTTATTAATTATATTTTCATCTATTATAAAGTTTTGTCCAAATTTCTTTTTAAAAGAAAACTTATTGTTTTCAAGAACCTCATTCATCTTTTTTGGTGAATATTCCATATTTCCTCCAATAAAAAGGGCTTACCAGCCCCATCTTTTTACTATAAATGTTGTGTTTCTATCTGTTGAAGTAAGAGCTAAAGCTCCTTTTTCAAAAGCTAAATCGACTAGTATATATCCTTGATCATAAGCATTTCTCATAGCAATTCCTGTATCCATTACAATGCCTAATTCTTTGTTTAAATTAGAATTGGTTATTTCGATTATAGTCCCGCAAGGAAATTCTCTTCTGTCAGCTGCCAATATTCTAACTGGACCATATTCTTCATCTTCGTAATATATTCCATCATGTGTTAAACTAAATGTCTCATTATATTTTGTTTTGCAAGAAACAAGACCTTCTGTACTACATCCTACACAGTCTGGACCATATCCGGTTATTGTTCCAACATATACTCCAGTTTTCCCTGTACCTATTTCTATAACTTCGTTTATTGGTTCTTCTACTACTTTTATTTCTCCATTTTCAGTATAACTTATACCTGTTTTACCCTCTGTTAGTATATTTTGTTCTCCAGAAGGAATTGATGCATTATACACATATTCTGTTTCATAATTTATAACATCAGTGACTTGGTATGCATTTTTGCTATCAATATCGTTATTTAAAACAACTATGTCATGGCTTACTTCAACATTAAACATAGTCATTAATGAAATAAATGATATTTGTGCCCATTTACTAATTATATTTAGTAAACTTATATTCATGTTTTATTCACCTCAATCATGAAATATTTTAGCATATTTGCTAATCAAGGTCAAATTGTCTTATGGCATTCTCTGTAGTTACCTTTAAAACTTCTTCCAAAGGAAGGCTTTTTATTTCAGCTATTTTTTGTGCGACATATAGTATGTTGTAAGGCTCGTTTCTTTTACCTCTATATGGCTCTGGTGATAAATAGGGACTGTCTGTTTCTAGTAAAAGATATTTTAAATCTATTTCTTCTACTATTTGTTTAATGTTTTTGCTGTTTTTAAAGGTTACTATACCACCTATACCAAACATTGAGTTTAGTTTAATCAATTCTTTAGCACTCTCGACACTTCCTGCATAACAATGTATATCTAGTTTTATATTTTTGTTTTTATGCTTATTTAAAATATCTATAGTGTCTTTTATAGCGTCTCTACTATGTATTACCACTGTTTTATTGTATCTATTTGCTAATTCTATTTGTTTTATAAATATTTCTTTTTGCTTTTCTTTGTCTGTCTCATAGTAGTAGTCTAGTCCAATTTCTCCAATGGCTACTATTTTAGAATTATTTATATTTTCTTCTATATATTTAAATGAATTAGTGGTAATTTTATCAATTTCCTCGGGATGAATCCCTATAGCTCCATATACATTAGGATATTTATTTATTAACTCTATTACTCTTTTATTTTCTTCGTCATTTGTTCCATTAACTATTATCTTATTATTTCCCATTTTATTTATTACTTCATTAATATCTGGGTAGTCTTTTAGCGTTAAATGACAATGTGTATCTATCATATTTGCCTCCTTTTTATATTATATACTTTTTGGACAAATAAAAAAAGATTTACTTGAAGTAAAACTTTCTTAATGTATCTGCTTTTCAAAAATAAAACTTTCATAAATTTACTAGCATTATTTTTCACATACTTTATTTTTCTCGATTTGAGAGGGATTAAAACTTGTTTTGATAAGCTTTTATAAATTAGAACCATGATCCTAAAAATGTTAGTTTTTATCAAAGCTGGGCGCGCACCATTCCAGTTATTAGACGCGTAGTTGCTGTTGGAATTACCGTTGTTGTTCACATTCGAGACGTTGGAAGATGAGCAAAAATTATATAGTTTTATCCCTTAATTATTTCTCCAAATTTATCAATATAAACGTTTTCACCTAAATTGACTTTATCATTACCTTTATTTGCTACACTAGAATATAATTTATATGTATTTCCATTAATAAGATGACCTTTATAACTTGCTAACAATTGATAATATGACTTTTCTGATATTTTACCTTTTATTATTAAATTAGAAAGTTTTCTTACTTTCTTTTTAAACCTTTTCTTAGTTTTAGTACGAACTTTTAAGTATATTTTGTCTTTAGATAATATAAATCTAAATCCTAAACAGTCTAAGCCGTTTTTTAACATGCCTATTTGTGTTTTATTATTTAATTCTAATAAATACTCATCTTCTATTTTTTCTTTAACTTTATTTAAATCTTCTTTTAATTTTTCTTTATTATTATTTAATATTATTAAATCATCCATATAACGTACATAGTATTTAATTTTCAAATTTTCTTTTATGTAATGATCTAATTCATTTAAATATATTATAGCAAATGCTTGACTTGTCATATCCCCAATTGGTATGCCTTTTTTATCTTTTATAGTAGCCTTAATTTTTTCTAAATCTTTGATTTTTTGCTGTTTTTCTATTGCCATAATATTTAGACTATTTACATACTCTATTTCTTTATTACATACATCATTTACTTCTTTATTTACATATTTACTTGAAAAAGTATCTATTATTTTATTTATTAATTCTATTGCGCTTTTATCTTTAATTTTCTTGCTTATTATTTTTTTTAATGTATTGTGATCAATGTTGTAAAAATATTTGCTAACATCGCACTTTAAATAGTATATTGGCTTTTTTTGCTTCTTTAAATCATTTATATATTTTTTTATAAGGTTTATTCCATAAGTTGTGCCCTTTCCCTTTCTTGTGGCAACATTTTCATCTATTAAAATTTTTTCAAAAATATCTAAAAGGAAATATTTTGCTACTAAGTGATTGATAATTTTATCTCCTACACTTTGACTCATTATTACTCTATACTTAGGATCTCTTATTAAAAATATTTTGTACTTATTAAATGAAACATTTTTATTTTTTAACATTGTTTCTATTTTAGCAATATTTATCATTAAATACTGTTCAAATCGTTCTATTTTCTCTTTATTTTTAGTAGATTTTTTTATTTGGCGATTGTAAATATCTAATATTTTTCTTGTATCAACGATCTTTTCATATAAATTATTTTGTCTTTTCACTTTTTACCCATGCTTGAATCATTGAAAAAATTTCTAAAAAGTTTTGCCCCATTAAATTGTATTGTTTAGGACTTATCATTTTTTTGTTGTACGAGCAGTTTATGTAAAAATCTAACATCTTAATATTTACAATCATTTCTTTTTGATAATTTAATCTAGTACTATCTTTAGAAATATTTGCTTTATAAGCGTTTTTTAAAAATTCATACATTGTTATTTTGATATTATCTTTTAAAACATTCTCTGTTCTACTGAAATTTTCAATTATTTTTTCTAGTTTTAGTATTGTTTTTTTGATTCTAGTTATTATTATTAGATTATCTTTCATATTATGTTCTCAATTTGTTTTAATATATTATCAATATTTTTTTCATTAATTTTGGAATTTAATTTACTGTTTATTTTTTCTATTCTATTTTTAATTTCACAAAATGACTGTGTATCTCTACTAAAATAGTTATATGAGTTTGTGATATATCTTTTTTTTATTTTGATATTAATTATTCCATCTTCTTTTTCCAAAATTATGTAATTGATTTTTTCTTTGTTTAATACTTTTAAAACTTTTTCTTGAGATATTAGTGGAAATCCTACTTTTAAAACATTATTGTTACTATTTATTTTATATCCCAAAAGAGCTCCTATAATATGACTGTCATCTCCAAAGACGTTGTAAAAGTTTCCCATTTTGTACATGATTATGTAATCGGCATATTTTTTTTTGATTTCAAAGTATATATCTATAGATTTCAATTTTATTTCCTTTCTTGCAAAAAGAAGTATTTTATATTATTTATATCATAATATTAAAATACTTCTTTAATCATTGTTTTGCCACTTGCGGACCAAGTCTGGCCCGTTACAAACCCTTTGGGTTTGCATTATATCAATATGTTATTATTCAAAAATTTAATATATATGGACTATCAGTTGTACCTTCTCCGCTTGTTATACGAGTGTTAGATGTAAGACTGATAACTGGGCGCGCACCAAACCAGATATAAGACGCGCAGATGCTGCTGGAATTACCGTCGGAGTGCACATACGAGACGTTGGAAGATGAGCCTGACCATCTGTTTATAAGCCAATAACTTGTATTTATATCATTTGCTGCAAACATGTCTCCCCATGAAGGTAGTCCTACATAAGATGAAACTATCCCATCACTTATTCTAGATGGATATATTCCACTAGTATCAGTATTAAATAAACTTCTTGTATAATCATAACCATTGGAGCTTACATTTAAGTTCCAATTATAATTTACTAAGTTTGCTTTTACATCATCAGAGAGCCATGTATAATATCCATTAGTTGTATTATTTAAGAAGTATCCTATATTTTCACTTTCAGTATAAGCATAAGCACCGCTTCCTTGGGTTGGTTGAAAGTAATTATGATTTGTACATCCTCCGGTATACCATGTACTATTTAAGTAAGCACAACTTGTTGAGTTTTCTCCATTGTTATAGTAATAAAACGGTATATATGTATTTGAGTTTATGGCTATTGTTGAAGACAAGTTTCTTAACACATCGGCTCTTTGTAGTTTTATGCTTCCATTATCATTTATTGATATTACTCTATATCTTACTTTAGTCTTATCATATGTATAACTAATATTGTCTGTTACTGTTTCTGTTGTTGTTGTGTTTGGGTTGTTTTCTTCACTTATATATACATAACTTCCTATTGTCACAGTATTTAGTAAATCACTTTCTTCAGCTGTTTGTTCTCCTACTAATCTATATGGATTAGTTATTTGTCCATAATCAGAATCACTATTATTTTCTACTATTAAATCACTTGATAAATAAATTACAGGACGTACGCCTTTTCCATAATCAGTTGTTCCATTCCAACCATGTTCTATATGTGATGGACTTAGGTAATAAGTGTGCCATGTCTTGTTGGTTACTCCACCTACTGTATATTTAGTCATGGTCCACTCTAGTTCATCTTCATCAATAAATGATCCTCCTAAAGCTCCTGTTATACCATCTGTTCCATCTAATGCATATACATAGTCTTCAAATGTCATTAATCCTATCTTATCGGTTGATATACTTGAGCATGTACTTATTTTCGTAAATGATGTTACTTTGTTTCTTGTTTCTGTTCCTATAGTAAAAGATTCCTCTGTTATATCTGTTGGTTCATCTAAACAGAAATTGCCATCTAATAATAAATCACTTCTTGATAAATTATTATAGTATATCCCATCTTCATCTGATTCACTATCTATTTCATTTAACCATTTTCTTACCCATGATGTACTCCAGGTTGAATTAGAGCCATAAGCTATAGAAGTTATAGAATTAGCTGTTATTAGTTTAACATAATCACCAGTTGTTTCTAATACTTGCCATAATTGTCCCGAATAGTATACCCAGTTTTTAATTGTTTTCTTTTCTGCTTTAGTACCTATTACTTTATTAACAGTAGTTCCATTTACTACTACATTGTTTGCTATATGCGAACCAATATTACTTTCTATAATCTCTTTTAATGTTTCATTATCAGAATAAGTATAAGGATTATCATCACGTCCTGTGTAATAATAACTTATACTATTACCACTCTTTTTAACTACAACATAATTATCTTTTATATCATCTGTTATAGGATCTAAGAAACCCACTAAATCACTTACTTTAATATAATACTCTGTATATTCTGGAATATCTTCCACTCTTAAGTCTTTAGTTAAGTAATATTCAGCCGCTTTTTCTATATTAGAAGATTCTACATCAAAAGCTTTTGCTCTAGTTTCTTCTATTACTCCTAATATTATTGGAGTTGCAATAACAGCTATTATAGCTAATATTACAATTACTGCTAAAAGTTCTATTAAAGTAAAACCTTTTTTCATATTAATATCCTCCCATAAACTATATTATTATTTTTATTATCTTGATTATAACACTAATATTTCATTTTTTCAACAAAAAGCAGTTATCTATATGATAACTGCTATAATTTTTATTTTCCAAGTTCTTCTTCTATTCTCATCAATTGGTTATACTTACATACTCTATCAGTTCTAGACAAACTTCCTGTTTTTATTTGCCCTAAATCTAAACCAACAGCTAAATCTGCTATTGTAGTATCCTCTGTCTCACCACTTCTATGAGATATAATTGTTTTATATCCATTAGCTTTAGCCAAATTAATTGTTTCAATAGTTTCTGTAATAGATCCTATTTGATTTACTTTAACTAAGATAGCGTTTCCTGCACCCATATCTATTCCTTTTTGTAGATAGATTTTGTTAGTAACAAATAAATCGTCCCCTACAAGCTGAATTTTATCTCCTAGTCTTTCAGTAATTAATTTAAATCCTTCCCAGTCATTTTCATCTACTGGATCTTCTATAGATATAATTGGGTATTTGTTTACTAAATCTTCATAAAATTCTATAAGTTCTTCTGTTGTTAAGCTTCTATTTTCTCCAGCTAAAACATATTTCCCATCTTTATAAAATTCACTAGCAGCTACATCTATTCCTAAATTAACGTCTTTTCCTGGAACATATCCGGCTTTTGTTATAGCTTCTATTATTAGTTCAAATCCTTCTTGATTACTTTGTAAGTCCGGTGCGAAACCACCTTCATCACCTACACTTGTTACTAATCCTTTTGATTTTAAAACTTTTTTTAGATTGTGGAAAACTTCTGCTCCAATTCTTACTCTTTCTTTTATTGTATCTGCGGTTGGTATAATCATAAATTCTTGAAAGTCTAATTTATTATCAGCGTGAGCTCCACCATTTATAATATTCATCATTGGTCTTGGAAGTGTTGAACCTTGTCCAATATATGAATATAAAGGTTTTCTACTATATAAACTAGCTGCTTTTAAGTTTGCCATTGAAACACCAAGTATAGCATTTGCTCCTAACTTACTTTTAGTAGGGGTTCCATCTAGTTCTATCATTTTATAGTCTATTGCTCTTTGATCTAAAGAGTCCATTCCTATTAGATTTTCTCTAATAATCGTATTAGCATTGTTTACAGCTTTTAATACGCCTTTACCCATATATCTATTATCATTGTCACGAAGTTCTAATGCTTCTCTTTCTCCAGTTGATGCTCCACTTGGAACAGCAGCTCTTCCAATAATACCACTTTCTAGAATAACATCTACTTCTACTGTAGGATTTCCTCTTGAATCTAATATCTCTCTTGCTTTAATGTCTTTAATTTTACTCATAATATTCCTTCTTTCTTATATTTATTGTTTTTAACATAAAACTTTTACACTTTTTGAGCAAAATGCTTCCTTTTAAATTATAGCACTAAATTTGCTTATTTCTTATCTTATTTGCTAATTCTTTTATTTTTCTAAATCGATGATTTAGACCAGACTTTGTTATTGTATTTCCTGTTTCTTCTGTGATTATTTCACTTAGTTCTATAAGTGAAGCTTCCGGATATTTTAATCTATAGGTTGCTGCTCCCTTTACTTTATCATCAAGTAAGGTTAGTCCTCCTATGTTATCTATTATTTTAATGTCCTCAACCTGGTTAGCTGCTGCAAAAATAATTTTGTCTACATTTGCTTGCTCACAGTTATTCAGTCTATTTGTCATATTCTTATGATCTCTATAGATTCTGATATCTTCATAGTATAAAAGAGCTTGAACGGTTTCAATTATCCTTAAAAAGTCTCCTATTTTTTCGGCTTCTTTTATATAAACCATGTATTTATTGTCTTTTTTTATGTATTTGCTGCCTAAATTAAAATCATTTAGTAAATTTGAAAAAAAGATTGCATACGTTTCATTAGAAAGCATAAATTCTAAATGATATCTGGATGTTTTGGGATCATTTATACTCCCTGTTGTTAGGAAAACTCCTTTTATGTAATTTCTCTTTAAAGCATCATCATCATAAATGAATAAACTAGGTAACTTGTCTTCTTTTATTCCAAGTTTTTCTAAGCAACTGTTTTCTTTCTTTATTTCTATTATGTATATATAATTTTTATGATAATTGTAACCATTTCTAACGGTTACTTGTGGGGTTATCTGAAGTATTTCTTTTATAGTGGAAAAAATGTAACGAGCTAAACTAGCATTTTCTGTTGTTATCTTTATTTTATCTTTTTCTATTTGATTGGTTGAAACAATAGCCGAAAACAATGATATTTTAGCAATCTCTTCTATACTATGTTTTATTACTTCTTCTTTCACTTCTTTTGTAAACGACATTTTATCACCTCATTAATAAAGAAAATATATGATAGCCTAGTTTTAATGTGTCATGCCTTAATAAACTGTTTTCAATTGTTACTAGATTTTCTGATATTATTTTGACATGTTCTTTTTTAGTTTCTGCTGCATCTATTATAACTGGTAATTTTTGTTCCAAATTAGAATATTTTAGTGCTAAGGCTTCATCTATATTACCATTATTGGCAATAACAACATCTATTTTTCTATTTCCTAAATATCTATTTAATATTTTAATGTGATCACTTAGTTTAAAGTCATCAGTCTCTCCTGGTTGGGTAACTAGATTGCAAGTATATACTATCTTAGCTTTACTATTATCTATTTCTTTTAATATTTCATCACAAATCAGATTTGGCAAAATACTTGTATAAATACTTCCCATGCTCAATACTATCAGGTCTGATTCTTTTATTGCGATTAAAGCTTCTTTTTTTACTCTTGGCTTTTTTTTATAGTAAACATCGACTACTTTTTTTTCACTTTGAGTTATAAGGTGCTCTCCTTCTATTATAGAACCATCTTCCATTTTACCAACTAGTGTCACGTTATCTTCTGTAAGTGGTATTACATGTCCTTTTAAGTTTAAAACTTTACCCAAGGCTTCAATTCCATCTGACATATTACCTGTTATATTCGTTGATGCTGCTAATAATAGATTCCCTACGGTATGTCCACTTAGTGTGCTACTAGTATCAAAACGGTACTCTAACAATTTCTCTACTAATGGCTCAGTCTCGGCAAATGCTATAAGTATTTTTCTAATATCTCCAACAGCTGGAATATTAAATTCTGTTCTTAACTTTCCCGTACTTCGACCATCATCACAAACAGAAACTATTGTTGTAATATCCAAAGGGAAATTTTTTAGTCCCTTTATTAGGAAAGACATACCTGTCCCGCCACCTAAAACTACTACCTTTTTATTCATTTTGATCACCAAATTAATTATAACATATAAAAAACTCGTTTAAAACGAGTTTTTAATTGCTTTACGCCTTCTTTTGCTTGTTTTTTAAAATGTTAATTGAACCTATTGTTAATAAAACGATGGCACCCAATCCAATTATGTAAACTATCCAATTGTTGCTTGAAAGGGACGTATTATAACTTGCTGTTATTCCCTCTTTGATGAATGTTGTATAATTCCATGTTAATGTGTTGGTTTCTTTATCAAAACTATCAGCATTGTTTTCTAAAACTTTTCCATCTACTTTTATGGATATTGTATATGTTATCATGCTTGCCATCATACCAATAGACTCGCTACTTTCCTCGTCTTTTGGCATAGAAATTGTAACAACATCTTTATTTCTTGTAAAAGTCATAAATGTATTAGTAGTTTCTGTGTCTTCCTCTTCTTCGCTTTCTAGAGTTTGTAGTTTGGTGTTTAATTCTTCCAAACTATTAAAATTAAAAGTTACTTGTCTTCCCACATATTCTACACCATCTTCTTCGTAGTTATTATCTGTTACTGTAGCTCCTTGTTCTGTCCAAGAACTATCAATTTCTCCAAGCATTTCATCTGTGTCCATTTCATACTCTTCCATTGCTGCTTTATCATAAGCAATCTTGTATGTTACACTTCCGGTATCGTCTTTTTTAATATCGACATTAACTGATGCTTTCATACATCCTGATAATAGAAATAAAGACATAGCAATAAATAAAAATTTAACCCTTTTCATTTGACTCCTCCTATGGTAATACTACTATAGTTTTTTGGGTTAGTCAAATCACTTAATTCCGCTTAAATAACTTATAACGCTATTGGATGCTGTAGCGCCTTCTCCGATTGATGTTGCTA
The DNA here is from genome assembly GCA_028691955.1 of Bacilli bacterium. GTDB lineage: Bacteria > Bacillota_I > Bacilli_A > RF39 > UBA660 > JALELF01. The sequence continues at coordinate 54,033 of JAQUYH010000005.1, read as the reverse complement.
ACTGATATACATCTTTTTTAATTACGTCTCCACATGCAAAGACTCCATTTACATTGGTTTTCATTTTTTCATCAACTATTATATAACCGTTATCTGTTGTTACATTCAAATTTTTAGCTACTTCACTATCTGGATTTGAGCCTATGTAAATAAATAACCCTCCAACATTTAAGCGATCCCCATTGTCTAATATAATGCCAGATAATCTATCATTTTCTTCTTCCAAAGACGCTATTTGAGTGTTATATAAAACCTCAATATTTGTTTTTTCTTTTATTTTATCTTGAAACATTTCTGACGCTCTAAACTTCTTGCTTCTTAATATAATTGTTACTTTTTTACATATGTCCGATAGATATAAGGCTTCTTCTAGTGCACTGTTTCCACCTCCGACAATAGCAACTTCTTTCTCTTTATAGAAAAAGCCATCACATAAAGCACAAAAACTTATTCCTCTTCCAACAAGCTGCTTTTCTTTATCAATACCTAATTCTTTAGCACTTCTTCCTGTTGCTAAAATTATCGTTTTTGTTAAGTACTCCTGACTTTTTGTTTTTACCAAAAATAAATCTTCTTGTTTTATTATTTCTTTTACCTCATCATATTGATATTGAATATTTAAGTTATTTACTTGCTCATAAACGTTCATAGCAAGTGTTGGTCCGTCTATTTCTTTAAAACCAGGATAGTTTTCTATTCTTGATGATCTATTTATTTGACCACCAGGAATATTCTTTTCTATCAATAAAATGTTCAAGTTTGCCCTTTTTAAGTATATTGCTGCTGTCATCCCAGCAACTCCTGAGCCTATTATAATACTATCAAAATTTAACATCTATTATCTCCTTATCATTGTATTTATTTTCTAGTTTTGAACCGTTATTTAAAACAATATATAAAATAATTCCTGATATTATCATTGCTGCTGACACTAACTGAGCTACTCTAATTTCTCCTAACATTAAGCTGTCTGTTCTAAGGCCCTCAACAAAGCATCTTCCTATACCATACCATATCATATATAGGCTTGTTACTTGGCCTATTTTAGTGTGATTTAACCTTCTAAAAATTAGTAATAGAACAAAACCTAACAAGCACCATAGCGATTCATATAAAAATGTTGGTTGATAATAAATCCCATTTATGTGCATACCTTCTATGATAAATTGAGGTAAATGTAAACTCTGTAAAAAAGCTAATGATGTTTCTCCTCCGTGTGCTTCGCTGTTCATGAAGTTTCCCCATCTGCCTATGGATTGAGCTATTATTAATCCTACACATAAGATGTCTGTCATTCGAAAAAACTTTATTTTATATTTCTTTGTGTATATAAAAGTAAATATAAACCCAGCAATAATGCCTCCATGTATGGCGAGGCCACCATTCCATATTTGATATGTTTCGTTTAAATTATTAGCGTAATACTCCCAATTAAAGGCTACATAGTATAGCCTTGCTCCAATTATTCCAAAGATAATTAAATAAAAGAATAGATTTGTCATATACTCTTTTGAAATGTTAAATTTTTTTGCTTCATTAAATGCAAGAAATCCACCAATAATTACGCCTGACATAATTAAAATAGAATACCATCTAATAGAAAAGTCTCCTAGTTGAATTAATACACTATTCATATTTTCCTCCTGTAATTGGTCTTATAATAAATTCCTTTAAAAAATAGTTCAGTATAGATATTACTATGGCTACTACTATACTCATAAAAATTCCATTTATAATAAAATGCTTATCTAGAACAAATTCTACAATGTTTAATATTAAAACATTAATAACTGGATAAAATAGTCCTAAAGTAATAGCAGTTAATGGTAGGGTAAGCCAAACTAATATTGGTTTTATGGTTTTGTTTAAAATACTTATAATGATAGCTGCTATAAAAGGCCACAATCCGTAATAACTATTATCTATATAAAATGTTTTGGGAAATATCAAGGAAGCAACTATTAAAACAAGGGCATAACCTATTGTGTGAACTAAATAATCTAATATTTTATACATCAAATTTTTTCCTTTTTTCATATATCTATTATATCATTTTTGACATATTAAGTCTATATCCACACTTTTTACAAAAAGGACTGTAACATTTATTGCTTTTGAAGTGTTGAATTATGTTTATGGTTATTTCTTTTTGTAATATATTGGATAAACTTTCGGTAAAAATATTCCCCAAAGGTATATTTCCAGAGCTATCCAAACAACAAGGAACAACTGTTCCGTTTGATAGAATTGCTATATGGGTTTTTAAGCCATTACAGAAGCTTTCTTTTTTCTCCAGTACTTCTTCATTTGGCCAAATGAATTGTTTTTCTTTATTTAGGTATAATCGTTCTTTTACTTTATAATTGCAAGATTCTTTATCAATTAAATTCTGATTATAGAAATTACCAATATTTTTTAGCAGATGAAGGTTATTTTTTGACAATTGATTATCTTTCAATGCCCAAAATCTATAAACAACATTAGCTCTGCTGTTCTTTAAAATATACTCTGTTGCTTCTATGATAGATTTTAATTCTTCATCGCTTGCCGTTTGCAATGATATGTTTATTTGATTTATTATTTTGCAAGATAGGACTTCTTTGCATTTATTTAAATATGTTCCGTTAGTAGTAAGGTTTACTTTTATGTTATATTTATCACATAATTTAATTATGTCTTCTATTTTAGAATGAATTAATGGTTCTCCTTTTACGTGCAAATATATGTAATTAGTATATTCTTTTATTTCTTTTAAAATATGTTTAAATTCGTCTATGGTCATTTCTCTTTTAGGAAGACTATCTTCGGAACAGAAGGAACAATTTTTATTACATTTGTTTGTTATTTCAATATATATTTTTTTAAATCTCATTTTTCTGCCCTTAATTCATATAGAATATCTCTTAGTTCCATTGCTCTTTCAAAATCTAGCTGCTCTGCTGCTTTTTTCATTTCGTTTTCGACATTAACTATTAACTGCTTTCTTTCTTGTTTGCTTAATTTTGTTTTAGACTCTTTATCATCTTCTTGGTTAGTAATGACATCTTTAATTTCCTTTATGATAGTTTTTGGCTCTATGTGATTTTCTTCGTTGTATTTGTTTTGTATTTCTCTTCTTCTTTTAGTTTCTTCTATAGCTTCTTTCATTGAGTCGCTTATTGTGTCCGCATACATTATAACTCTCCCGTTTGCATTTCTTGCAGCTCTTCCTATTGTTTGTATCAGGCTTCTAGCACTTCTTAGAAATCCTTGTTTATCAGCATCCATGATAGCTATTAGAGATACTTCGGGTATGTCTATTCCTTCTCTTAATAGGTTTATTCCTACTAGGACATCATATTTACCCATTCTTAAGTCTTTGATTATTTTTAATCTATCTAAGGTTTTTACTTCATTATGAAGATAAGCTACTTTTATGTCTATTCTTTTTAAATATGCGGTAAGTTCTTCTGCCATTCTTATTGTTAGTGTTGTTATAAGGATTCTTTCGTTTTTACTTATTGTATTATTTATCTCTTCTATTAAATCATCTATTTGATTCTTGCTTGGTTTAACGGTTATTGTTGGATCTAATAGCCCTGTTGGTCTGATTATTTGTTCTACTATGCGATTGTTGTTTTCTAGTTCATAGTCTCCAGGAGTTGCAGATACATAAATTACTTTGTCTATTTTTTGCTGAAACTCTTCAAATTTAAGTGGCCTATTATCTTTAGCGCTAGGTAGTCTAAAGCCATATTCAACTAGCACATTCTTTCTTGCTTGATCTCCATTGTACATCCCTCTTACTTGTGGAATTGTAACATGTGATTCATCAATAACCATTAAAAAGTCTTTTTTAAAAAAGTCAATTAGGGTTGTTGGCGTTTCTCCTGCTTTCTTTAGAGCAATATGTCTAGAATAGTTTTCAACTCCTCTACAAAAGCCGGTTTCAGAAAGCATTTCTAAATCATAGTTTGTTCTTTCTTGTAATCTTTGAAGTTCTAAAAGTTTATTGTTTTCTTTAAAATATTTTAACCTATCTTCTAATTCTTTCTTTATGTTTTCAATTGCTATTTTTAATTTGCTTTCGCTTGTTACAAAATGACTTGCTGGGAAGATACTAATTGATTTTTTATTTTGCAGTACTGCTCCTGTTAAAACATCAAATTCAGATATTTTTTCTACCTCATCTCCAAAAAAAGCAATTCTTATCCCTTTTGAATGCTCATTTATTGGAATTATTTCTAGTATATCGCCTTTAGCTCTAAATGTTCCTCTTTTAAAGTCAATGTCATTTCTTTCATATAGCATTTCTACTAATTTTTCTAGAATTTGGTTTCTTTTTACTTTATCACCAGTTGATATTGTTAACATCTTATTTTCGTATTCTTCTATTTCCCCTATACCATATATGCATGAAACAGAGGCTACAACAATAACATCATCGTATTTTAAAAGAGAAGATGTGGCATAGTGTCTAAGCTCATCTATTTCATCATTTATTGATGCATCTTTCTCTATGTATGTATCTGTTTTAGCAACGTATGCTTCTGGCTGGTAATAGTCATAGTATGATACAAAATAGCAAACGTGATTATTGGGAAATAATTCTTTTAATTCTGCATATAATTGGCCAGCTAGTGTTTTGTTATGTGCTAAGACTAGAGTTGGTTTATTTAATTCTTGAATAATATTTGCTATAGTAAAGGTTTTTCCAGTACCTGTTGCCCCTAATAGAACTTGTTGCTTATAGTTTTTTTGAAGGCCTTCAAGTAATTCATTTATTGCTTTTGGTTGGTCTCCAGATGGCTTATATTTTGAAACTAAATCAAACATGCTCTTCCTCCTTTATTATTAGTGTTAAAATGCTGTGTCTTAATATTATATTATTATAAATTTTGTCATTTAAAGTTAAGTTGTATTCTATCTCTTTATTGTTTCTATTAAGAATAATGATAACAATAGTTTTATCTAAGTTAATAAAGGCTGTACTCTCTATCTCGCTGTTGTAATTAGAAATTGCTATCCTCTTAGCTCCTCTTTTTATATGTTTGCTAAAATGACCAATATAATAAAAAGATAGCATTTTATAATAATTATTTCCTCGTTTATTAAGCATTATTGGGGCACTACAAAAATTCTTTTGATGATTTGGACCTCCATTGTAGTCTAAAAGCAAATTCCAATCAATATATCCATTAGCTCCGCTGTTTAAATCTCCTATAATGTCATGAGCATACCTCTCTGCTGCCTTTATTTGGTTTCTTTTGTTACAATTTATGTATGGTCTTATATATCCGTTGCAGCCTTCTGTATGAATGAAAAATAAATTTGGAAATTTTTCTTTTGATATTTTAATATTCTCAAAGTGATCTCCACTATAATTATGAAAAGCGGCTCCATATATACTTTTTTGGGACAGATTTTCTTTCATTATACTATTAACTCTTTTATATAATTCCTCTTTATTGTGATCATATAAAAGAATTTTTGTGTTTATTTTTGCATTTTGAAATAATGGAAATAGATATTTATTAATAAATTTATTTTCTTGATCTGCACTATAAAGACAAGATTCCCAGCTTTGGGTTGCTTTGGGTTCATTTTGAATTGTAATATAATTTATATTTATTCCTTCTTTTTGGTATTCTCTTATATATTTTAATAAATACTCCGCCCATCTGGCATAGTACTTTTCTAATAATTTTCCTCCATTATTCATTTTTTTGTTTGTTTTCATAAATGGTGGAGGGCTCCATGGCGAAGCAAGTAGCTTTATGCTTTTATTAACTGAGACGGCTTTCTTTATCGTTGGAATTAAAAAATCCTTGTCTCTTTTAATGGAAAAATCTTTTAATTCTGGATTATTAGAATAATTATAATTTTCTAAAGAAAAATCACAACTATTGATGTGAGTTCTGCATAAATTGTAATTATTCCCATCTATAGAGAAGTAATCATTTATTATTTTATTTGCTATTTCTTTATTTAGTTTATTCAAGTTATAGCCTGAAGCTTCTGTAAAAGCACCCCCAAATCCTATTATTTCTTGATATGTTATGTTTGGATAAATTATTATAAGATTGTTTTCTGTGTTTGATTTTTCTGTTATTTTTATCTCTTCTTTTATATGAAATTTTCTTTTGGAAAGGTTTGTTTCAATCTTTTCTATAAGCATAAAGCACCTCCTTTATATTTAAAATAGTATACTATACAAACAAATGTTAGTCAATGTAAAAAAAAAAGAAGTTTTACTTCTTTTTTTGAACTTTAAATATTACTTGATACATATCCTCAAAGTCAAACTCTTCTGTGTCTAATACATATCCATATTTTTCAATTGTTGCTGCACAATTACGGATTGTATTAATTACTGTTCTTAAATCGGCTGCTCCATATTTATTATTGTCTACTGCTTCTGGTTTTTCTTCATCTTCATAAACTGGTGAATACTCTGCTGGAGCAGGAGCTGGACTTACTTCTGGTGTTGGTGCTGCAAAATCGTCAAGCGGAGGCATTTTGAATTCCGATAAATTAGAAATATTGGATGGTACTGAATCAAAAACCATTGTTTTATCTAAATCCTCATCTTCATTTTGTAGTGGGGCAGTTGGAATTGTTTCTCCTTCATCTTCTTCTATCTCTGTTACAGGCATATCAAATCCTTCATCTACTTTTTCTAGAGGGACTGGATTTACCTTTGGAGTATCTTTCAAAAGATCGGCTAATTGACTTTCTGGAGCCACATTAAAGCCTTTATTATCTAATGAATTTGGTTCAAAAATAGTTGATTCTGGAGTTGTCACTGGTGATGGTGTTGGGACGAATTGCTCTTTTCCTTCATCCATCATTGTAAAAAATTTACCTGTTTTAAATAAGGAATCATCTTCTGGCTCAGTCGCCTTTTCTTCTGCTACTACAGGCTGAATTGGTGGTTGCACTTCAGTTGCAGCTGTTGAAACAACTTTTCCAGGGGATTTTAGTAGTTCTTCTAATGATATTTTTCTTGGTTCAACATTTATATCAGATGCATTTTGCTCTATTTTATTAATATCAGTAAACCCAGGATTTTCTTCTTGTGCAATGGTACTCACTGGTTCAATAGGCCTTGCTTCTTCTACGGTAGCAAAACTTGTCTGAATTGGCTCTATAGGTTTTACTTCAGCAGTTGGAATTCCCTCATTTGCTTCGTCAAATATGCTTTTTGCTGCTGTTATATTGGGTATTTTAGGAAGATTTTCATCTTGACTATCTTCCACTATAGCTGTTGTTGGTATATTATATAGACTATCAAATTGTTTTAATGGATCTTTAATTTGTTCTGGACTTGCTACTTCTTTGTTGAAATCTAGAACTTCTACATCTTTACTATCTATCATATTATTTATTTCCTCATCAGTCTTTCTGACTGTTAATCTTTCTTTTATTATTCTATCTAATAACAAATCTTGTTTGGCTAAGTCTTTTAGCTTTAACAATGATCTAGCATGGCGTTCAGATATCTTTCCATCCATTAAAGCGTCTTGAACATCTGGACTTAAGTTTAGTAATCTTAACTTGTTTGCTATTGTTGATTGGGTTTTGCCTAGTCTACTGGCTAATTCTTCTTGTTTTAGATAACCCATAGAAAGAATCTTTTTATATGATATAGCTTCCTCTATTGGGGTTAGATCTTGTCTTTGAACGTTTTCTATAAGGGCAAGCTCTGAACTCTCTTTATCATTTAAATCAACTACGATTGCTGGAATTTCTTCTACGTTCGCTAAAGTTGAGGCTTTATATCTTCTCTCTCCAGCTATTATTTCATATTTATCGCCTAAAGGTCTTACTATTATTGGTTGAATTACCCCGTGCTGTCTAATTGAAGCTGATAATTCATTTAACGCTTGTTCATCAAAATGAATTCTTGGTTGAAATCTATTAGGTAATATTTCGCCAAGTTTTAGCATCCTAACTTGTTTATTCTCTAAATTTTCATTCATCTAAAACACCCTTTCTATTCTAAAAATTATTTTACTATATTTAATCCAATATTGCAATACTTTTGGGAAATATTTTGGGAAATATGTTTTGATTTAAAAAAAGCCTATTTATAAAGGCTTTTTCAGAATGTCAGAATATTTTCTGGGAAATATTTTGCTACTTATACTTGTTTTAATAAATCTATAAATTATTCGGTTACTTTTCTCAATAGGTAAATTAAATTCTATTTTTTCTTCTAATTGTAGATTTAATTTTAAGACGGCATTTTTACTTTCTTGTAGTTCATCTATGCCTCCTTTTAAAGGAATAAGGTATCCACCAACCTTTACCAAAGGAGCACAAATTTCTATTAGCTTTCTAAGGTGCATCACTGCTCTTGCTGTAACAACATCGTATTCTTCTCTGTTATTCTGTGAGAAATCTTCAGCTCGTTGATTATAAATTTTAATTCCTTTTAAACCGAGTGATTTCACTAATTCATCTAAAAAAGTAATTCTCTTTCCTAGTGAATCTACTAGAGTTACTTCTATGTTTGGAAAAAATATTTTTATAACCACTCCTGGAAAACCAGCACCTGTGCCTACATCGCAAAAATTTTGAACTTGATTTAAATCAACTGCTTTTATTAGTGTTAAGCTGTCATAAAAGTGTTTTAGATAGACATCGGTTTCTTCTGTTATATTGGTTAAATTTATTTTTTCATTCCACTCGACTAAAGTTTTATAATATATTTCTAACTTATTCATCTGATCTTCTGTTGCTTTTACGCCAAGTTTTAATAATTCTTTTGTAAATTCTTTTTTATCCATGATACTCCCTTTTTAGATATATTGATAATATTGATATATCACTAGGATTTACGCCACTTATTCTTATTGCTTGCCCAATTGAAGTTGGTCTAACTTCAGATAGTTTTTGTTTGGCCTCACTTGCTAAGTTTTGCACTTTTTTGTAATCAATATCATCTGGTATTTGTTTGTTTTCTAAGCTTCTCATCTTTTCAGCTTCTTTCAATTCCTTCTTAATGTAACCTTCATATTTGCTCATTATTTCTACTTCTTCGATGACATCTTCTGGGTAATCTATATCTATTAAATTTTTAAAATCGAGTATTCTTATTTCTTGTCTTTTTAGTAGATCATATAAAGTTGTTATATCTGTTATTTCATTAGTATTAATTTGGCTTAAAAAGTTATTAACTTGTCTGCTAGGGGTTAGCCTGTAACTTTTTAAATTTGTTTCTAATTTTTCTATTTTTTGCTTTTTTGTCAAAAACTTTTGATATCTTTCATTACTTATTAATCCAACTTTATATCCATATTCTTTTAATCTAAGATCTGCATTATCATGTCTTAATAATAAACGATATTCTGCACGTGACGTTAGTAATCTATAGGGATCTCTTACCCCCTTTGTTACTAGATCATCTATCAAAACACCAATATATGCTTCATCTCTTCTTAGAACTAATGGTTCTTTTTTTTCTAAATTTAATGCTGCATTGATTCCAGCCATTAATCCTTGACAAGCTGCTTCTTCATAACCGCTAGTACCATTGATTTGACCAGCAGTATATAGATTTTTGATTATCTTTGTTTCTAGAGTGTTTTTTAATTGAGTTGGATAAATAGCATCATATTCTATAGCATATGCATATTTAAGTATTTTGGCATTTTCTAATCCTGGTAAGCTATGAACCATTTCATCTTGTACTTCATGAGGCATGCTTGTTGAAAAACCTTGTAAATACATTTCATTATAATATAAACTTTCTGGCTCTATAAATAGTTGATGTCTTTCTTTGTCACTAAATCTAACTATTTTATCTTCTATTGAAGGACAATATCTTGGCCCAACACCAGTAATATCATCTAAGCCCCCATATATACTTGCTTTATGTAGATTTTTTCTTATTATTTCATGCGTTAGTGGTGTGGTGTAGATTAAGTAACACGGAACTTGATCCTCTATTTTATACATTGGTTCATTATCAAAGCTAAATGTATAGTATTTATTATCTCCATATTCTTCTTTAGTCTTAGAAAAATCAATACTTTCTTTATCTATTCTTTGAGGAGTTCCTGTTTTTAACCTTATTATTCTAAATCCTAATTTTGCTAAATTATCACTTAAATAGTTACTCGGTGCTTCTCCGTGTGGACCACTTCTAGTTCTAGAGCTTCCCACAAGAATATCTGCTTTCATATATGTTCCTGTTGTTAGAATGACAATTTGACTTCTGATCTCAGTATTATCAGATAAAATTACACCTCTAATTGTATTTTCTTCTACTATTAAATCTTCTACCATCCCTTCAATAGTTTCTAAATTTAGAGTATTTTGTAAAGTTTTCCACATTTCCTGTGGATAAGTTGTTTTATCAGCTTGTGCTCTAAGGGCTTGAACAGCAGGACCCTTTTTATTATTTAACATTTTTATTTGAATATGGGTTTTATCGGTATTATTTCCCATTTCTCCACCTAAAACATCTATTTCCCTAACAACAATACCTTTAGCTGATCCTCCAATTGATGGATTGCAAGGCATTGTTGCAATATTCTTTATACTTCCTGTTACAAGTAGTGTTTTATGCCCTTTTCTTGCTGTTGCTAACGCTGCCTCACAGCCTGCATGTCCACCTCCAACTACTATAACTTCATATTCTTTCATTTTTTCACCTATTTTCCTAAACAAAATTGTTTAAATAGATTATCAATTAGTTCTTCTTGATATATTTCACCTGTCACTTCACCTAGTAAGTTCCAAATTTCTTTTAGGTCTATTTCTAACATATCTATTAATGTTGAATCTATCTTTTCTTCTATTTCTTCTATTTTGTTAATACATTTTTTAACTTTAGCTAAAGATTCGGCATTTGTTAAATAATTTAAATCCTTTGTTTCTATTTTATTTAAGTTAAAAAGTTCTTTTATTTTTTCTTTTAATAGTGTAATGTTAATATTTTCTTTTGCGCTTATTCTTATTATGTTTTCTTCCTCTAGTTCAAGTTTTGACTCTAAGTCTATTTTATTAATGATTATAATATGTCTTTTATTTTTAATTCTTTTTAAAATATCTTTATCTTCTTCAGTTAATGTCTCATTATTATTTAAGACAAAAAGGATTAAATCGGCTTTTTCTATTAAGCTTAAACTTTTTTCTACACCTATTTTTTCTATTTTATTTTGGGTCTTCCTAATTCCAGCAGTGTCGCTGATTTTAAGTAATATTCCATCAATATTTACTATTCCTTCTACAACATCTCTTGTTGTTCCAGCAATATCTGTAACTATGGCTTTTTCTTCATTTAATAGACAATTAAGCAAGCTACTTTTACCAACATTGGGCTTACCTAATATTATTGTGTTTATGCCTTCTTTTATAATTTTCCCGGAAGCACTTTCTTTTACTACTTGTTCTAGTCTTTTTTTTATATTAGGAAGTTCTTTTTTTATTTTTTCTACTGTAATTTCTTCTATATCTTCATATTCTGGATAATCTATATTTACTTCTATATTAGCTAAAAGACTTAATATATTTTTTCTTATTTCTTTTATCATATTTGATACGTTACCAATTAAATTATTGATTGATAGTTTTCTTGCCAATTCTGTCTTTGCTTCAATTAAATCCATTATGGCAGATGATTCTATTAAATCAATTCTTCCATTTAAAAAAGCTCTTTTTGTAAATTCTCCTGGTTCGGCTAATCTGCATCCATTTAAAATTAGTAATTCTAACACTTTATTTGTTGCAGCTATACCTCCATGGCAATTAATTTCTACTATATTTTCTTTTGTAAATGTTTTAGGAGATTTCATAACACTGACTAATACTTCATCTATTTTTTCTTTTTTATCTATAATAAAACCATAGTGAATAGTATGTGTTGGAACTTTCGTTAAATCTTTACCTGAGAATACTTTATTTACTATTGATAATGCTTCTTCTCCACTAATTCTGATAATTGAAATAGCGCCTATTCCTAAAGCTGTTGATATTGCTGCTATTGTGTCTTCCATATTAGCCCTCCTTTGTCTAATTGATTTTATAACTTTTTATATAATTAGTCAATAAAAAAGAAAGGATTAACCCTTCTTGTATCTTATAACGACATGTCTTTCTAATCCCTCTCCATAACTTTCTGTTTCAAGTTCTGGAAATTCGCCTATTATTGTATGAACCAATCTTCTTTCATATGAGTTCATAGGATCTAATTTTACTTCTATTTTCGTGCTGATTACTTCTTTTGCTGCTCGTTTTACTTCGTATTCAATATTCTTCATTTTTCTTGATTTGTAATTTGAAACGTCAACATTAACTCTTATATTAAATTTGTTTCCATTATTTATGTATTGTTTTAATAATAGTTGCAAAGCATTTAATGTTCTTCCGTCTTTACCTATCAAGATACTATTATCACTTTCAGAAATAATTATAATATTATAGCCTGATTCTTTTTCTGTTATTTCAAAGTTGGCTTCTATATTCATTTTTTTACAGATTTCTTTCAAAAATTCTTTTATTGCGGATTTAATGTCTTGCTTTAGGACTACATCTATTTCTGTTTTTCTGGCTTTAAATAACTTAGCCTCAGTAACATTTTCTAAAAAGGTTATATCTTCTTCTGTTACTTTTAATTCATCTAAGCACTTGTTTAAACACTCACCAGCATTTTTTCCTTCATATTTATATGTTTTAAGCATTTTCTTTCCTCCTTTTTACTATTAAATTTTGAACTATAGTAAATAAGTTGTTCATTATCCAGTAAAGAGTTATACCTGTTGATATTGTAAATGAAGCTATTGAGATCATTATAATCATTATGTTTGTCATCATTTTCATTGTTTTAGCTTGCTCTGAATCTATTGTTGCTGTTTTATTTAATTTCATTGAGAAATATGTTGCGGCTATTACTAGAATAACAATGATTATATAATAATATTTTCCTGATGTAATTCCTGTTAAAGCTGTTGTTCCAAGTTGTATTCCTAAAAATCTTTCCTCAAATATGGCTGGAAGTCTATTTAATGCTTCATAAAAAGCAAAAAATAATGGAATTTGTATTACTGCAAATATACATCCTGATACTGGATTAATTTTAAAATTCTTATATACTAGCATTGTCTCTTGGCTTTTGGCCATTACACTTTGTTGGTCTGTTTTTCCGGTATATTTTTTTTCTATTTTATCTAGCTCAGGCTTTGCTAACTTCATTTGTTCAGATTGTTTCGCTGTTTTTTGAGTTATTGGAAATAAGCATAATCTAATAAGTAAAGTTATAATTAGTATTGATAAGCCATAATTTCCTACAAGCTCTCCTACTTTTAATATAAGCCACGCTAATGGTTTTACGAATATGGTCATCCATAATCCCTCATATCCTCCATCAGTTAGATTAAACTCACTACATTTTGGAAGTGATGAAATATCAACTAAATTATCTGATTTTTGATTATATTCTATTTGAGTAATTTCATTATTATCTAGTTCTTCTTGTAATTTCACTTTAGCCGATTCTAATGTCTCATTGTATTTTTGAATGGTTTCTTCACTTTCCGGCTGACATAATATATTTTTTACTAATGTCTGCCCTGTTGTTTCATTTTTTACAAGTTCATTGTCTACATTTTTTAATTGAGTTGTACATCCTGTAGTTAAAAATATTAACAATAAAAAGATGGTAATTTTTTTGATGTTATTCTTCATTTTTATCTCCTTTTATTATATTCACCTTCATCAACAAATTATATAAGTTTTCTTTTTTTTCTTCAAAACTTGCGTTTAATATGTCTTTCCTTAATATTATAATACAATTAAAGTTATTTTGATAGGTTTTTTCATCAATTATAGATTTAATTTGTCGTTTTAACTTATTTCTTACTACGGCGTTACCTAATTTTTTGCTTACTGATATTCCAAAATGATGGTTAACAATAACCTCATTTTTTTCTATAAATATGAGATAATATTTGTTTTTATAGCAATTATTCAAATTCATTATTCTTTTAAAATCTTTATTTTCTTTCAAAATGTTTGTTTTTTTCATATTTCACCATCCTTATATATTATATAATATTTTTTAATAATAATTAATATAAAAATAAATATTAAAAACCACTGATTTAATCAGTGGCTAATTAATGTGATAAAACTTTACGTCCTTTTTTACGACGACTATTTATTATTTTTGTTTTCATACGAGCAAAGAAACCTTGTTTCTTAGATCTTCTCCTATTATTTGGTTGAAATGTTCTTTTCATTTTTCCACCTCCTGAGCCTATTTCCCCATGTGCTTTTAACATTATATATGTATATAAGTATTTTGTCAATTATTTTTTTCACTTTTATTTCCACAGAATTTATTCTTATAAAATAAAGGAATATTTACTTTTATACATATGATGTGTATTTCTTTTAACACAAACATTGATTTGTGTTGAAACTTTTCCACATTTAAAGTTAATTAATAATTTTTATCTTTGTTTGAAATATTTTAAACAAAAATAATTTTATGGTGGAAAACTATTTATTTATTTTGGCTTTTATTGTAAAATAGAGGTAATTGGTGAGGATTGTAGGTGATTATATGGAAATAGAGGTACTTTGGAACCATTTTTTAGAGATTACGCAGAAAAATCTTTCTGAAATTACTTTTGAAACATGGTTTAAAGAGGCTAGGTTAATTGAAATTGATGAAAATACTATTAAAATATTAGTTCCAGATGTACTACATAAAAAACATCTAAAAGAAAATTATAACGAAATGGTTGAGGAAACTTTTAATGAAATAACGGGTTCTAATTTCAAAATTGAATACCTTTTAGAAGAAGAAGTTATTACTAATGTTAAAATTGATACTGATGATATTGGCGTTCCTGTCAGTGCTCAAAATAATTTTAATTCAAACTTGATTCCAGATTATAATTTTAGTACATTTATTGTTGGAAAGTCTAATAAATTTGCACGAGCTACGGCTTTAGCTATAGCTGAACAACCTGGTAAAATGTATAATCCCCTTTTTATTTATGCTAGAAGTGGACTAGGTAAAACGCATTTAATGCATGCGATTGGCAATTATATTGTGGAAAACTCAAATAAAAAAGTATTATATGTAACTTGTGAACAATTTGTTAATGACTTTATTGATTTATATAAGAAGAATAAAGAGGAAAATAATTTTGAAAATGTCGATAATTTTAAAAATAAGTATCGCTCTGTTGATGTTTTAATGATTGATGATATTCAATATCTAGAGATAGCAGCAAAGACACAACAAGAATTTTTTAATACTTTTAATGAATTACATGCAAATAATAAACAAATGGTCATAACTTCTGATAGATCTCCGGATGATTTAAAGAAATTGGAAGAGAGACTCAGAACAAGATTTAACTGGGGAATTACTGTTGATATAATGCCTCCTGATTTTGAATTAAGACTAGCTATTGTTGATAAAAAAATTAAAGACAAATTTCCAAATAGTGATTTTACAAATGAAGCTAAAGAATATATTGCTAGTATTTGTACTGAACATATTAGAAAAATTGAAGGAGCAATAAACAGGGTAGTTGCATTTACAACCATTATGGGACAAAATAAGATTGATCTGGACGTTGTTACGGAAGCACTTAAAGACTTTTTTACTAAAAGTATAATTGCTAAAACTAAAATGGAACAAGTAGAGCAGTTAGTTGCTGCTAATTATAATGTATCAGTGGAAGATATGAAATCCAAGAAAAGAAATGCTAAAATTGCGGTGCCAAGACAAATTGCTATGTATATATGTAGAGTCGTTCTTGGAGAGACTTTACCTAAAATAGGATTAGAGTTTGGTGGAAAAGATCATACAACAGTAATGCATTCTGTTGACAAAATAAAAAAAGAGGTAAAATTAAGTCCACAACTTGAGATGGAAATAAATAAAATTGTAGCTAGAATTAACAGTTAATGTGGAATAAAAAAGTTTTTAACATATTATCCACAGCAATTACTTTATTTATTTTAAACGGGAAATATGTTTTTACACACTTTCCACATCTATAATAAATAATAAATAATAAAAAAGAAAGAAGGAATACTATGAATTTTATAATAAAACAAAATATTTTAATGGAACAATTAAATAATGCTATTAAAGGAGTTTCTAATAAAAATTTAATTCCTATATTAAATTGTATAAAATTTGAATTAACTAAAGATGGATTATATTTATTAAGTACAGATAATGAAATGGCAATAAGAACTTTTTTACCAAAAGAAAAAATAGAAGAAATAATTTCTTTGGGTGAAGTTGTTGTTTCTGGTAGATATATATATGAAATAGTTAAAAAATTACCAAATGAAGTTATTACAATAGAAGAGGTTGCTGGTTCTAAGTTATTTATAACTACGACTAATACTGAGTTTAATTTAAATTGTAACAATGCTAATGATTTTCCAAATTTGGAATTAGAAACTAAGGAAAATCCTATTGTAATTACAGAAGCTGATTTTAAAGCTATGGTAAATCAAACATCTTTTGCTTCTTCATTACAAGAATCTAGACCAATATTAACAGGAATTAATTTTTTAATTAGAAATAGTTCTATTGAGTGTACTGCAACTGATTCATATAGATTATCAAAAAGAAAAATTGATTTAAAATCAACTGAAGAAGAAAATAATTTAATTATTCCTAATAGAACTTTAGTGGAATTAACTAAGTTATTAGTAGAAGATGAAAATGAAATGGAGATGCATATTTTTACTAATAAAGTTATTTTCAGATTTGATAATATCGAATTTTTAACTCGTTTAATTAGTGGAACTTTTCCCGATACTGAAAAATTGATTCCTGAATCTTTTGAATTAGAATTAAAAGTATCTTATAGAGATATTTTTGGAGCAATTGACAGGGCTTCTTTATTAAGTAGTGGTGATGATAAAAATACTTTATTATTTGAATTAAAAAATGATGTTATAAAAATTTCTTCTAATATACCTGAAATTGGAATGGTAGAAGAGAAAATTAAAGTTGTGGATAAAAAAGGTGATGATTTAACAATTTCTTTTAGTTCTAAATTTATGACAGATGCTTTAAGGGCTATAAATAGTGAATTTGTTGTATTAAAATTTAATGGAGATATTAAACCTATAATAATTGTTGATCCTAATAATACGCTATTAACTGAATTAATAGTGCCAATAAGAACATATTAAAAGTCAAAATTGACTTTTTTTTTTACTTTTTTTAAAAATTCGAAAAAATTCGAGAAAATTCGAGAATTTTTTGTGGTATAAGATTATCAATTTGTTTGGAGGTGAAAAGATGATTAAAGAGTATGAAATAACAACAGTGACGTTAGCTATAGTGCCAATTTCTAAAAATGTAAGTAGAATCTATGAAAAGGAAAAAGATTTTATTGTGGAAAAAAATTCTTTTGATATTATAGATGGTAGCTGTAAGTTTTTTGGTAGTTCATATACTGGAAGGTTTGAAGGAACTAAAAATTTAGTAGGTTATAATTATAAAGCGCCAATTATAATTGAAGAGAGTAGAAGAATAATTTTTTTTCCTACGGCTTCTCCTAGACAAGAAAGTTGTTGCTGGATTTCATTAAATAACATTAAAGATTATAATAAATTGCTTGATAAAACAAAAATTATATTTAATAATGCTGTGGAAATAATTTTAGATGTGTCATTTTTTAGTTTAGAAAGTCAAATATTACGTTCTACTAGACTATCGGATGTGTTACAGAAAAAAATGGAAAAAATTTAATAAAAAAGCTAATTATATTAAATTTTGTCTTTTTTATGTTATAATTATTAGTGTGTGTAGGTATACTAAAAATTTAAAATATTCTTATATGCGGTATTTTTTATAATTATTGGGGGGTAAATATGTTTTTAGAAAAAATAAAAATTAATTTTTTTAGAAATTATGAAAAAATTGATATTACCCTTAATGATGGTATAAATGTATTTGTTGGAAATAATGCTCAAGGAAAAACTAATCTTTTGGAGGCAATATATTTTTTAGCAACATCTAAATCTCATAGAAATTCTAGTGATTTATCTTTAATTAACGAAAATTTTAGTAATATGAGTGTTATGGGAAATATTGTGGAAAACAAAATTAAGACTAAAATGGAAATTAAATACAAGGAAAATAAAAAAAGCTTGAAAATTGATAATAAGGAAGTCAACAATATTGCAGAGTACATTTCTTTTTTTAATGTTGTTTTGTTTGTTCCAGATGATTTATGCTTAATTAAAGATGGTCCTGATATAAGAAGAAGGTATATTAATTTACAGTTGTCACAAATTTATTCTGAATATTTAAAGGTTCTTAATGATTATAATAAATTGTTAAGAGTTAGAAATGATTATATTTATAAAAAGAAGAAACATGAAGAATATAATGCTGAATATCTGAAAATTTTAGAGCAGTACTATATAAATAAAGCTATAATAATTTATAAATTGAGAAAAAAATATGTTACTAAAGTAAATGAATATATTGATGACATTTTTTATGATATAACTGGTTTGAGGGGATTAAAAATTTCATATTTACCTAATATTGAAATAGTAAATTATGAATCAGAAGAAGTAAAGAGTATATTATTAGAAAAATTTTTAAATTTTGAAGATGAGGAAATATCTTATGGAAAATCTTTATTTGGGCCTCATAGAGATGATTTTGAATTTTTATTAAACAATAGAAGTTTGAAATTATTTGGATCGCAAGGACAAATTAGATCAGCAATATTAGCACTCAAACTATCTGAAATAGAAATACTTAGAAAAGTGAAAAATCATAATCCAATTTTACTTTTAGACGATGTTTTTAGTGAATTGGATAGGAAAAAGAAGAATAATCTTTTAAAATATATTAACAAAAATATGCAAGTAATTATAACGACAACAGATTTAGCTTTAATTAATAAGAAATTAATTAATGGAGCAAAAATATTTAATATTAGAAATGGTTGTATAGAAAGTATAAAAGGTGAAGTTTGTGGAAAAGAATAATCAACATTATGATGCTTCTGATATTCAAGTCTTAGAGGGATTAGAAGCTGTTAGAAAAAGACCAGGTATGTATATTGCCTCAACTAATGAAAAAGGATTGCATCATTTAGTTTGGGAAATAGTTGATAATAGTATTGATGAGGCTTTAGCAGGTTATTGTAATAATATTGAAGTAATTATTAATAAAGATAACTCTATTACGGTCAGAGATGATGGAAGAGGTATTCCTACTGGTATACATGCTAAGACCGGAAAATCAACCGTAGAAACGGTTTATACAGTGCTTCATGCCGGCGGTAAATTTGGTGGAGGCGGTTATAAAGTTTCAGGAGGTCTTCATGGTGTAGGTGCATCTGTAGTAAACGCACTTAGTAGTTGGGTTGAGGTTACAGTTTACCAAAATAGTAAAGTCTATTTTATTCGTTTTGAAAACGGTGGCCATGCTGTTGAACCATTGAAGGTAATAGGCGACTGTGAAGATAATAGAACAGGAACTTCTGTAACATTTAAACCAGATGCTACTATTTTTACTGAAACAACAGTATATGATTATGATACTTTAAAAACAAGAATTAGAGAGCTTGCGTTTTTAAATAAAGGATTAAAAATAACTCTAATGGATGATAGAGTTGAAGGGAAAAAAGATGAATTTTGCTATGATGGTGGAATAAGCGAATATGTAAGACTTCTAAATAAAAGTAAAACACCAATACATGATGCTGTTATTCATTTAGAGGGATCTGAGTCTGACATTTCTGTTGAAGTTGCTTTACAGTATAATGATGGGTATACAAGTAATATTTATTCATTTACAAATAATATAAATAATCCAGAGGGTGGTACGCATGAGGATGGAGTAAAAAGAGCGTTAACTAGAATTGTAAATAATTATGCTAAAAGTAATAAGTTTTTAAAGGATAGTGATGATTCTTTAGGTGGAGAAGATGTTCAAGAAGGTTTAACTATGATAATTTCTTGTAAACATCCAAATCCTCAGTTTGAAGGTCAAACAAAAACAAAATTGGGAAATACTGAAGTAAGAAAAATAGCAGATAATGTTTTTGCAGCTGGTTTTGAAAGGTTTTTGCTTGAGCATCCAAATGAAGCTAAAATTATTGTGGAAAAGTCAATGATTGCTGCTCGTGCGAGAGTTGCAGCTAAGAAAGCAAGAGAACTTACTAGAAGAAAAAGTGATTTAGAAATAACAAATTTTTATGGTAAATTAACAGATTGCAAGAGTAAAGATCCTAGCATTTCAGAAATATTTTTAGTCGAAGGTGATTCAGCTGGTGGCTCAGCAAAGTCTGGTAGAGATTATATGACTCAAGCCATATTACCTTTAAGAGGAAAAATTCTTAATGTGGAAAAAGCAAGAATTGATAGAGCATTGGGAAATGAAGAAATTAGAACAATAATTACTGCTTTTGGTACAGGAATTGGAGCGGAATTTGATTTATCGAAATTAAGATATGATAAAATTATAATTATGACTGATGCGGATGTAGACGGTTCACATATTAGAATTTTATTGTTAACTTTGTTTTACAGATTTTTTAGGTCTGTTGTGGAAGCTGGCCATGTTTACGCCGCTACTCCACCGTTATTTAAAATAGTTTCGGGTAAAACAACGAAATATGTTCTTACAGAGGAAGAGAAGCAAGAATATTTGAACACTTTACCAGAAGGCTCACGTTCAAGAGCTTCCATTACGAGAATGAAAGGCCTTGGAGAGATGAATGCTGATGAGTTAAGGGATACAACTATGTCTAAAGAAAATAGAATTTTGAGGCAAATAACGGTAGAAGATGTAATAGCAGCAGATAATGTATTTTCTACACTAATGGGTGAAGAAGTAGAACCTAGAAGGGTTTTTATAGAAGAGAATGCCCCATTTGCAGGAAATTTGGATATATAGGAGGTAAAGAATGGAAAAAGTTGAAAATTGTAATATAGTAGAAGAAGTTCAGAGCTCCTTTATAGATTATTCAATGAGTGTTATCATTTCTCGTGCTTTGCCTGATTTGAGAGACGGATTAAAACCTGTTCATAGAAGAATTTTATATTCAATGTTTGAGTCAGGTTATACGCCAGATAAACAATACCGCAAATGTGCCAGAATAGTCGGTGATGTTATGGGAAAATATCATCCACATGGAGATTCTTCGATTTATGAAGCCATGGTTCGTATGGCTCAAGATTTTAGTTATAGATATATGTTAGTTGATGGACATGGCAATTTTGGTAATATGGATGGTGATGGAGCGGCAGCTATGCGTTATACGGAATCTAGATTATCTAAGATTTCTTTGGAATTATTAAGAGATATTGGAAAAGATACTGTTAGATTTGTTCCGAATTTTGATGAGATAGAAAAAGAACCAGATGTATTACCTAGTAGATTCCCTAATATATTGGTTAATGGAACTATGGGTATTGCTGTAGGTATGGCAACAAATATTCCTCCACATAATTTGGGTGAGGTAATTGATGGTTGTATTGCTTATATTAATAATCAAGATATTACAATATCTGAATTAATGAACTATATAAAGGGTCCGGATTTTCCTACAGGAGCAGTTATTTTGGGGAATAGTGGAATAAAAAAGGCTTACGAAACAGGTAGAGGATCAATTACATTAAGGAGTAAAGCTGTAATTGAAACGCATAATGATAAAAGCTCTATTGTAATAACGGAGTTACCATATGGCGTTAATACTTCTGATTTAAAGCAAAAAATAGCAGAGTTGGTAAGGGATAAGATAATTGAGGGAATAGCCGATTATCATGAAGAAACAAATATTGAAAATGGTCTTAAAATAGTAATAACTCTTAAAAGAGAGGCAAATCCCAATGTCATATTAAATAATTTATATAAACATACACAGCTTCAATCAAATTTTGGAATTATTTTGTTAATGTTAGATCAAAATCAGCCAAAAACTTTAAATTTAAAAGAAATTATCGAAAAATATATTGATTATCAGAAAGAGATAATAATTAGAAGAACTAGATACGATTTAGATAAGGCAGAAAAACGTGTTCATGTTTTAGAAGGAATGAAGATAGCCTTAGATAATATTGATGATTTTATCAAAATTATAAAAGAAGCTAAAAATGATGGTGAGGCTAAATTAAAATTAACAAATAAATATAATTTATCTGATTTACAGACAGAGGCAATTCTTGAAATGAAGCTTAGAAGGCTTACTGGTCTTGAAAGAGAAAAAATTGAGAATGAGCTTGCTGATTTGTTAAAATTAATAGCTGAACTTCAATCCGTTTTAGCAAATAATGATAAAGTAATGGCTATTATTAAAGAGGAATTGTTGGAAATCAAATCAAAATATGGTGATGAAAGAAGAACAACTATTGATTATACTGCCATTGAATATATTGAAGATGAATCTTTAATCCCATCTGAAGATATAGTTATTACTTTAACTAATAATGGTTATATAAAAAGAATTAATTGCGAAACATATAAGACGCAAAATAGAGGTGGTGTGGGAATTAAAGGAATAACCACCAATGAAGAAGATTATGTGGAACATTTAATTTCAATGAATACTCATGATTATTTACTTTTATTTACTGATAGAGGAAAAGTATATCGTATAAAAGGATATGAGGTCCCACTATTTAGCAGACAGGCTAAAGGCTTACCTATCGTTAATTTGTTATCGTTGGATAAGAATGAAAATGTCAAAACAATGATGAAGATTACAAATAGTGATGAATATCAATATATTGTATTCTGTACACAAAAAGGACTGATTAAAAGAACTGATATAAAAGAGTTTGATAGTATTAGGAATAACGGCAAAATAGCTATTAGTTTAAAGGAGAATGACTCTATTGTTTCTGTTAAAAAAACCTTGGGAAATAATGAAATATTAATAGCAGCTAATAATGGTAGGATGATAAGATTTAATGAAAATGAAATTCGTGTTATGGGAAGAACAGCTTCGGGAGTAAGAGGAATGAACATTTCCCAAAATGATTATATCGTTGGATGTGAAATAGCTGATCCTACTCAAAATATATTAGTAGCTACGGAAAATGGTTACGGAAAACAAACTGATATTTCAGCTTATCGTGCTACGCATAGAGGTGGAAAAGGAGTAAGAGCATTAAATGTAACAGAAAAGAATGGCTCTTTAGTTGCTTTTAAGGCTATTAGTGGTGATGAGGATTTAATTGTTACAACTGATAGTGGCATGATTATTAGACTTTCTGTTGAACAGATTTCTCAAACAGGAAGAGTGACGCAGGGTGTGAGATTAATTAATTTAAAAGATAATCAAAAGCTTTCTAATGTCACGACCATAATAAAAGAAAGTTTAGATGATTCATGTGAAGCATAATTATGTTTCACGTGGAACATTAATTTAATTTCTGCATAATTATGTTTCACGTGGAACATCAGTTTTGAATATATAACCATGTTCCACGTGAAACATTAAATATTGAAACATTAAAAAAAATATATTATATTATATATGCACAACATTTATGCTTTAACCAAGTCAGGACTGGAAAGTAGCAGCTTTATAAGCCTCTAAATGTGTGTGCTTTTTTTATGTTTCACGTGAAACATAGGAGGTTGTAATGGAACAAATATATATGAACGAAGCTGTTAAGCAAGCTAAAAAATCATTCAAATATGATGAAGTACCTGTAGGGTGCGTAATCGTAAAAGATAATAAAATTATTTCTAGAGCTCATAATAAAAAAGAAAAATTCAATAACCCTTTAAATCATGCTGAAGTTCTTGCTATAAAAAAAGCATGTGGAAAACTAAAAACATGGCGATTAGATGGCTGTACTTTATACACAACTTCTGAACCGTGTGTTATGTGTATCGGCGCTATTTCTTTAGCAAGAATTAAAAAAGTGACTTATGCTGTGGAAAATAAGAAATTTGGTTTTTCTCACTTTATTGAAGGTAATAGAATAATGAATTTTAATATAATAGTAAAAAAAATGGATGGTGATTTTACTGTGGAAAAATTATTGAAAGATTTCTTCAAAAACAAAAGAAAATAAAACTTTTTGATAACTAAATATATGGAAAAATGTTATAATTGTTATGGTTGGTGATGTTATGTATCAAGCTTTATATAGAAAGTATAGACCAAAAAATTTTGAAGAGGTTGCTGGACAAGAAAATATAATATCAACACTTGAAAATGCTTTTTATAATAATAAGTTTTCGCATGCTTATATATTTTCAGGGCCTAGAGGTACTGGAAAAACTAGTGTAGCTAAAATAGTTGCTAAAATAGTTAATTGTGAATCAAAAGATAGTAATAAACCTTGCTATAAGTGTGTAAATTGTACGCAAAATAATAGTGATATTATTGAAATAGATGCTGCTTCTAACAATGGTGTTGATGAGATAAGAGAATTAAAAAATAAGGTTAATTTGGCTCCGGCATATGGGAAATATAAAGTTTATATAATTGACGAAGTCCATATGCTAACTATTAGTGCATTCAATGCGCTATTAAAAACATTAGAGGAGCCACCCGCTCATGCTATTTTTATTTTAGCAACAACAGAAATACATAAAATTCCTTTAACAATACTTTCTAGATGTCAAGTTTTTGAGTTTAAAAGACTGTCTATAGATTCGATTAGAAAAAAATTATATGAAATTATTGAATTGGAAAAAATTTCTATTGAGGATAATGCAGTTAGCGAAATAGCAAGACTTTCTGAGGGTGGAATGCGTGATGCAATTAATCTACTTGATCAGGTTTGGTCATATGCAGAGGATAAGATAACAGTATTGGATGTTCATGAAATGAATGGAACGGTGTCCCAACAGGACATAAATAATATTATTGAGGCTTTGTTTAAAGGCAATTTAAAATTTATTCTTGAAAAGCTAGATTATTATTATAGTGGTGGAAAAAATTTAATTAAATTAGCTAATGAAGTGGTTTTCTTTTTAAGAAATGTTTTAATATTTAATAAAAGCGAGGATTTTTTGGAATCTGAAGGTTTTGATGTGTCTATTTATAAAAAAATATCGACTTTTGCTGTGGAAAAAGATATATTTAAAATAATTTATGATTTAAATAATTCTGTTGTGGAAATGAAGTCTTCAAATAACCCAAAATTGTTACTTGAATTAGTCTTTATTAAAAATATAAGTATAGGCGAAAAAAAGGAAGACGTTATAGAAACTATTCCTGTTGAAAAGGCAAAAATAGAACCAGATAGTATTGATATAAAAGGATCAACAAAAGATTCTAAAGAAAAAAATACATTAAAAAATTCAATTAGTAAAAAGATTAGAATTGAAAATACTTTAGCTCAATTTGATAAGCATTTATTGCAAGACCTTAAGAAAAAGATTATTTCAGTAAAACCGTTATTAATTAATGCAAGATATAGTCAATTTGTTTCAATTATTTTAGATGGGAACTTGAAGGCGGCAAGTAATGAATATTTGCTTTTTATGTATAAAAAAGAATCTGATGTGTTTTTGTTTAATGGCAATGTCTTGATAATTGAGGAAATAATAGAAAAAAGTTTGTTGAAAAAATATAGAGTTATTTCTGTTGATGAGAAGGAATGGGAAATAATTAAAATGGAGTTTAATGCAAAAAAGAAAAGCTATGTTTATCAGAAAGAGGAGTTAGAAAATATTAAAGACGAAGAATCATCATTGAAATTGTTTGAAAGTATAGTAGAATATAAATAGGAGGAAATTTATGAATATGCAAGCAATGTTAAAGCAAGCACAAAAAATGCAAGCTGATATGTTAAAAGAAAAAAATGAGATTGATAATAAGGAATTTGCTACTAAAAGTGGAGTGGTTACAGTTGTTTCTCTTGGAAATAAGAATCTTTTAAAGGTAAGTATTGATCAAGATGTAGACGATATAGAACTATTACAAGATATGTTTGTAGTGGCTGTTAATGAAAATAATAAAAAAATTGATAGAGAAACAGAAGAAAAATTAGGAAAATATACTAAAGGAATGCCGGGGTTGTTTTAATTATGTATCCGAAAACAATTAAGGATTTAATAGATTGTTTTAAGAAACTTCCTGGAATAGGCGAAAAAACAGCAGAGCGCTTAGCTTTGTCTCTTTTTGCGTTAGATGATGAAGTGATTTTAAACTTTTCTTCTTCTATTAAAAATTTGAAATCAAATATCAAAAGATGTAAAAAGTGTCATAATTTTACAGAGGGAGATCTTTGTTCAATTTGTTTAGATGAATCAAGAGAAAAAAGTGTAATTTGTGTTGTGGAAGAACCTAAAAATGTTGTTTTGTTTGAAAAGATGGGCACGTATAATGGGCTATATCATGTTTTAGACGGTCTGATTTCACCTTTAGATGGAATTAATCCAGAAGATATAAATATTAAATCTTTAATTGACAGGATTGAAAAAGATAAGATTAAAGAGGTTATATTAGCTGTTAGACCAACAATTGAAGGAGAGACAACAGCTCTTTATATATCTAAGTTGTTGAATAAAACAGGGGTTAAAATTACAAAAATAGCTCATGGTATACCACTTGGAGCAGATATGGAGTATATCGATGCACTTACTTTAGAGCTTGCCTTGGAAAACAGGACTGAAATTTGATTTGAAAGGATCAGCATGTTAGAAGAATATCAAAATACACAGTTAAATGCATGTAGGATAATAATTAATTCCATTAAAAAAAATAGAGTCTCACATGCCTATATAATTGAATCTAACGGAAATAGAGATATTAATAAATTTGCTTTAGCATTTTCAAAATATCTTTTTTGTCCTTGGCATTATGTTAATTTGGATTTGTGTAAAGATTGTAAATTATGTCAAATGATTGATTCTAATAACTTTATTGAACTTAAAATTATTAAACCGAATGGCTTGTGGATAAGAAAAGAGCAACTTGAAGAGTTACAAAAAGAGTTTAATAATAAATCTTTGTTTGGAAATAAAAGAATTTATATAATTCAAGATGCAGATAGAATGAATATTCAAGCGGCTAATTCATTATTAAAGTTTTTGGAGGAGCCTAAAGACAATCTTGTTGCAATTTTACTTGTGGAAAACATTTTTCAACTTTTGCCAACGATTGTTTCTAGATGCCAAATATTGTCAATGAATTTTGCAAAAGAACAAAACATGGTGGAAAACTTACTTGAAAAATATCAAATAGCTGATAAAGAAGATATAGAAAAGAAAGTTGATTGTTGTGTGAAATTTATCATGAGTATTGAATCTAATAACAGTGTAGATATTATGCTTTTATCTAAAAAAATACTAGATAATTTTAAAGAAAAAAACGAAATGCTTATGTTTTTTGATATTATTACCTTTTTATATCAGGAAATAATGACATTTTATTTAAATGGAAATATAAAAATTTTTAGAGACTATCAAGATGATGTTAAGAAAATTGTAAACTCTAAAGAAAAAATTAGTAAGAAAATTAGTATAATTATGGATCTGTCAACAAAAATTAAAATTAATGCTAATCAATCCTTGTTACTAGATAAGTTGGTGGTTAGTTTAGAAAGGGTGAATGCTGAATGAAGGCTGTTGGTGTAACTTTAAAAGATGGTGGAAAAGTTTATTATTTTGCTCCCGGAAACTTTGAGTTAAAGAAAAATATTACTGTAATTGTTGAAACAGAAAATGGATTGCAATTTGGTAAAGTAGTTGAGCTTGATGTAGAAGTTAAAGAAGAGAGATTAAAAAATAACTGTTTAAAAAATGTTGTTAGAATTGCTAATAAGAGAGATTACGCTGATTATAAAAAAAATTTAGATGATGCTAAAGAGGCTGCAGAAAATTGTCAAAGTATGGCCGATAAACTTTCTTTATCAATGAAAGTAATAGATGCATACTATACTTTCAATAGAAATCAACTGGTTTTTAGATTTTTGGCAGAAAATAGAGTTGATTTTAGGGAATTAGTAAAAAAATTGGCTGTTATATATAAAACTAGAATTGAAATGAGGCAAGTTGGGGTTAGGGATAAGGCAAGAGAAATAGGCGGTCTTGGTTTGTGTGGTCGACCTCTTTGTTGTTCTACATATTGTTATGACTTTGATTCTGTTTCAATAAATATGGCTAAAAATCAAAGCTTATCATTGAATCCTAATAAGATAAATGGTGCTTGTGGTAGATTACTGTGTTGTCTTAAATATGAAGATGATTTGTATGAAGAAAACAGAGGCAAGCTACCAAATATTGGTGAATATGTTAAAGTGCGTGAAGGAAAAGGAATTGTAAAAAATATAGATATATTAAATTTGAGTTATTTGGTTGAAGTAAAAGACGTTGGAATTGTTGAGGTAAAATTGTAATGGAGGTTAAAAATTATTTGTTGGATTATAATAATTTGTTTATAATTCAAGATACAAATATGTTTAGCTTTTCTTTGGACTCTGTGTTGTTGGCTAATTTCGCTACTATAAATAAAGCTTGTAATAAAATTTTGGATATAGGAACAGGAAATGCTCCAATACCTTTAATGTTGTCCACAAAAACCGATTCAAAAATAGTTGGTGTCGAAATTCAAAAAGAAGTTTCTGATTTAGCAAAGAAATCTGTGGAAATTAATTCTTTAGAAAACCAAATTAAAATAGTAAATGAAGATATCAATGATTTTTATTTGAAATGTGAATCAGATTCTTTTGATGTTATAACTTGTAATCCACCGTACTTTAAAGATTGTATAATTAATAATAGTTTGTACAAAACAGTTGCTCGTCATGAAAATTTTCTAACTTTAAATAAAATATGTAAGATTTCTAAAAAAGTTTTGAAAAATAAGGGAAATTTAGTTTTGGTGCATAGACCAGAAAGATTTGTTGAAATAATTGATGAAATGCGAAAAAACAATATTGAGCCTAAACGTGTCAGGTTTGTTTATCCAAAAATTGGCAAAGAGGCTAATATACTACTTATTGAAGGAAAAAAGAACGGAAGACCTGGATTAAAAATTCTGGATCCTTTGTATGTTCATAGTGATGATGGAAGCTACACATTTGAGGTTGAGAAATTCTTTAAGGGTGAAAAAAATGATTCAGAATAGTTATGATGGTAAACCCAATTTGTATTTAATACCAACACCAATTGGAAATCTGGAAGATATGACTTTTAGGGCGATAAATACTTTAAAAAAAGTTGATGTTGTATTTTCGGAGGACACTAGGGTTACTGGAGAGTTGCTAAAGCATTTTGAAATTAAAAAGAAAATTATTGCAAGTCATAAATTTAATGAGTGTAAGAGAAAGGAATTAGTTTTAGATTATTTAAAAAAAGGCGTGGATGTTGGTTTGGTTACCGATCGTGGGACGCCGGTAATTAGTGATCCAGGATATGAAATTGCCAGTTATATTATTTCCCAAGGATTTAATGTTGTTGGTTTACCTGGAGCTACGGCTTTAATTCCTGCATTAATTACTTCTGGTATAACACCAATGCCCTTTACATTTTATGGATTTCTAAACAGTAAGGAAAATCTAAGAAAAAAGGAATTGGAAAATTTAAAATCTGTAAAATGGGCGTTAATATTTTATGAAGCTCCACATAGGTTAATGTCAACTTTGGGAAATATGTTGGAAGTGCTTGGAGACAGAAAAATAAGCATTTCCCGGGAAATAACAAAAAAATATGAGCAAATTATAAGAGATGATATTTCTAAGGTAATTGATGCTGAATTTGAATTAAAGGGCGAATTTGTTATAGTTGCTGAAGGCAATAATATGGATGTTGATTACTCTTCATTAGATGTTAAAGAGCATATTAGTTTTTATTTAAATCAGGGAATGGATTTAAAATCTTCTATGAAACAGGTGGCAAAGGATAGAAAAAAGTCTAAAAGTGAAATATATAAAGAATATCATGAGTAGGTGAGAATATGAAATTGGTTGTTGGTCTTGGCAATCCAGGAAAAGAATATGTTAGAACTAGGCATAATGTTGGTTTTTTAGTTGTTGATAATTTTGCTGATAAAAATAATTTAAGCTTTAATTTAAGATTTGATGGACTTTATACCGAATTTTTATTTGGTTCTGAAAAGGTTATACTTTTAAAACCTCAAAAGTTTATGAATTTAAGTGGAGAAGTTGTAAAAAGGTATGTTGATTACTATAAAATAAGTATTGATGATGTTTTGATTGTAAGTGACGATTTGGACCTTGATGTTGGTGTGTATCGTTTACGAAATCAAGGCAGCAGTGGCGGTCATAATGGTTTAAAAAATATAGAGGTAAATCTAAATACTACTTGTTATAAAAGGTTAAAAATTGGAATAGCTAACAATAAATTAATTGATACAAAGGATTATGTATTAGGAAAATTTTCAACTGAAGAGTATGATTCTATATGCGAAATTATAGATTTATCTTTTGATATAATTAATGATTTTTTAAAATTGGACTTTCCGTCTTTAATGAATAAATATAATCATAGGTAATTATGGAGAAATTATGAGTTTTTTTAGTAATATAAAATTTGACTTTGGAAAAGATGAAATAGTAGGCCTTAATGAAGAAGCTAAGGCTCTTTTTGTGTATAACTATTTTAAAAAAATTAAAACTAATTTAGTGATTGTTTTTTCTACTACTTATGAAGCCAATAATTTTTATCAAATAATGTTAAATTATACGGAGGATGTTTTATTTTTTCCAATGGATGATTTTCTAACGAGTGAAGCTTTAGCTGTCTCTCCAGAGTTTAAATCTATTAGAATTGAAACTTTAGATTATTTAGTAAAAAAGCGTTCAATAGTTATTACTGATTTGATGGGGTATTTAAGATTCTTGCCAAGCAAAAAAGTTTTTGAAGATGCCTATATTAATTTAAAGGTAAAAGATAAAGTAAATCTTACTTTTATTGTGGAAAAATTAATTGATATTGGTTATAGTAGAACTTCTTTTGTTAATAAAACCGGGGATATTGCGGTAAGAGGATTTGTTATTGATTTATTTTCTCCTAATAGTGATAAGCCTATTCGTATTGAATTATGGGGAGATGTTATTGAAAGTATTAGATGTTTTGATTTAGAGACACAGCATTCTAGTAAAAAGATTGACTCTGTGAGTATTTGCCCTAACAGTGAATTTATTGTGGAAAAGTTTGATAATGTAAATGAAAAAAAGCAGAAATTTTTGCCTAATTATACTGAAGGCTCCAATATTAGTAATTTTGATTTAAGTGAAGTTATATTCAATAATTATCATGATTTAAAATTGTCTTATGAAAGATTAGTTGACGAAGTTTTTGAATACAATAATAGTTTGTCTATAAAAGAAGAAATTAATTATATGTTTGATTTTTATAAAATCAAAAATAATGCTGAAAAATATTTTGAACTTTTTAGTTATTCATCTAATAAGGTAAATTCTGTTTATTATGATGATAAGAAGGTTGACTTAGGAAATATTAATAGTATTGCTTTCTTGAGTAATATCAAAAAGTTACAGGAAAGGTATACTATTATTATTTGCTTGAATTCAAAAGAAAAAATTAGAAAAGTAATGGATGTTATAACTGATGCAGTTATTACTGATGAAAATAAAATATTTGAGGGAAAGATAAATGTTATTTTGAGAAAAATAACAAAGGGCTTTTATTTTGAAAAATATTTGATTATTAGTGAAAATGATCTGTTCACAGGCAGTAATGATAGTAATTATAAAAATAAAACGAAATTTAAAATAGGGACAAGAATAAAAGATATATCTAAACTTAATGTTGGAGATTTTGTTGTACATTCATTATATGGCATTGGGAAATATTTGGGAATAAAAACCATAGAGAAAAAAGGTCTTAAGAAAGATTACTTGTTTATTGAATATAGAGGAGATGACAGACTTTATATTCCTGTGGAAAAAATTGATCAAGTTTATAAGTATTCTCAAAAGGAAGGAAATATACCTGTTTTAAATAGATTGAATAGTAAAGAATGGGCAAAAACTAAAGCAAAAGCAAAAGAAAAGGTAGAAAGTATAGCTGGGGATTTGCTAAGATTATATGCTTTAAGAGAAAAGGCAAAGGGTTTTGCTTTTGATAGAGATAATAATATTCAAAAAGAATTTGAAAATGATTTCATGTATCAAGAAACTATTGACCAAATAAAAGTAATTAGTGAAATTAAAAAAGATATGGAAAGTTCAAGACCAATGGACAGATTGTTATGTGGTGATGTTGGATATGGTAAAACAGAGGTTGCTTTTAGAGCTGCTTTTAAAGCAATTCTTTCGAGTAAACAAGTAGCTATTTTGTGCCCTACAACTATTCTTTCTCATCAGCATTATCAAAATGCTATTGAGCGATTTAAAAATTTTCCAGTGAGAATTGCTATTTTAAATAGGTTTATTTCACTAAAAAAACAAAAACAAATTATCGAAGATTTAAAAGTAGGTAAAATAGATTTATTAATAGGAACACACAAAATATTAGGCAAAGAAGTTGTTTTTAAGGATTTAGGGTTACTAATTATAGATGAAGAACAGAGATTTGGCGTTAAGCATAAAGAAAAGATAAAGGAATATAAAAATGAAATTGATGTTTTAACTTTGTCCGCAACTCCAATACCTAGAACTCTACAAATGTCTTTAGCTGGTGTTAGAAATTTATCTTTAATTGAAACGCCACCAGTAAATAGGTATCCTATTCAAACCTATGTGTTACCTGAAAATAAACAAGTAATGAGGGATGCAATATATAAAGAACTTTCTAGAAAAGGTCAAATATTTATTTTATATAATCATATTTCTGAAATGTCTACAAAAAAAAGAGAAATTGAGGCTTTAGTACCAGAGGCTAAAATTGTAACGGCTAATGGGCAAATGGGGAAAAATGAATTAGAGGATGTGATGAATAAGTTTGTTGAAAAAAAATATGATATTTTAATCAGCACTACTATTATAGAAACAGGTATTGATATACCTAATGTAAATACGTTAATTATTTTAGATTCTGATTACTTTGGATTATCGCAGCTTTATCAAATAAGAGGTCGTGTTGGGAGAAGTACTAAAATAGCTTATTGCTATTTAATGTATAATCAAAAAAAGATATTGAATGAACTTGCTGTTAAAAGATTAAGCGCTATTAAAGAATTTACTGAGCTAGGAAGTGGTTTTTCAATTGCTATGAGAGATTTATCAATTAGAGGTGCTGGAGATATTTTAGGAAGTGAGCAAGCCGGCTTTATCGATTCTGTTGGTATTGAGCTTTTTATGGATATGTTGGAAGATGAAATTAATCGCTTAAAAGGTATTTCTACTCCAGAAGAGAAAGATGATTTACCTTTGATTGATGTTTCAACTTTTATTGATGATAAATTCGCTAGTGAAGAAGAAGTTAAAATTGAGATACATAAAAAAATAAATGAAATTGATTCATTGAATAAATTATTTATTGTAAAAGAAGAACTTGAAGATAGGTTTGGAAAGCTAGATGAAGATGTGATTATTTATATGTATGAGGAAATCTTTGAGAAGAAAGCTAACAAGCTTGGCATTGAAAGAGTTATTCAAAATGATAAGACAATTGAAATCCTTATTCCAGAAAAACTAGTTAAAAATATTAAAGTAACAGACCTTTTTATAAATACAACAAATATTACTAGAAATTTTAGGTTTAAAATGTTAGGAAAAAATTTACTTATAACTTTAAATCTTTACGGATTAGAAAAGCATTTCATATACTATTTGGTTGATTTTATTAATTTATTATCTTAATTGTCTTTTGTTTGACATTGAATTTAATATATTAATTGCAATTATAGCTATTAAATCTTATAATTAAAGTGGTGATAAATATGTTAGTGAATATGAGAAAAATGTTGAATGATGCGCTTATTAATCATTATTGTGTGCCTCATTTTAATATTAATAATTTGGAATGGACAAGGTTTATATTAGAAGCTGCCGATAGTGTTCATAGTCCTTTGATTATTGGGGTTTCAGAAGGGGCTGTAAAGTATATGGGCGGGTATACTGTGGTAAGTAGTATTGTTAAGTCTTTGATTAAGGAATTGGATATAAAGATACCAGTGGCTCTTCATTTAGATCATGGCTCATCATACGATTCTTGTAAAGAGGCAGTAAAAGCTGGTTTTAGTTCTGTAATGATTGATGCTTCTATGCATGATTTTGAAGACAATATTTATATTACAAAAAAGGTTGTTAATTATTGTAAGCATTATAATATTTCGGTAGAAGCTGAGGTTGGCCATGTTGGCGGAACTGAGGACGGTAAAGAGAAAAGCATATTATATACGACAACATCAGAGGCTGTTAAATTTGTAAATGCTACGGGTATTGATTTTTTAGCTCCTGCTTTAGGAAGTGTTCATGGTCTTTATAAAGGTGAACCTAAGTTAAACTTTGAAACGATGAAGGAAATTAGTGAATCATTAAATATTCCACTGGTTTTGCATGGTGGAACAGGAATTGATGATGAGAAAATAAGAAAAGCAATTTCTTGTGGAATTTGCAAGCTAAATATTAATACTGAGTTGCAAATTGTTTGGAGCAATGCGGTTAGAAAATTTTTAGATCAAGATAAGAGTGTATACGATCCTAGAAAGATTATAAAATCTGGAGAAGCAGCATTAAAGGAAGCTGTTATAGCTAAGATTAAATTATTGGGTAGTGAAAATAGGAGTTAATTACAAGGGGTGAGTTATGAAGCAAATAATTGTAGAGGGAAATAATGTTTTGTCGGGAAATATATTAATAGGTGGTGCAAAAAATAGTGCGGTGGCTTTGATTCCAGCAGCTATACTATCTGATGACATTGTGAAAATTGATAATGTCCCAGATATTTCAGATATTGATGCTTTAAATGAGATATTAAGGTATTTAGAAGCTGAAGTTGGTGAAACTGATGGTATAATGGAAATTAATAGTAAAAACATTAAGAATAAGCCTATACCTGAAGAAATAAGTAAAAAGCTAAGGGCTTCTTATTATTTTATGTCAGCACTTCTAGGCAGATTTAAAAAGGTAGAAATGTATTTTCCTGGTGGTTGCTCTATTGGAGCTAGGCCTATTGATCAAACTTTAAAAGCGTATAAGGCGATGGGGGCATTAGTTGAAGAATATGGAAATAAATATATTATAACAGCAGATGAGCTTATTGGAAGTCATGTTTATTTGGATATGCCTAGTGTTGGTGCAACAGTTAATACAATGCTTGTAGCTGTAAAAGCTAAGGGCACAACCATTATAGAAAATGCTGCAAAGGAGCCTGAAATAGTTAATATAGCAACATTTCTTAATAATATGGGAGCTAAGATTACTGGTGCTGGAACTTCTGAGATAGTAATAAAAGGAGTTTCTTATTTAGGTAAGGCCTATATTGAGGTTATCCCTGATAGAATAGAGGCTGGAACTTATTTGATAGCTGGTGCCTTAATAGGTAATAATTTAAGAATTTGTAATGTTATTCCTGAACATATTGATGCATTAACTTTGAAGTTAAAAGAAATGGGTTTTAAATTGGATATAGGTGTTGACTATGTTGGGGTTTCTGCCAAGGATAGAATAAAGCCTGTAAGGGTTAAGACCTTGGGTTACCCTGGTTTTGCTACGGATTTGCAGCAGCCTTTAACAACTTTACTTACTCAATGTGATGGTATATCTATTTTAGAGGAAACAATATATGAGAATAGATTTAAGAATATTGAATTTTTAAATGCAATGGGAGCCAATATAGAAAAAATTGATAACAGAAATATTAAAATAAATGGGCCAAGTCATTTATCGGGATGTGTTGTGGAAGCAACAGATTTAAGAGCAGGAGCCTGCTTAGTTCTTGCTGCTTTAAAAGCAAATGGTGTAACTTATATTAAAGAAATTGAGCATGTTTTAAGAGGGTACGAAAACATTGTGGAGAAGTTAAGAGCGGTTGGAGCTAAAATTCAAATAGAAGATTATTAAAAACTGTTGCAAAATTTTGTTTTTATTGCTATACTATTTTGGTATTAAATTTCTATGGCAAATGTTTGTCATGGCGGAAGGAGAATTATAATGAAAGAAATAGGAACAAAGTATGTTGATACTAAAGTTACTTGCGCTTGCGGTAATACTTTTACAGTTAAATCTAATAAAAGTGAATTACATATAGAGACTTGTGATAAATGTCATCCACATTATACAGGACAACAATTATCTACTTCTAAAAAGGGAAATGTAGAAAAGTTCAAAGCAAAATTAGAAAAAAAAGCAGCTTAACGTTGCTTTTTTCTTTTCTTGTATTTTATATAATTCATATAAAGGAAATATAGTATTTTATGATTTATATAGTCAAACTCTCCAATAAATTCAGTATATTCGCCGCCTAGTCTTTTTTTAAATAGATGTATTCCGTATATTGGATTTGCTTCTATAGGATTTCCTGTTGTACCAAAGAAATCTATTATTTTATATCCGTCTTTATTAGCGTCTTTTATTATCTCATAGTATATTAAATAGTTAGCATTAAGTTCTCTAAGTAAGCTATGATTTCCACCATGAACAGTCCAAACTTTATCTTTGTATTTGGCGGTTATAATGGCAGCTAGTGTTAAATATCTTTCCTTGATATCTTCAATCACTAATAATTCTTTTTTTTGTTTTTCTAGTTTATTGTTTAAATCATTTATTATTTTTTGTGCTTTTTCCTGATTGATATTTGCTTTCTGTTTTTCTATATCTTTTTTTGTTTCTGCAACTAAATTTTTATAAATTTTTTTTAAATTGTTGATGTCAACAGATATTGTATATAGATCGCTCATATTGTTTTTATGTAATATATTGTAAAAATTTTTATAGTATTCTAAACTAGAAGGTTTAATATTTTCTCTTTTGGCTGTTTCTAACATTGTTTCGTAAAAACCATCAAATGTTTCTATGTTGTTTTTTTGTATGTTCAAATCATATAAATTTCCTTTATTTAGAATTTTTCTTGTTGTGGGATGGAATCCTTTAAAGATTTCGTCTATATTTTTTTCTATGTTAAGTCTAAATGTATATCGCGGTTGACTGTTTTCAAAATTTTTATTAAAACCTTTGTGTTTGAATCCGATTTTTTTTAAATAGTCTACTAGCCATCCGTTATTATTACTGTTTAAACTGTTTCCTTCTGAATCTAAATTTTGAAGTTTTATATCAGGATCAATCCTAAAGAAAATAGCTTTTCTTTTTTTAGAAAATAACTTTATTTTTTTTGTGAAAGCTTTAACATCAGCTTTATTGCTGTAGTCAATTATAAATCCTCTTGGGCAATAAATATATGAAAAATGTTTCAATAATTTTTTTTCTAAAAGTAATGCTGTCCCAATTAAAATATTGTCTTTTTTAATTCCTACTAGATGGGATGAAAATTTTTTCTCTTTTTGAACAAGACTCCATTCTTTACTTTGCATGAAATGAGCTTTGTCACTGTTGTAAACAAAATTTTCATATTCTTTTTCATTTAAGTTTTCAATAAATTTATACATATTATTCACCATAGTTATTATAAACTATTTATATAAGTTTTCCAAGTTGTTTTTTAAATGTTTACTTGAAAGTATAGTTGTTGTAAAATAAATATAGATAGGAGAATGATGCTTATGAAGATTGGAATAGCTTCTGATCACAGAGGTGTTAAAAGAAAGACCGAAATTATTAACTTTTTAAATATAAAAGGATTTGAATGTATTGACTATGGGACTGATTCTATAGATTCGGTTGATTATCCATTGTTTGCTTTTAAACTTTGTGAAGATATGGATAATATTGATTTAGGAATTTTAATCTGTGGTACAGGCATAGGTATGAGTATAGCAGCTAATAAGGTGAAAGGTATTAGATGTGCGAAGGTGGATACTAAAAATGATGCTTATTGTGCAAGATATCACAATAATGCAAATGTGATAGCTTTATCTGCGGAAGATTCTCTATTTAAGATGAAAGGGCTTGTAAGTAAGTTTTTAAGTACTAAATTTTCTAATGAGGAGAGGCATATTAGAAGAATTAATATGATTGATGAATATGATAATAAGTTATAAAATTATTTTATATTTAATCATTACCCCTTTGGTTGCTTATTCTGTTGATAGTTTGAATATTAATGCTATTTTTAAAAAAAATAGTGTTTTAAAAGCAAGATTTCTTTATTTTTTAATTGTTGTTAGTCTTTCTTATTTAGTAGTTGGATTTTTAGATGATATATTTACATATTAAGCTATTATTTTAGTGTAAAATATTGGAATAATTAGTTTCTAATTTTAAATAAGTCTATGTTTTTCTTTTTATAAAGGTAATATTTTTGGAAGGTATATCGTTTTTGCGCTTTACAATTTTGTTATATACTATTATAATGTAATTAGCTTTTTATCAAGAATGAGGGAGAGAGTTAGCTCAAAGATCTCATACCAACCTTTTAAGTAAGGTGGTTCAGCTAACAGCGATAAAGAAAGAATTAAACTCTTTCCTAGAGTTTTTTATTTTGATGAAAAGTAAAAGGAGAGGTGTATGAATTATTTATTTACAAGTGAATCTGTTACAGAAGGTCATCCAGATAAAATCTGTGATAAAATTAGTGATAAGATTTTGGACAGTGCTTTGGCCATTGATAAAAATAGTAAAATGGCAGTAGAGGCAACAATTAAGGATAATTTTATTCTTATTTATGGAGAGGCTAATACTAAGGCTAATTTAGATTATGCTAGTATAGCTAAAAACGTACTAAAAGAAATTGGCTATTTAGAAGAATTTACTGTCTTGGTTA
This sequence comes from Bacilli bacterium, assembly GCA_028691955.1. GTDB lineage: Bacteria > Bacillota_I > Bacilli_A > RF39 > UBA660 > JALELF01. The sequence goes on along the minus strand of JAQUYH010000005.1, from coordinate 15,317 downwards.
AAGTTGGAAGCCAATCTAAAGAAATCCACAAAGCTGTGGAAAACTCCAAATTATGTGCAGGAGATCAAGGAATTATGTTTGGTTATGCATGTGATGAAACAAAGGAGTTAATGCCTCTTTCGCTATCATTGGCTAATAAATTAGCCTTTAGATTATCTGAAATTAGAAGGAATAGAGAGGTAAGTTGGTTATTGCCAGATGGTAAAACACAGGTTACTATTGAATATGAAAATGGAACGCCTAAAAGGGTTGATACTGTTGTTATTGCTTGCCAACATAATGCTTCTGTTTTATTTTCAGAATTAAGAGATAAAGTAATAGAGCTTGTTATCAAACCGACTATTTCTAGCAATTTAATTGATGAAAGAACTAAATTTTTAATTAATACGAGTGGGTCTTTTGTAGTAGGTGGCCCATTTGCTGATAGTGGAACAACTGGAAGAAAAATTGTATGTGATACATATGGTGGTGTAGGGCATATTGGTGGAGGATGCTTTAGTAGTAAAGACCCTAGTAAGGTAGATAGAAGTGCGGCTTATTATGCTCGTTATGTCGCTAAAAATATTGTTCATTATGGCTTAGCCAAAAGATGCGAAATACAGGTGAGTTATGCTATTGGTATGCAAAAACCTATTTCTATTTATATTGATGTATTTGGTACTAATAAAGTCTCTTTAGATAAAATTTATACTTTTGTTTATGAAAATTTTGATTTTAGTGTTTCAAATGTTGTTAACGAGTTAGATTTGTTACGTCCAATTTATTATGAAACAGCTGCTTATGGTCATTTTGGTAAGGAAGAATATTCTTGGGAAAAAATCAAAGAAATTAATATTTCTAAATTTGATTTTTAATAATTGTTTTGATATAATTTTTATGAGGAGGATATGTTATGAATTTTTATTTATGTTTGATTTGTGGCAACGTAATTGAATTGATTGATGGAGTAGCAAATAGAATTGCTTGCTGTAATCAAGAAATGGAGTTATTAGTACCTAATACAGTTGATGCTGCATTAGAGAAGCATGTACCTTTTTGTGAAATTGTTGATGGAAAAGTTAATGTTCAAATTGGCGAAGTAGTTCATCCAATGGTTGAAGATCATTATATTTTGTTTATTGCTATAGTAAAAGGTAGCAAAATTTCAAGAGTTGATTTGAAACCTGGAATGGAGCCTAAAGCTACATTTACTTATGAAGAGGGCTCAACTATTTTTGCTTATTGTAACAAACATGGACTTTGGAAAAAGGATATTTAATTAATTATGCAGTATAGTTTTTATGCTGCTTTTTTAAAGGAGGATTTTATGTTAAAAGAAAAAAAATTTTGGATTATTTTAGGATTGCTTGTTTTAGCTGCAATTGTTTTTATGCATGTTTATTTTTTTAGTCATGAAGAGGAGTCTCATAAATTTGTGGTTGATATGGATCCAGAACCACTTGTAACTGATGAAATTGACTTGTCGTTAGTTGGATATGGAGCAAAAGGCGCTTTGGAAGATGATGATTTAACTATTATGGATATGCTAACTTATGCTGTTCAAGATGAATATTTAGCTCACGGTGAGTATGAAGAGATAATTAATTTATATGGCTCAGTTAAGCCTTATTCTAATATTGTATTATCTGAAGAAACTCATTTATCATATTTAAAAGAGGTATATAAAGCTTATGATCTAAATTTTCCAGCTGATGAATCAGATAGCCATTTAGTTATCCCAATTAGCTTGCTAGAAGCGGCAGAGACTGGAGTTCAAGCTGAAATTGATAATATTGCTATGTATAATAAATTTTTGAAGTATGATTTGCCTCAAAACGTTTTAGATGTATTTACTGCTCTTAGAGATGCATCAGAGAATCATTTAAAAGCGTTTCAAAAACAAGTAGATAAATTATCTTAAAGTTATTAGACATTTATATACATTTATAGATGTCTTTTTATTTGTCTTTTCTGTTTTTTTATATTAAAATGATAGTAGAGGATGGTAAGTATGAATATAGTTAAAGTTAATGAAGAAATCTTTAGAGAATATGATATAAGAGGAGTATACGGCATTGATATTGATGAAGATGTATCATATACGATAGGTCGTAGTTTTGGTTCTTACATTAAAAATAAAGTGGTAATTATAGGACATGATAATAGAGCTTCTTCACCAGTCATAAGTAGTGCATTAATATCGGGTTTATTAGAAAGTGGTTGTGAAGTTATCGATTTAGGTCTAGTTACAACGCCAATGTACTATTTTGCTAAAAAGAAAAATAAAATAGAATCTGGAATTATGGTTACAGCAAGTCATAACCCTAAGGAATATAATGGATTTAAAATTTCATTTGATATTATAGGAAATGCTTGCGGTGAGATGATATATTCTTTTAGAGATTATACAAACAAAGGGGTATTTGCTTCAGCTAATGGTGGGAAAGTAACCTTGTTAGATATTAGAGAAGATTATCTTGATTTGTTAAAGAAAAGTATCTCTTTAGGCGATAAAAGGGTAAAGGTTGTTGTTGACTGTGGAAATGGAACGGGCTCTGTTATTATAAAAGAAGTCATGAATTTGTTTAATGTTGAGTGCCAATATTTATATTGTGATTCTAATCCTGATTTTCCAAATCATCAACCAGATCCAGCTGTTAAACATAACCAAATGGATATCTCTAATAAGGTAAGAGAACTTGATTATGATTATGGATTTTCGGTTGATGGAGATGCTGATAGAGTTGGTGTGGTTGATGAATTGGGCAATATTATTCCTTCAGATTTATATTTGGATATTATATATAGAGATTTGCAAGATAAAGCTAGTCCTAAGAAAGCAATATACGATGTTAAATGTAGTAAGTCTTTAATTGATGATTTGGAATCAATGGGTTATGAACAAACAATGTATCGTACTGGTAATTCATACATGAATATGAAGATAAATGGTGATGATTATATGTTTGGTGGTGAGTTTTCGGGTCATGTGTGGTTTAGAGATCGTTTTCCAGGATTTGATGATGGAATATATGCCGGGCTTAGAGTATTAGAAATACTATCACGTTCTGATAAAAAGCTTTCCGAATTATTGTTGGGTTTGAATAAATACTATTCAACAGAAGAAAATAAGCTAAAAGTTACAGAAGAAAATAAATTTAAAATTGTAGATAGTGTTAAAAAGTATTGTGATGAAAAGGGCTATAAGTATAACTCAATAGATGGCGTTAGAGTTATGTTTGATGATTCTTGGGCATTGGTTAGAGCTAGTAATACAGGGCCAAATATTATAACTAGATTTGAATCTAAGTCAGAAGAAAGACTTAAGATGTTAGAGAATGAGTTTACGTCAATACTAAAAAGTTTTAGCAATTAGATTGCAATATTTATACTTTTTTGATAATATGTTAATGATAGAATATCAGAGGATATTTATCTAAGAAGTGGTGTGTAATGTAGTTATGTCTTGTATTTTAATTAAGAGAGGAGAATATTATGAAGAATAAGACAATGATCGTGGTTTGGTCTTTAGTAGTAATTTTGGTTGCAGCTGGCGCTGTAATTGGTGTAGATTATTACAATAAGAATTTAAAGAGTGTGTCTACGGTAACTTTTGATGTAAATCCAAGTGTTACTTTAATGACAAATTATTATGATAAAGTTATTAGTGTAGTAGCTTTGAATGATGATGGAGAGGAAATATTAACAGATTTAGATTTAATTGGCATGGATGTTACTGAAGCATCTGATGCTATAACTGCTGCTTTAATGGAGGCAGGATATTTGGATGGTGATGGTGCAAATATTTTACTTACTATTCAAAATAGTGATGAGGATAAAGCAGTAGCTTTAGAAACAGAACTATCAACATTACTTAATACAAAGCTGGAGGATAACTATGTAGCTGGTACTGTTTTAACACAAACTTCTACAGTAAGAGAAAATATTCCAGAGAACATTAAGACTTTAATGGATACTTATGATATATCCTATAGTAAAGCAGTATTTATAACTAATTTAGTAGCACTTGATTCTACTTTAAGTGTATCAGAATTAGCTACTTTATCAATTAATGAAATTAGTTCAATGATTAGTGCTGCTGGTCTTGATGTAAGTGGCATTGTAGGAAATAATGGTAATGGCATTTATCAAAGCTCTACAACTATGGCTTTAAAGAGAGTAAAGGATGCTGCACAAAACGCAAGTGATGAAGCTGCTAGGGTTGCAGAGGAATTGAATCAAAAGGCTCAACAAGCTAATCAAGGAGAAGATAGTCAAATAGCTGCTCAAACGGCTGCTGAAGTAGCTCAACAAGCTAAAGCTAAGGCTGACGAAGCTTTAGAGGCTGCTCAAAATGCTTATGAAGAGGCTGAGGCTTTATCTAATCAAGGAGCTTCTACTGAAAACCAAGTTCAAAATCAGAATGAGAATGGAACAAGTGATGATACTACAAGTGGTAATGGATCTGGAAGTTCATCAGAAACATCTGGTAATGGCTCAACTGATAGTGGAAGTACTAATGGTAACTCTGACAATTCAGGAAGTTCAACAGGAAACGGAAATAATTAAGATTATTGATTTCAATAATCTTTTTTTATGTCTTGATTTTATTCTTTTAATATAGTAAAATTAGTCTTGACGTTTGCAAAGATATTACATTTATATAATGCAACAAGGTACTACATTTTTAAATGTAGTTTTTTGCTATGTGGAAAGGAGAAGTTATGTCATTTATTGAAGTTAGCAGTATGAGTAAAACTTTTAAGGTTACTAAAAGGTCAAGTGGGGTTAGGTCATCAGTTAAGTCCTTTTTTAAGAGGGATTACGTTTATATTGATGCACTTAAGAGTATTTCTTTTGAAGTTGCTAGGGGTGAAATTGTAGGTTATATTGGACCAAATGGTGCGGGTAAAAGTACGACAATTAAAATTTTGAGTGGTATTTTAAGACCAGACAGTGGAGTTTGTAAAATTAATGGTATGATTCCTTATGAAGATAGGGAAAGATATGTTTCAAATATTGGTGTTGTTTTTGGACAAAGAAGTCAGCTTTGGTGGGATATACCAGCTGAAGACACTTTTGATTTATTGAAGGATATTTATAAAATTCCTAAAGATGATTTTATATCTAGAAAAAACGAGCTTGTTAGTTTGTTAAATATTGAAGAGATAATTAAGATTCCTGTTCGTCAGCTTAGTTTAGGGCAAAGAATGAGATGTGAAATAGCAGCATCACTTCTTCACAATCCAAGTATTTTGTTTTTAGATGAGCCTACTATTGGTTTAGATGCTGTCTCTAAAAAGATAGTACGAGATTTTATTAAGAAAATAAATAAAGAAAGAGATGTAACTGTTATTTTAACTACTCACGATATGTCTGATATAGAAGCTTTGGCCAAAAGAATAATTATGATTGGAAAAGGTGAGGTATTGTATGATGGAACTCTTCAAAAATTAAAAAATAAGTATGATAATATTAAGCATATTAAGGTTATAACTAATACAAAAGTAGGTAGTATTAGAAAAAAAGGAATAATTGATAAAAGAAAAATAGATGGTGGTTATGAGTTTGATGTTGATTCTAAAATAATTGATGTATCCTTGTTTTTAAATTATTTATCCAATAAAGTCGAAGTAAAAGATATTGACATAGAAAATGAGAATATTGATGAAATTATTATAAAGCTTTATCAGGAGTATGAAATATGAAACAGTATTTTACATATTTTAAGATAAGTTTTATTTCAGGATTACAATATAGAGTTTCGGCTTTGGCGGGATTATCAACTCAATTTTTCTTTGGATTTGTATTTATTATGATATATTTAGCTTTTTATGAAACCGAGTATGATAGTGCTCCTATGAAGTTTAACGAGTTGGTAACTTATTTGTGGCTTGGTCAGGCATTTTTTTCATTAATGTATTTATATCACAAGGATAAAGAGCTTATTTCTATGATAAGGGATGGCAATATCTCTTATGAATTGTGTAGGCCACAAAATTTGTATTGGAAATGGTATATAAAGATATTTTCTAGTAAATTATCGATGGTTCTTTTAAGGTTTTTTCCTGTTATTATTATAGCTTTTTTGCTTCCTTTTCCTTATAACTTATCATTACCTAATAATATGTTTTCATTTATATTTTTTGTTATTTCTATGATTATTGGAGCTTTTTTAGTAACTTCACTATCTACAATGGTTCATATTATAGCTTTCTTTTCACTTGACGAAAAAGGGATAATGTCAATGTTTATGGTAATTGCTGACTTGTTTGCTGGTGGAATTGTTCCGGTACTATTTTTACCTAAGTTTTTACAATTAATTGCAGATTATTTACCATTTAGATATATATTTGATTTGCCTTATAGAATTTATTCTGGGAATATAACGGGTATGACTGCTGTTTCTAATGTTTTGATTCAGTTGTTATGGGTATTTGTTTCTATTGGAATTGGATATTATTTGAATAAGAGAATACTTAGTAAAGTGGAGGTTCAAGGTGGTTAAGGTATATTTGAAATATTTGAAGTTGCATTTGAAATCAGTTATGCAGTATAAGTTGTCATTTATTTTAGGATTTATTTCACAATTTTTTGTATTTTTTGCTTCTTATTTTGTAATTATATCTTTGTTTGAAAAATTTGGTAGTATAAAAGGGTTTACCGTTTATGAAATTTTATTTACTTTTGCAGTTGTTAATATCGGCTTTTCATTAAATGAGGTTTTTGCAAGAGGGGTAGATAATTTTGATCATTTTATTAAAGCTGGAAAATATGATCAATTGTTGCTTAAACCAGTAAATATTTTTTTACAGGTTTTGGGTTCAGATATCAATTTCTTAAAATTATCTAAATTATTACAAAGTATTGTTATTTTGATTATTGCTTTAGTTAATTTAGATATTGATTGGAGCGTATTTAAAGTACTCATTATTTTAAATATGATTGCTGGAGCATTTTGTGTGTTTTTAGGAGTTTTTATATTAAATGCAGCTTATTGCTTTTACACTGTTGAGGGCTTAGAAGTAAGAAATGTTTTATCTTATGGTGGGAGAGAAATGGCTCAATATCCAGTTTCTGTTTTTAAAAAAGAATTTGCTACATTCTTTACTTATGTTATTCCTTTTGCATTTATTAATTATTATCCATTATTATATTTTACTGGAAGAGAAAGTAATATATTGTTAGTTTTTAGTCCTCTGATAATTATCTTATTTGTTATTCCTTGTTATTATATTTTTAATATTAGTAGCAGAAAATATTTAAGTACGGGTTCATAGGTAATATTTGATTATATTACCTTTTTGTTGAATAATAATAGCCTTTGATTTGAATATATTACGTATACTTATAATAAATTTCATTAAAATATGTCAAATAGTGTTAGAAAAATGTAAAATTTCGTTCTCTTAGCACTCGCTCTTGACAACTGCTAAAAATGGTGATATGCTGATAATGTTGGATGACAACAAGGAGGTAGAAGATGAAGAAAAAAGAGTTTAAATCTGAGTCAAAGCGTTTACTTGATTTGATGATTAATTCTATTTATACAAATAAGGAAATATTTTTAAGAGAGTTGATTTCTAACGCGAGTGATGCTTTGGATAAGCTTTATTTTATGTCTTTAACTGATAGTAAGTTAAAGGTTAATAAAGAGGATTTAAAAATTAATTTAGCTTTTGATAAAGAAGCAAGGACAATTACAATATCCGACAATGGATGTGGAATGAATGAAGAAGAACTTGAAAATAATTTAGGCACCATTGCTAGAAGTGGCTCTTTGATGTTCAAAGAAGAGAATAAAGAACAGACTGATGTTGATATTATAGGTCAATTCGGTGTTGGATTTTATTCAGCTTTTATGGTAAGTGATTCTATTGAAGTTTTGTCTAGAAAATACGATTCTTTGGATGGATTTTTGTGGAAATCATCTGGAGCTGATGGTTATACTATTGAAAAAGTAAAAAAAGAAACTGTTGGTACGATAATTACTCTTCATATTAAAGTGGATACTGAAGAAGAAGAGTATAGTAAGTTCTTAAGTGAATATCAGCTTAGGGATATGGTTAAAAAATATTCTGATTATGTCAGATATCCTATTATGATGGAAGTTGAAAATTCTAAGTTAAAAGATGGTTCTGATAGTGATTATGAAACAGTAAAAGAAGTTGCTACTTTAAATAGTATGACGCCTTTATGGAAGAAGGATAAGAATAAAATTACAGAGGAAGAGTATAATAATTTTTATACTGATAAGTTTTATGATTATGAGGCTCCATTTAAAATAATTCACTTTAAGGTTGAAGGATTAACTAATTTTACAGCTCTTTTATATATTCCAGGCCACGCACCATATGATTTATATTCTAAAGAGTATAAGAAGGGATTACAGTTATATTCTAGTGGAGTATTAATTATGGATAAGTGTGAGGATTTATTACCTGATTATTTTAGTTTTGTAAAAGGTGTGGTTGATACTGATGATTTATCTTTAAATATTTCAAGAGAGACATTACAGCAAGATAAGAGCGTTAAAACGATTGCTAAAAGTATAGAGTTTAAAATAAAAAAGGAATTAGAGGACATGCTTAAAAATGATTTCGAAAGTTATAAGAAATTCTTTAAAAGTTTTGGAATGCAAATTAAGTTTGGGGTTTATAATAATTATGGAATTGATAAAGATAAATTAAAAGATTTATTGGTATTTTATTCATCTAATACTAAAGATGTTATAACCTTATCTACTTATATAGTTAATATGTTAGATAAGCAAGATGTTATATATTATGCATCTGGTGAGACTGTGGATAAGATTGATTTGTTACCACAAGTTGAATCTATTAAAGAAAAGGGCTATGATATTTTATATTTGACTGAGTATGTTGATGAATTTACTATTCAAGCTTTGATGGAATATGATGGTAAGAAATTTGTTAATGTAAGTAGTGGTGGGGTAGAACTAGATTCTGATGACGAAAAAGATAAAATAAAAAAAGAAAATGAAAAGTATAAAGCTATGTTTAGTTCTATGAAGGAGATTTTAGAAAGTAAAGTAGAAGAGGTTAGGTTTACTAACAGACTTAAAAAACACCCAGTTTGTTTAACTACTAAAGGTAATATTTCTATTGAAATGCAAAAAGTAATTAACGCTATGCCAAGTGATGAAAAGATTAATGCCGAAACTATATTAGAAATTAATGAAACACATCCAATTAGTAAAAAACTTAAGAAGTTGTTTAAAGATGATAAGGATAAGTTTAATAATTATACTAAAATTCTTTATGCTCAAGCTAGATTAATTGAAGGACTGTCTCTTGAAAATCCAACGGAAATAAGTAATTTGATTTGTGAAGTTATGACAGAAAATACAAAGGAGGAATGATTTATGTTACCAAGTATTTTTAATGATATGTTTGATACAGTAGAGTATGATGATGCGATGAAGTGTGATATTTACGAGAAGGATAATTTAATTCATATTGAATTAGATGTTCCTGGATTTGATAAAAATGATATTAATATTGAACTTTCTAAAGGCAATCTTATTGTAACTGCTAAGAAAGAAAAAATAGAAGAAGAAAATAAGAAGTATTATCGTAGAGAAAGAAGTTTTTACGGTAAGTATTCTAGAAGCTTTTATTTAGGCGATGTTGAAGAGGATAAGATTGAAGCATCATTTAAAGATGGTATATTAGTTATTACTGTACCAAAAGAGGCTACTAAAGAAAATAAAAAATTAATTGAAATTAAGTAGAGAAATCTACTTTTTTTCTTTTATTATGTTTTTTTTTATGTTAAACTATTTAAGTTGAGGTGATATTTTATGTTAAAAGTAGTTGATTTAGAGCTTAGATTTAATACAAGAGTTTTATTTAGCAATGTCAATATAGAGTTTAATAGTGATAATTGTTACGGTATTATTGGAGCTAATGGAGCGGGGAAGTCTACATTTTTAAAGATAATTAGTGGTGAGATAGAGTCAACTAAGGGCGAAATAATATTGGGAAGGAATGAAAGAATTTCTACTTTGAAACAGAATCACAATGAGTTTGATAAATATACTGTTTTGGACACTGTTATTATGGGAAATAGCAAACTTTATCAAATTATGAAAGATAAAGAAGAAATATATATGAAGCCTGATTTTTCTATGGATGATGGTATGAAAGTGGCTATTTTAGAGGAAGAGTTTGCTAATATGAATGGTTGGCAAGCCGAAAGTGATGCTAGTATTTTACTGTCTGGTCTTGGTATTAAAAACGATAAACTTAATTTAATGATGGGTGATTTACGAGACAGTGAAAAAGTAAAAGTTCTTTTAGCTAGAGCTTTATTTGGTGAACCTGATATTTTACTTTTAGATGAACCTACAAATGGTCTTGATACTAAAAGTAAGATGTGGCTAGAAGAATTTTTAATTAATTTTAAAAATACGGTTCTTTTGGTTTCACATGATAGACATTTTTTAAATAAAGTGTGTACTCATATGGTAGACATTGATTATGAGAAGGTTACTTTGTTTGTTGGAAATTATGATTTTTGGTACCAGTCTAGTCAATTAATTCAAAAACAGTTAAGAGATTCTAATAAGAAAAAGGAAGATAAAATTAAAGAACTGGAAGACTTTATTAGACGTTTTAGTGCGAATGCATCTAAAAGTAAGCAGGCAACTTCTAGAAAAAGAAGTTTAGAAAAGATTCAATTAGATGATATTAAAGCATCTAGTAGAAAGTATCCTTATATTAATTTTGAATTTGAGAAAGCCTTAGGGAAAGAAGTTTTAGTTTTAGAAAAAATTAATTATAGTATTGATGGTAAAGAGATTATTAGAAATTTAAATATGACTATTAGACCTGATGATAAAATAGCTTTAATTGGAACTAATGAAATTGCTAAGACAGCTTTATTAAATATAATTAGTGGTAAAGTTTTACCTGATTCTGGCACTGTTAAACTAGGTAGTAGTAGTAAGATATCTTATTATGAAAAGAATCATGATAAGTATTTTGATGCCGATTTAAATTTGATTGATTGGTTGAAACAGTTTTCCACAATAAAAGAGGATGCTTTTATTAGGGGCTTTTTAGGTAGAATGTTGTTTTCTGGAGAGGAATCTTTAAAGAAGGTTGGAGTTTTATCTGGTGGAGAAAAAGTAAGATGTATGTTTTCTAAGGTTATGTTAGAAAAAGGTAATATTCTTTTATTGGATGAACCAACCAACCATTTGGATATTGAGTCAATTACAGCTTTAAATGAAGGCCTAAAAAAATATAATAGTGTCTTATTTATATCAACTTTTGACCAGGAAATTATGGAAAGTGTTTGTAATAGATTTATAGAAATTAAACATGATGGAAGTTATAGGGATAAACAAATCAGTTATGATGAATATATAGATAAATTTGGCTTAGATGAAGAATAATTACTTATTTTTATTGACAAATAGGTAAACAAGTGTTAAATTTATTTTGTATTTAAGAGAAAGGAGTAAACTTGAAATGATTATAGACAATAATTATTTAAATGAATTTAGTGGTTTTGTAGGGAAGAAGTTTATTCCTGTCTTTTTAAGCTTTTTAAAATAGGCAAAAACCACTAAAATGTGGTTTTTTTTGTGGGAGGAGAATATTTATGAAAAAAGCTAAAAATTTACGGTTAGCTTGGGTGTATTTAAAACATGATAAGTTTTTGTTAATGATTTATGTTTTGCTTGTTGTTCTTACTTATCTGCCAGCTTTAGGAAACGCTTATTTTTGGGGAAAGGCGTTAGAATTATTAATACTTAAAAATTTTGACCAATTTTTGTTTTTTCTTATTTTATGGGAGGTTTTTAATATATTAGCTTATTCTGTATTACAAGTACCAAGAGAGCTTATATATAATTATTTGGAAGTTAAGTTTATTAAAAATGTTAGTTTTGATTTATATAGAAAAATAGATAAATTACCTGCTAGGGCTTTTGAGAATGTCGGTGTTGGAGAATTTATAAATAAGTTATATACTGATCCAGATAGAGTTATGGAATTACTTGCTAAGTTAATAAGAATGATTTGTAAGTCTTTTGTTGTATTAATAGTAGTAGTACTTGCTTTTAATATTTCGTTAGTTTTAGGACTTGAAATAATTGTATTTGGAATTGTTATGGGATTTATTTCTTATAAATTCTTTCCGAAAATTAAAAAAACTCAGGAAATGATTAAAAAGCAGAGTGACAATTATGTAAAAGTAGCAACAGAAAATATTACTGGAATAAGAGAAATTAAATCTTTGGGAATAAAAAGTAATATTGAGAAAAATATTTTTTCTGTTATTGAAGATATGATGAAGAATAGTAAAAAGATAAAATTATATGAAGTGATTTATAACAATTCAAATAATTTAGTATATTTTATTTTGCAATTTATTATTTTGGTTACCTGTGGATATTTCTTTGTTCAAGGTAAAATAGAATATAGTGTATTTATAATGATGCAGATGTATATTTGGCGAATTGATGAAGTGGTTGAAAGCATAAGTGATTTTGGAGTTAATTATAATAAGGTCACAGTTTCTTTAAAAAGGATTGATGAAATTCTTAATAATAGATTGTATGCAGATGAAAAATTTGGTGAAGTTAATTTAACTGATATTAATGGCATGATTGAATTTAATAATGTTAAATTTAGGTATACTGATTTGGAGAAATATACACTTTCTAATTTGAATTTAAAATTAGAACCAAATAAAAAAATAGCTATTATTGGTAGAAGTGGTAATGGTAAATCTACTATTTTTAATTTGTTACTTAGGTATTTTGATACAACTAAAGGTAAAATATTAATTGATGGGGTGGATATTAAAGATTTAACAGAGGAATCTTTAAGGAAAAGTATTTCTATTATTAGGCAAAATCCATTTTTATTTAATATGAGCATTTTAGATAATTTTAAATTGGTAAAGCAAGATGTAACTTTAGAAGAAGTAAGGGCGGTTTGTAGGAAAGCTTACATTGATGATTATATAATGTCTTTACCTACAGGTTATGAAACAATTATAGGAGAAGGTGGAATTAATCTATCAGGTGGTCAAAAGCAAAGGCTTGCCATTGCTAGAACGCTGCTCTTAAATACAAAAATAATATTGTTTGATGAAGCGACAAGTGCTCTTGATAATGAATCACAAGATTATATTAAAAAAACAATTGATAGTCTTGTTAAGGATCATACAGTTGTTATTGTAGCTCATAGGCTTTCTACTATAATTGATGCAGATATTATTCATATAATTGATAAAGGAAGACTATTAAGAAGTGGAACACACAAATTATTATTGGAAAACTGTGAAGTATACAGTAAATTATACAAAAGTGAAATGTAATTTATATTGACAATAATCTTAACTTTTGATATTCTATACTTGTAGAATAGTTGGGAGATAATTATGAAAAAGTCGTTGCTTATTTATTTATTAATAGCATTAACATCTCTTGGAGCTTTTATAACTATTAATAATATGTTTTTTAAAAAGAATGTTGTTCAAGAGGATTTATCAATTGTTTATTATGATACGACCGAGGCTGATGGCAATTGTAAAATGGTTGAAGTAAATGAAAATCCTGTTTTTTTTCAGTATTCGTTTGATGACGGATTAACATGGAATTTGGATAATAAGTATTTGTCATGTATTACTAATGAACAAATTAATTTAAAAGTACGAAATACTGATTATGATGTTGTCGCGACTGGTGTATTTATTATTGATAGTAGTGATTCGATTCCAAGTATTACCATAGACTCACTAATGTATATTGAAGTTGGTAGTGAATTTGATTTAATGAGTGGCGTTAAAGCTATGGATGGAAATTATGACATTACTGATAAAGTTACAAATGATTCAGAAAATTTTGATTTTGATCAAATTGGAGAATATGAGATTACATATTCTGTAACAGATGATGATGGTAATGTTACTACTGCAAAAAGAGTAGTAAATATTATTGAGAGTAGTACGAAAGTTTTAACTGAATTTTCATTAATTGATGATAGTCTAATTTGTTATATTGGTGAGGAAAAAAGTGTTGATTTTGAATCAACGATAGATACTGCTAATAGTAAACTTACTGCGACTGTTGATAATAGTGGATATGTTACAGTTAATATTGATAATGCCTTGGAAATAAAGGATTCAACAATTAAAATCAATTGTAATAAAGTAGGGACAGCAACAGTTACTGTTAACTCAGCTAATGGGTTAAGTGATAGTATTAAAGTTACTGTGGCTAACAAGGAGGTTAAACAAACTTTTCAGAGTACTATCGCTTTTGATAAAGGATCATATACATGTAATCTTGGTGAAACTATAAATACAATTGTTAAAGCATCAAATTCTTATGGCACTGCTTCTATTACTAGTTATAGTAGTAACGATTCTTCTATAGTCTCAATAAACAAAACAGCAACTAATACTGCTTCTTGCTTTGGATGCCAGTCTGTTCAAATAAAATGCAATAAAATTGGAACTGCTTCTGTGACTGCTGTATCTAGTGATAATGTATCAGCAAAAGTAACTGTAAAAGTAAATGATCCAGGAAGTATAACTTTTGATAAAACTAGCTATAGTTGTAAAGTTGGCGAAACTATTAATGCTGTAATAACGGCAAATAGTACGACACAAAGTGCAAATGTATTAAGCTATTCAAGCAAAGATAATTATGTTGCAACTATATCAAAGAATAATACTATTGCAGCAAGCTGTGATAATTGCGCCTTAGTTCAAATTAATTGTTTAAAGACTGGAGATGTTGAATTAAGCGCTACATCTTCAACAGGTGTTAATGGAAGTGCTAAAGTTGGTGTTTCTAGTAATGCTATATCATTTACTAAATCAAATTATAGTTGTACTGTTGGTCAAACCTTGAAAATTAGAATTGAGGGGGCTCAGTATTCTGAATTAGATTTGGATAAATTGCCTATTGCTTATACGACTGTTTATCCTGATGCAAGAGTTATAAAATATTTTGTTAGTGATGTTGATTCTGCAACGTCTTCTGATTGTGTATTCGGTAACTGTATTTATGATACTCCGTATGTATCAGTATATTGTAATAATGCAGGTAGTAGTGAAGTTAAAGTATATATGAAAAATGGTGATTATGCTATAACTCAAGTTTCAGTTAGTGAAGCTCTCCCAGGTAGTAAAACTGACACTATTGTGGAATAAAAAACATAGAAAGTGCAGTAGTCAAGTGAAAGTAGACACTTAAAAAAGATAGATTAAAACCCTGATTCAATTTTATATTGAATTGGGGTTTTATAATTTAATGAATAACTTGGTCTTTCATTATTATAGTAATTAATGTA
>JAQUYH010000004.1:55075-83478 GCA_028691955.1 Bacilli bacterium | reverse complement strand
AGAAGTTCTATTATCAAACGCAAGATAATTATAACATGAAAATTACAAAATAATGTAAAAATTATATCACTAATGTAAATTAATGTATAATTACCCAAAGGCTTTCATTAAATAAACACTATACTAACGATATAGTGTTTTTATTATATAATCATTATTATGCAAATCAATATGTAAATTATACCAACATGTAATAAATAAACAAATATTATTTATTATCCAAATAAATTTTTAATATCATTATTTGGTAAAATTACAGTTACTGCCTTATCTAAAATAGCATTATTATATGCTTGAGTTCCATTTGTATTCAGTTTCTGAACTTTTATATATGGATTCCTTCTTTCATCTTCTGAAAGTCTTCCAATTATAACAGCTATTTTTGGTGATATAATGAATGCTTTTTCAATATTGTTTTCTATATTTAAAGTCAAACAAGGTGTCTCTGAGGTTATAAAAGAACAACTAGGAGAAGAAACTAAAAAATAAAAAGAACAACTATTAATAATATTTTCTAAAGATTTATTCATAGTTCCATTATTATTAGAAGTTACAAAATCAATAAAATCTTTAATTTCCCAATTTTTTTTCAATTCTTCGACAATATCGTTAGGTAAAAATCTTTTGAGAAAATCAAAAAATTCATTTACAGGATGAGTTTCTTCTTTAGACCTAAAAGAAAACATTAAATAATATTTAAAAAGTTTATCAAAATAGTCCTTATTAAATTTTTCACTGATATCCTCTGCTTCATCGATTAATGGATTAAAGATATCTTCTAATGTTTTAGAAAAAGATTCCCAATCATTTTCTAGTTCAGTGTTCCATTTGTTTTCTAAAAAATTGTCTTTTGCTTGTGAAAGACTATTTTTAAGTACATTCCTTTCACTCTTTTTTAAAGGAATTCCATTATTTTCGATACCCCAATTATCAAAAAATGAATAGTTTTCATGTAATTTATCATAAGTATCTAATAACATTCCATTATATTTAACCTCGTAAGTATCAAGTAAACTAAATATTTTCTGTTTTGCCATTGGCGTAAGATATATCATATCTGCCGTTTGTGAATATAAATAATTCTTTTTAAATATATTTTCTTTGTTTTTTGTGGTAACATCGTTTCCACTTTTATAAATATATAAACTGTCTCCAGAATAACACCACGCTTTAAGATATGTTTGTGGAACATAATGCTGTCTCTTTGTATCATCCATAACACTTTACCTCCAAAATATTTTATTATAAAACCAAGTTGTCATCAAATATATTATATCATTTTTTTATCATTTGTCCGATAAAAGTCCGTTTTTTCATATAGAAAAAGATTACGAATTAACGTAATCCTTTGATTTCATTGGTGTCCCCTTAGGGATTCGGACCCTAGACCCACTGATTAAGAGTCAGTTGCTCTACCAACTGAGCTAAGGAGACATATACGTCATTTAAAAATGACATATATATTTTAACACATTTTAATAAATTTGAAACACTTTTTTGTTAATTTCCATAAAAATCTGGCAATTTATATAAATGTTGATAATTAAAAGTTGAACCACATTTATATTTAGTAAGTAAAGTGTCACTATTAGGATCAGAAGCATGAGCTACTAAAATGTAACATTCTTCTTTATTAACTTCCATAACAATGGCCCAGTGTCCATTAGCTGTATCTGTTCTACTTCTTCTTATTATATCTCCTGCTTCAACTCCCATATTATTAACCCATTCATCTACAGAAACATTACTACTAACACTAGTATGAGTTGAATGTTGCAAAATTGATGCTGTTGGATAATTATTATACGCCCCTGCTTGCCATAAACTCCACATAACAAAGTTTTGACATTCCAAACCAACTGTACTACTCCACTCAGGGTTCCAACCATTAAAATTTTCTTTATCACCAACTTGAGATAAATATCCCCAAACATATTGAACTCTATAATAAGGATTATAAACAAGCCAATAAGCAGCAGCCATTACTCTTGCTCTATTTCCATATTTTCCATTAAAACCATTTATTTCTGCTTCATCAACATAACTTGCTAAATGTGCATTAATTTTAGTTAATTCTTCTTCTGTCATACTACCACTGGGCGCTGATTTAGCAGCCGTCGCTGGTGTAATATCAGGGTAACTTACTTTGATGGTCGCTTTAGCAACTTTACCATCTGAGCTTAAAGCACTTATGGTTGTTGTTCCATAACTAAGTGCACTAACAAGTCCTGTACTACTGACAGTAGCAACACTTTCCTGCCCACTGAACCAAGTAACATCTTGACTAGCGGTAAGAGGCAAGATAGTTGCTCTTAATTGTTTTGTTTGACCTGGCTCTAATGTAATACTACTCATACTAAGTAATACTTCTGTTGCTTCAACTGTAGATTCTCCTTCAACGGTTACTATAACTGTTGAAGTCTTACCATTAGTTGACTTAATCGTAATAGTGCTTGTCCCATTAGAAACAGCTGTAACTTTCCCTTTATTATCAACAGTCGCTACATTTTTATTAGAGCTAACCCATACTAAGTTTTTGTTTGTAGCATCGCTTGGCAAAAAAGTAACACTAATATTAGAAGATTCTCCTACGCTTAAATTTAGACTACTTATTGAAGAAATAGATGTTACTTGAATAATATTAATACTTTGATCTACTGTTATTGTTGTTGATGCTGTTTTACCATTTGATGTTGCTGTTATAACTGCAGACCCGGACTTGACTCCTGTAATAAGCCCACTACCATTAACACTTACTATAGAAGAATTACTACTACTATACTGTGTTGATTTATTCGTTATATTACTTGGACTATAATAAGTTGTTAATTGATAAGTATCTCCTACTCCAATAGTCATACTATATGGGGCTAATTCTAAACTAGTTAAAGTTACCGTTAAAGCTTCTACAGTGACATTAATGCTTGCTACTACATTATTAGTTGAGTAAGCTGTTAAAGTTACTGTTCCACTAGTTCTACCTGTAACTAATCCGGTATCTGTAACCGTCGCTATTCTAGCATCATCTGTTTCCCACATAATTTCTTTATTAGTAGCATTACTAGGCAAAACATCATAAGAAAGTTGATATGCTTGTCCTGATTTAATACTTACATTAGAACTATTAATTTTGATTTCTTCTATCGGAATAATTTCAACAAGAGCTATTGTTTCTTTAGAAACAACAACTTGTATAGAAGTTTCTTCTCCTGAGGCTATCAATGCATCAATATTTGTGATTCCTTCTTTTAAAGCTGTTATTTCACCAGTAGATGAAACTGTAGCAACTGATTCATCATTTGATACATATATTACTTCTCTTTGATTATTATCAGAAAACTGGGTCTCTAATTGAAATGTTTCCCCGGGCTTTAAAGCAACATTATTATATTCAAAATATATAGTAGACTCTTCAGTTACTTCTTCTTCAATGCTAGTAGGCTTTTTAGGTATAAAAACATATACTAATCCACATATTATAAATAAAATAACCAATATTATTAAATATAATAAACTTTTATTATTTAATATTTGTTTCATATTAATCCTCCGCTATTAAACCAAATCCGCTTACCACAGCTCTACCGCCTGTTACAACTTTTCCATATATATTAATTGGCGTATTGATAAGTTCGTTATTTATAACTAATTGGCTAGATGTTCCGCCATCTAAATTAGCAGCATTATAAGCGCCATACTGTTCTAATAAGTCGGCAACTTCTAACATAGTTGGGCCTCTACCATGAGTTCCCTCTGTTACTAGAAATAACATAACACCATCTTGCCTTTGAGCTATAGCTACACGAGCTGCTCTAGAATAACCTCCAACTGGGTCAGAATATTGAAGCTTATTGCCATTTACAATTAGAAATGGTCCAAACTCTAAAGCATCTCTTATGCCCATAGCTAAGGCTTCTTCTCCAGTAGAATAAGTCAAAATTAATTTATTGTCATTGCTTATTCCAATGATGTTACTTTTTTCATCACTATCCGACCAAATAATTTGACCGTCTTTTATCAAGTAACCTATTGGAATATCACTACCCCAACCATCTGGATCGGCAAAGCCACCACCATTAACACAAACAATACCATTTAGTCTTGAACACATGTTAAGTACTGTTTCAGCACCTGTTCCTGTATTAAAAGACTCAGATGTTATTAATTTTACTTTTGATGGGTCATATATAGCTACTAAGTGAGCATCATAACTTCCTACTTCAACATCAATTACTTTGTATAATGCATCTTCATCTCTATCTAGGATTGCTTCATCATATTCGTTGTCATAGCTTTCTTTAGGTTTAGTATCTATTACAATGTCATCTACATTAACTTCTTCGTCAAAAGGAATTACTGAGTTTGCTTGTGATATTCTGCTAACTTCTTCCTCACTATAAAATGTGTACGCTATATATTGATGTGTTTTTGTATTTAATGCCGTTGAGATTAAGGTTCTTTTGAATCCACTAAATGGTCCATAAAAAATGAAGAAACAAGATAGTACTAATACATCAATTATTATAGTAAATATAGTTATCTTTTTCATTCTACACCTCCAGGATATAAGGATCTTCTAGTGTTCCAGAGCCACTTAATACATTTATATTTGATAGAGCTATAGTTGGAACTATATCTTTTTCTATATTATAATTACAGTCTTTTACTAAAGAACTATATAAATATATCTTATCTTCATCTGATGAGTTAATTAAGTAATAATTTTCTAAATCAGTTATTTTTAAATCAGCTATATTTAACATACCTACTTTTGCTTTAACGGAATTATTTGAAATAGATTTATAATCATCATATTCTCCATTAAACCAATCTGTTTCTATTAATATATCTTGATAAGATAAACTAGATAAGAATGTATTATTTAGGTAATATGCAATAGAGTCAGCATTAGTTAAATCGTAAGTATTTGATCCATAACTCATACTGCCAATAGAAGTAGTTGAATTTAATCTATAAATATTATTGCTTACATCATATATAGACCAAATGTCATTATCTATTTTAACAAAACTTCCTACTCCTAAATGGTTTTCATCAACTATGTATGGATCATCCTTTGTTCCACTACCACTTATTAAGGTGGTTGAATTTTTAAGAGTTATAACCGGTTTTATGTAATACATATTATCTGGTGAAGACTCTGATAGAGAATTATCTGTTATATTCCAAACTGAGTCATTATTATAATTAGACAACCAAATATTACCATCATTTATGTATGATTCTGTAATCTTACTATTTAAATATTCTGAGACGCTAAGTAATCTAACATAATTATCTGCATTTTTATTATTACATGTAATACTGTTTAAATCATCTATTTCATCAGTACAAATAGTTGTCTTTGTTAAATATTCATCGTTAATTAATGGATAAAAGTAATTATTTAAATATGAATTAATATCTGAGTTCATATAATCTGTTACTTCATTATTCCATTTTAACATGTTGATGTTTCCATCTAAAATAATATCTAATGAGCCATCTGAATTAAATTTTACAATTCGCCATAACATATTAGAGTATCTTATATAATTATTAACTGTACTCCCTTTATAAATATAAGTTCCAGATACTCTATATAATCCATCCTTTTCATAAACAATTTCGGTATTTTTTACAACAGAATTCATTATTAGTTCTACTGCTTCACCGTCTATTTTAGGATTGTATATTTTGTAATATCTTATTAATCTGCTTCCATAAAAAATCAAGCATGTAATTATAAAAAGGGCACTTGTTATAATAAGTACCTTTTCCCATGTATGTAATTTATTTTTTAGTTTTTTGCTTTCCATAAAATCACTTTTTTATTCCTTTTAATCCTTTTGTTCCTTTTAATCCAGCTAAACTTAATATGTTTGTATCAAATGAATATGTTTTTTTAGCCTTATTTTTATAATCTTTTATTGCTCTAGTAATTAATGTATCTAATAGCTCAGGGTATGGTTTACCTGCTGGATCCCATAAATAGAAAGAAAGAGATCCTGGAATGGTATTAGGTTCGTTAACGTATATTTTTTCTGACTTTTTATCTATTAAGAAGTCTATTCTACAAACGCCACCTAAGTTTAAAGTTCTAAATACTTTTTTAGATAAATCGATAATTTCTTCTTCTTCTTTTTTGTTAATTCTAGCTGGAATTATTCTATTAGTAGCAGCCATACCTTTAGCCTTACTACCGCCTGCATATTTATCTAGGTAAGTCAAAAATTCATTAGCACTCATTACTTCTTCTATAGCGCTAGTCTCTTGGTGTTCGTAATTGCCTATAACACTGCAGTTTACTTCTATTAAATTTTCTATTACTTTTTCGACAACTATTTTGTTGTCATATTTAATGGCTTCTGCCACTTTTTCTCTTAATTCATTAGAGTTTTTAGCAACACCAATCCCTACACTACTACCAAGTGTAGCAGGCTTTACGATTACTGGATATCCTAGTTTATTAACGTCTAGTTCTACTTGTTCTCTATTACCAGTGTATTCAGTATCAAAGAACCATAAATATGGTACTATTGGGATTCCTACATCATTCATAACTTGTTTCATTACTACTTTATCTTGTCCTATAGCAGCACCTAAGATACCACTTCCAACATAGGGAATACCTATTGTTTGAAGATATCCATGAATTGTGCCATCTTCCATGTTATTGCCATGAACTATTGGAAAAGCAATATCAATTTCGGCCACCTCTTTATTAAATAGTCCTGCTTTTGTTAATAAGAAACGGTTGTCTTTCCTAACTAAATTAACTTTTTTTGCATATTTTTTTAAAGAATTAAAATCTTTATAAATGTCTATTTCTTCTAACATATGGCCTGTATACCATACTCTATCTTTGGTAATATAAATAGGGACAATGTCATATTTCTCATGGTCCATATGATTCATTGCTTGTACAGCTGAGATAACGCTTATTTCATGCTCAACTGTTGTTCCACCAAATATTACTCCAACTCTTATTCTCATAAAATCCTCTTTCTACTTTTCATTAAATAAATCTGGTAAATCATTTTCTAAAAGGACATAAGTCTCTTTATCTTTTAACTTTTGCATTAAAGGAAAGGCTTCTTTTACATCATTTAATATATGAATATTTTTGTCTTTGTAGTCTTTTAGTTCTAATCCTTCATGGATTGGTTTAGTTTGCTCTGCTCCAATTAGTATTACTTCATCTGCTACATCAGCTATTTGTTTACCAAACTCTAGGTTTAATTCATATTCTTTATCTTTTAATTCAATCATTCCAGGAGTAACAATTATCTTTTTGCCTGGCATCATATTTAATACTTCAAGTGCCATTTTAGCTCCTACTGGGTTTGAATTATAAGCATCATCTATTATATTTATGTCTAAGTATTTTTTAAGTTCTAGTCTATGTTCAACTGGTTTAACTTTTAATACGCCTAGTTGTAACTCTTCTATACTCATTCCTAAGTGGTATCCTAACATAATACCACCTAAAATATTGTATACATTAGTTTTACCTAATAATTTTGTTTCAAATGGATATTTTTTATTGTCTCCTTTAAAAACACAATCAAACTTTGTCCCATCCTTTGTTAGTTTTATATTAGTTGCATAGACATCAGTTTCTTTGTTATCTATTCCAATCCAGAGTGTTTTGCATGTGTTTTTTAATTTGTATGATACTTGCCACTCATCGTCTCTGTTTAATACAGCAACACCATTTTTAGGTAATGATTCAATTAACTCAAATTTTCCTTTTTGAATGTTTTCTCTACTACCAAAGCTATCTAAGTGGGCTGTTCCAATAGTAGTTAATATTCCGTATGTTGGATGAACAAAATCGCAAAGCTCTTTTATTTCTCCTCTTTTGAAAGCTCCCATTTCAGCTATAAAATATTCTGAAAATTTATCTAAATGGTTATTTATAGTTATCATTAATCCGTAAGTTGTATTAAAGTTTTTTGGTGTGGGAAAAGCATCGTATTTAACATTTAATATATCACTTACTATATTTTTTGTACTTGTTTTGCCATAGCTTCCTGTTATTCCTATTACTTTCATATTAGTCATACTTTTTAACTTCTTTTTAGCTTTTCTTTTATAGTAATAGAATACTTGTTTTTCCCATGGCTTATTAATAAAATTAGAGGCCATTACTACAAAGTAATTTATATAAGTAATAAATCCTATGAATAAATAGTAATATGCTAAATCAGTTTCATCATAAAGTAAACATATACCAATAATAGCGATTAAATATAAAACTATCGTTGTATAAGTTAATCTTCTTACTCTTTTTGTGAAAACTAAAGGTTTTTTTGTTTGTTCTTTTTTCATAGACTTACGATATAAATATCCAACAATTATATAGAATAAAGCAAATATAATCATTAATAAATATTTATCTAAAAATAAACCCACTATTAGAGTAAAGAAGAATGCATCTGGTGTGATGAATACTTTAAATGGATTTTTAATTAACCATTTAAAATATCTTTGATCATCGTTGTACCAATTTTGTTGCAACATGTGAAAAGATTTTTTTGTTTTAAAAAATGTTAATGTTAAAAGTGGTAGTAAAGATAAAATAAAATACGTCATAAAATTACTCCTTTATAAAACTATTAATAACACTAATAGTTTTTCCTAAATCTTCTAAATAAGCATAGTGTGTACAATTAGGGTATACAATAACGGCAGCGTCATTCATTAGACTTTCTAATTCATAGGCATCTTTTATAGGTACTGCTTTATCATTGTCTCCCCATATTAGTAAAGCTGGACACTTTATTTCTTTTACATCTTCAGTTATATCTTGATTGATGTGATTGACTAATATTTTTCTCATTACATCAGAAGCATTTTTATAATCTGTTGATCCAATATGTTTTTTAGCAAAACTTTCTAAGTTCTTTAAAATTGGGACTTCTTTTAATTTTTTTAATACTTTTACTTTTAATGATAATTCTTTTATTTCTTTTTTGAATGGGCTTGCTAGTAAAACTAGCTTATCTACTTCATGGTTACTAGCAAATAATAAACTTAATTTGCCACCAAAGGAATGCCCTATTAAAATAGGATTAGTAACATTTATTTCTTTTAAAAAGGTTTCTATTATTCTAATATAGTCTGATAATTTATAATCGTAAGTTGGCTCGCTACTTTTGCCAAAACCTGGTAAATCAATAACTATTACTCTATTTGAATTCATAAAATTTCTAGCTATTGGCATCATCATTTCTATGTTTTGTCCCCAACCGTGTAGTAAAACAATTGGCTTTTCGTCTTTTTTTCCCAAATCTACATAATTTAAGAAGATGTCCTCTATCTCCATTTTTATCACCATAAATAGTATATCATAAATTGTTTGCTATAAACAAAAAAATGTCTTTTTTTGACATTTTTATTTATTGTTTAGTACATACAGTTTCAGACTTTTTTTTAACTTTTTGTTTTGGTTTCTCTTGATTCATTGTTTGTAATTTATCTACGTTAAAATATAAACCAATTCCTGATGATATAAAAATAGGCATTACAGTAGCATAGTCTATAGCATTTTTTATAGTTAATTTTGTTGTTTCATGCATATTTATAAGAACTTGGTTCAAAGCTACTGAGCTTCCTGCTAAGACAAGAGCAAAAAAGCCTGAATATATCATTAGTCTTTGCTTATTATTTTCATTTTTATATTTTTGTATTCTAGTTTTTATAGATTTTGATGTTCTATTTAGTTTTAACATATTTTCTCCTTTTCTGTATATAATAACACTAACTTATTTTAAGGTCAAATAAAAAGGACATTAGTCCCTTATACTTTATCTGTTAATACAATAGTTGTTTCTTTTATCTCATCGCCACGATAATATTTTACTTTAATGGAATCTCCTATATTGTGCTGGTACAAAATATATCTAAATTTTGATGAATCTTCTACCTTTTCTCCATCTACCTCAATAATAACATCGCCTTTTTGAAGTCCGGCATTATCTGCTGGTTTGCCATCTTCAATACTTGCTATTACTACTCCATAAGTAACATCTTCACTTAAATTAATTCGATTATAGAATAATTGAAAAGTACTTGTTGCATCTATTAATTGAACTCCTAAGTAAGGCCTATCTATAGTTTCTCCTGCTTCTAATTTATCAATTACAGGCATTACTGTTTCTATTGGAATGGCAAAACCCATACCTTCTATCTCATCTTCTACTAATTTTAATGAATTAATTCCAATTACTTGACCATTCATGTTTACGAGTGGCCCTCCACTATTGCCTGGATTCATGGCTGCATCTGTTTGTAGTGTTTCTATCATGTAAGAGCCTGATGAAAGTGTTACTGTCACTAATCTGTTTTTACCTGATAATATTCCTTTAGTAACTGTTCCCATATATTCTTCACCTAATGGCGAACCTACTGTAAATACGGTATCACCAATTTCAGAATCTGAACTACTTCCAATTTCAGCTACTTGTAAAACGTATTCTTTGTCAATTCTAATAACAGCAATATCTGAATACTCATCAGCGCCAAGTATCGTTCCATCAATTGAATCTCCGTTGTTGTTTAATATTTTAACTGAATCTCCGTCTTCTGTGACATGATTATTAGTTAAAATGTATCCATAATTATCATCTTCTTTGTATACAAAGCCAGTTCCTGTTGAAACCAAAGATCCATTATCATATGTTTCTACTAATATAGTCGCATCATAAACTTTTTCAATAGCACTTTTAATGGTGTCTGTCTCTGTAACAGTAACTACTTTTTCAGTTGTTGAAATAGTGTTTGTATCTTTATATTCTGTTAAATATACATAAGTTCCTAGAACTCCTAAAGTAATACCCACTATAACTGTTAGTATATAATAACTTTTTTGTTTCATTTATCATTTCTCCTTATAGTTCTTTAATATCCTTCCAATTATCTGGAAATCCAATATTATTTAATATTTTATTAATTGGTACAACGTCTACTCTACTATCAAGAAGGCCAATGCTGTATTCTAATTCATTTATTAAGTCAGTAAACTCATTAGGTGTCAGCATTTCTTTCATTATGATAATTAGAGCAAATAAATCGTTTTTACCATATATATACCCGTCTTCATTTTGTTCTATTTTTAAATTTTGATGATAAATTGTATTTGGAATGTCTCTACCTGTTTTATGGTCATATAGAACATCTTCGTGTGCACATAAATTTCTAAAATTAGCTAATAGTGCTAAATATATAGTTAATGTTTCTGGATCTACTTTATAAGCACTCGCGATTGAGTTCTGGTCTTCATATTTTAAAATGCTAAATAGTTCTGAAATAATTCCAAATGATAGTACTTTAACTAGTATCCACATTGGAATATAGCCATAATTACTAATATAATGCAGAGTTGCAGCATGTTTCTTGCCATTTACTCTAATTTGTCTTTTCATTTTGCTGATAACATCAAAAACTTGTCTTTCTTTTAACTTGTCTTGATTAAAGTTTTTAGGATTTAAGTAATTACTTTCTTTAAAACCATACTTTTTAGATAATTGATAGCTGATAATTGATTTAACATTATTTTCAATTACTAAAATGTTTTTAAACATAATGTTTCTAAGTTCTCTATCAAATAAGAAAATGGCATGAAGTTCTTCAAATTTAGTTCCTTCAATAAACTTAACATCTTTGTAGTTTTTCATTAGTAAGTGTCTATATCCACTAATAAAGAAGTAATTTTCACGAAGTAAAACTTCTTTTGTCTTTTCAATATCTGTTATTATTAACCCTTTACCCTTTAATATTTCTATTTGTTCATCAAGATTTTTAAATATCTTTTCTCCCATATGTCTCACCATATAAATTATAACATAGTGATTGTTAAAGAATTATGTTTTTTATGTGAAATTTTGGTGAAAATCATTTGCTTTACACATTAAAAAAAGTAAATTTTACATTTACTTTAGTTCGTCTATATATTTTTTTAATTGATTAGCATTATCGCCTAGAATTATTTTTAGTTGATTTTCTATTTCTACTATTCCTTGAGCGCCTAGTTTTTGTATGCCATCTTTGTTAACAATGTCAACTTTTTTTAAGCTCACTATAAATCTAGACTTATTTACTTCATAGTCTATGATATTTTCTTTACCTCCTAAATACTCAACTAATTTGTTGGCATCTAATTTGAAGTCTTTTTTTCCTGCTCTTGTTATTGCTATTGCAATTATAAGCATTACAATAATTATTATAATGTATTGTATAGTCATAAAATTTCTCACCTTTACAAATTATACTATATATTTTTAAATGGTGCAATTTTTTTAATAGTTTCCATTTTTATCTATAGTAAAAAGCCAACTATCATAAGATCCATTATTTCCATCTGTTATATCTCCATCATTTGAATTTGTTATTCCACTTATTAAATAACCTCCATCACTTATTGTTATTAAATTAGTTGATCTGTCACTACTACTTCCACCATAAGTTTTGTTCCAATTTAATATTCCAGAGCTGTCTATTTTTAAAATCCAAGCATCATATAACCCTTTATTTCCACCCGCTATATCTCCGTCATTTGAATTTGTTACTCCACCTATTAAATAACCTCCATCACTTGTTGTTATCAAATCAATTGGACTATCATCACCAGTTCCACCATAAGTTTTGTTCCAATTTAATATTCCAGAACTGTCTATTTTTAAAATCCAAGCATCATATAAACCTTTATTTCCATCTGTTATATCTCCATCCTTTGAGGCTGTTATTCCACTTATTAAATAACCTCCATCACTTGTTGTTATTAAATTAGTTGATCTATCATCACCAGTTCCACCGTAAGTTTTATTCCACTCTATTTGTCCAGTATTATCTAATTTTATTACAAAAACATCATTTGATCCGTTGTTTCCATCCGTTATATCTCCATTATTTGAACTTGTATATCCACTTATTAAATAATCTCCATCACTTGTTGTTATTAAATTAGTTGATCTATCATCACCAGTTCCACCATAAGTTTTATTCCACTCTATTTGTCCAGTATTATCTAATTTTATTACAAAAACAGCATTTGATCCGTTGTTTCCGTCCGTTATATCTCCATTATTTGAACTTGTATATCCACTTATTAAATAACCTCCATCACTTGTTGTTATCAAATCAGATGGAATATCATCACCAGTTCCACCATAGGTTTTGTTCCACTCTATCTGTCCAATATCATCTAATTTTATTACAAAAACATCTTTTAATCCATTGTTCCCATCTGTTATATCCCCATCGCTTGAGGTTGTATATCCACTTATTAAATAACCTCCATTATTAGCTGCAATTAATGAAGTTATAACTTCATTTCCAGAACCACCATAAGTTTTATTCCACTTTATTTTTCCCGTACTATCAACAGCTGCAATCCAACCATCATATAAACCATTGTTTCCACCTGTTATATCTCCATCGCTTGAGGTTGTATATCCACTTATTAAATAACCTCCATTATTAGCTGCAATTAATGAAGCTATAACTTCATTTCCAGAACCACCATAAGTTTTATTAATATCAAAATTTAAACCACACTCGATATCTAGATTTAAATTATTGCATATATAATCACCTATTTTTAAATCAATTATATCTCTTCTTTTATTATTACTGAGCCGCTTTCAGGAACTGTTCCGCCAATTAAAATATTACTATCTGGAAATGACACTAATAGTGGTAAAGTTGCTGGCATTGAATCTAATTGTGAGGTTGTATAATAAGTATTAACTGCACTCACAATATTATAAGCTGAATCTTTTGCTGATTCTTTTCTAGAATACTCTATTACATTTAATATTATTGGCGTTGCAATAACAGCAATTATCGCTAATATTACAATTACTGCTAAAAGTTCTATTAAAGTAAATCCATGTTTTTTCATAAAAATTCTCCTTTAACATTTAGTATTTTTTTAATTATATCATATTGTTGTAATATTTGCACATATCTCTTAACTTACAATTATCACATTTGGGGTTTCTCGCCGTACAGTAATATCTACCAAATAATAATATTTTGTGATGTATATCTATTAAATTATTTCCTTTAAAATATTTTGTTAGCTTTTTTTCAACTTTTAAAACATCATCAGATTCCTCTGCAATACCTAGTCTTATAGCTACTCTTTTAACATGAGTGTCTACCGCTATTACTTGCTCATTATATATTATTCCTAATACAACGTTAGTTGTCTTTCTCCCAACTCCAGGTAGGCTTTCTAAGAAATTTCTATCATTTGGAACATATCCAATAGGAGCTAGTTTTTTAGCAATTTCTATAACATTTACAGCTTTTTTATTGAAAGTTCCAACTGATTTTATAATATTTTTTACGTCATCTAAATTGGCTTTACTTAATTTTTCTAAAGAATTGTATTTTTTGTACAAAACGCTTGTTACTTGGTTCACTCTTTTATCAGTTGTTTGCGCACTCATCATAACTGATATTAATAATTCATAATCATGATTATAATTTAATTCTGATTTTGGATTATTTATTAATTCGTTTAAATAATCAATTATTTTATTTTTCATTTAACCAATCATAATCAAATAGTTCTTTAGGTTTTATTTGTGCGTCTTTTGCTTCTTTAAATTTAACTTTTTCTTTTTCTACATCACTAGCATTTTTAATGTTTTTCTTTTTCCAATCTTGCAATATTCTATCAACATATTTTAAACTTGGAGCATTATTAAATATGGCTTCTTTTAAAGCTAATAAAATTAATTCTTCAGAAAAATTGCTTTCTAAATATGAGATTATTTCAAATTCAATTGGAGATAGGGTTCTTCCAAATTCTTTTTCAAAAGCATCATATATATTAGTAGGTTCTTTATCTTCATTTACAATTAAGAAGGCTAATTTTTGATATAAATTATCTAGCGATATGTGCTCTTCTACTATTTTAGCAACTTTCTTAATTTGTATTTCCACGAATCCTATTTCTGATAATCTATTAATGCACATTAATACTTCTTTGATTGGAATATTTAAGTCTGCACTTATTTTGCTAGGATTGTACATACTACTTTCTTCATTAATCAAATATAGTAATATTATTAATTCTCTGTCTTTTATATTTAATTTAACATAGTTATTTAATAAAAGCCTTGGCATAGAAACATCGCTACCTTTTATTAAATCAATAACTTTATCTAGCATACAATCCCCACCTTTTCTAGTTATTATACCATTAGTTGAAAAATTTTGAATGTTTTTTTAATATATATTCATATAAATTTTGAAATAATTTAAAATACAAAATAGATGATAACAGAATTAGTATCTCTATTAGTATAGAAAGCGGTGTTAATACTACTAGATAATATAGTTCTGATAAAAATATTCCTTGTAATATAAATAATAATATCATTGATATAAATAAGTAAGTTCTTAGTTTATTAAATGGCTTACTTATATCATATAAAAATAAGAATCCTATGGTAGCGTTTGATATAACACACATAGTTGAAGATATGTCTAAACTTAAATTAAATATTCGTGAAGCTATTAATATTAGTATTATGTTTATAACCATAGTTAATCCGGCTGGTAAAGCTTTACTTATAACATTGGTTAAATATTTACCTTTTACTATGCTGTAATTAGGTTCTAGAGCTAATATAAATGATGGTAAACCTATGGTTACTACACTAGTAAGGGTTAGCTGAATTGGCTTAAAAGGATACGAAACATTTAGAAAAATAAATATAATAGCTAAGATGGTTGCAAATATAGTTTTAACTAAAAATAAACTTGACGATCTTTCTATATTATTTATACTTCTTCTTCCTTCTTTTACAATTTCCTTAACTGATGAAAAATCAGAATTAATTAAAATTATTTGTGATACATTTCTAGCAGCTTCTGTAGCATTTTTAAAACTAATACTGCAGTCTGCTTCTTTTAAAGCTAGCACATCATTTACGCCGTCACCTGTCATAGCAACTATTTTCCCTTGCCTTTTTAAAGCAAGTATTAACTCTTTTTTTTCTTTTGGATTTACTCTTCCAAATATGTTGTAATTATTTACTAAGTAATCATAACTTAAATTCTTTTTTTCTTTAATATCTATATATTTATCGTAACCAATTACGCCACTTTTTTTAGCAATATTACTAACTGTTACTGGGTTATCACCTGATATTATTTTAATATCTACATTATTTGTTTGAAAATAATTTATTATCTCTTTAGCATCTTTTTTTAAAATATCTTCTATTAAAATAAATCCTATTACTCTTAAATTTAATGGTAAATCATTTTCAATAAAATCATTATCTGATATAGCTATAGTAAGTGCCCTATAATTTTTTGAATATTCCTCATATTGTTTTTTTTCTTCGTTGTTTTGGATAGTTTCTAGTGCGCCTATTACTACTGATATGTTTTTATATCTTACTCCAGAGAATTTTTTATCTGAAGAAAAGGGGTATGTTTTTAAAGCAATTAGATTATCTTTCTTTTTATAATAGGCTTGAATAGCTTTTAATGTTTGATTTACATCTTTAAAATTGTATGAAAAATTAGATAAAATATTATTTAAATCAATACTATTGTCTAGTTTTATTATATCTTTTACTTCCATTACGCCTTCGGTTATAGTACCTGTTTTGTCTAAGCAAAGGGTATCTATTCTAGCAAGAGATTCTATGGAATACAATTCTTGAACTAAAACTTTATATTTATATAATCTAATTATAGCAATAGCAAATACCGTACTTATAAGTAAAATTAGTCCTTCTGGAATCATTCCTATCATGGCGGCAACTGTATTTACTACAGAGCTTTCTAATGTGTTTCCTGCTACATTTAATTGTTTGAAGAAAAGAATAATACTAAGTGGCACTATAATAATGCTTATTATTTTTAGAATTTTATTTAATGATGATAAAATGTCTGATTTTACTTTTTTGATATATTTGGCTTCTTTTGATATTATGGCAGTATAATTATCTAATCCTATATGATTAACTCTAACTATTACTCTACCGCTTACTATAAAGCTACCTGATATTAATTTTTCTTTTTCTTTTTTGTATATGGTATTCGCTTCTCCTGAAATAAACGATTCATTTACTTCACAAGTTCCGTCAACTATAATGGAATCTGTTACTACTTGGCTTCCGGGATTTAATATTATTAAATCATCTAAGACTATTTCATTGATTGATAGTTTTTCTATTTTTCCACTTCTTATAACTTCTAACTTTGATTTTGATAGAATAGATAATCTATCTATTATCTTTTTAGCTCTTAATTCTTGAATGGTACTTATAAGTGTATTGGATATAACTACTCCCATAAATAACAAATTGCGATAGGAGTTAACTAAAATTATAGCTAAAGCTAAAATGAAGTTCAAAGAATTAAACAAGTTAAAAACGTTTTTATATATTATTTGTAATTTGCTTTTAGTAGGTATTACTGTATCGTAGTTTACTAAATTATTTTTGATTCTCTCATTTACTTGTTTTTGATTAAGTCCAATATTTATATCTGGATTATATCTTATCATAATTATCACTCTTTTTATTATTATAACATTTTTATGGTTTTATATAAAAAAAACTTGCCAAATTAAGTTTCTTTTGATACAATTAGTTTGTTCATTTAATGGACCTATAGCCAAGTGGCTAAGGCGTGGGACTGCAACTCCCTGATCGTTGGTTCAAATCCGACTAGGTCCTCCATAATGTGCAGGTATAGTACAATGGTTAGTACATGGCCTTGCCAAGGCTAGGATGCCAGTTCGATTCTGGTTACTTGCTCCATTTATAAAACAAAACTCGTATTTAATTACGAGTTTTTTATATTTTTAAATCAACATGTGGTATTATATAATTATAATTTTAGTGCTAAATGAAAGTAGATGATAGTATTTGAATATGGAAAAATGGAATTTAAATAAATTAAAGAAGCAAGCAAATGGAAATCAAGCTTCTGATGAAGAAATCTTAAAATTATCTAATATATTAAAATATAAAAACTTGAAAGTTTTAGATGTTGGGTGTTCTAATGGCTATAAAACTAATCTATTATTTAACAAATATAAAAACATTTCACATATTATTGGAATAGATAATGATGAATTTGCTATAAAAAGTGCTAACTTAGATTTTATAAATGATAAACGATATCATTTTGTAAACTGTGATATAAATGCTTTTAATAGCAATTATAAATTTGACATTATATATTTATCATATGTTTTACAGCATTTAGAAAATCCTATATCTGTTCTTAAGAGGTTGAGAACTCTTTTAAGTGACAAAGGTGTAATAATTGTTAAAGTGCCAGATGACAGTTTTAAAGTGTGCTATCCTGATGATGAAAATCTTCTCGAAAGAATTTTTAATTTATATGAAAATAATGTGTTAAAAGCTTCTGAATTAACAAAATTTACTGATAGATATATTGGCAAAAAAACTTATAATTTTTTAAAAGTAGCTGGTTTCAGTAATATTACTTTAAAACATATTATTACTGATACTATTGGAAAAAACAAAGAAGAAAAAATTGATTTATTTAATACTAGTATTGCTTTTAGAAGTGCTGCAAATAGAAATAATGTTGATGAAAATATAAAAAAAGA
Organism: Bacilli bacterium; assembly: GCA_028691955.1. Taxonomy (GTDB): domain Bacteria; phylum Bacillota_I; class Bacilli_A; order RF39; family UBA660; genus JALELF01. Next base: position 64,859 of record JAQUYH010000004.1, on the reverse strand, counting down.
GCTTGAATACTTGTTAAATAAATTAAAGTTAAAATTTGAAGATGAAAACTTTTATTATTCTATGACTGTTTTATACTTTATTGTTAAAAAATAATGGTATTAATTAAAAAGATTAAAGAATTTTCTTAATCTTTTTACATGTAATATTATTCTTCTATTATCATAGTTCTTTTTTTGAAAATGTAATGCTTATTGCATATTTTTTTTAGCACTGATCTATGAGTTACTATAATTAAAGTTTTTCTGTTTAAATACTTTTCTATCATGTTTGTTATTTTTTCTTCTGATACTAAATCTAAATTAGATGTTGGTTCATCTAATATATAAATTTCCTTATCAAGCAAGATCCCACGAATAATATTTAATCTTTGTTTTTGACCAGCTGAAAGTTTTATTCCTTTTTCACCAACAATTGTATCTAATCCGTCCTTTAAATTATTAATCCACTCATCTAATCCAGCATCTGTTAAATATTGTGCTAATTTTTTATTTGATATATCCTTACCAAGACATAAATTCTCTTTTATTGTTAAATCAAATAAATCTGTTTCCTGTGATATATATGCAATATCAGGTACTTTATCTGATTTTTGATTATTTACTAAATATTTATCATCTTCAATATTATAAAATCTTGAAAAAAGAGATAAAAAGGTTGATTTTCCCTGGCCTGACTCTCCTACTATACTTACTTTGTCTTTACAATTTAATGAAAACATGGGTATATTAATTTTAATATTGCTCTCTTCTTTATACCTAAACTCAATATCTTTAATTGTTATATTTTCCCATTTTTTTATTTTTTTTCTTTCTTGATCATCAACAATAATTTTTTCAATCTGATTATTTGCAGACTTAAATTTATTAAAACTAATAAATAATGTTGCAACGCCTTTTAATTCAATGTTTAGTCCATTAAACATAGCTGAATAAAATATTAAGTAACTAAAAATATCAGCTCCATTTGACATTTTTATAAAAAGGCTAATTAAAATTATAGTGTACATAATGTAAACTAATCCGTTTATTCCATCCGATCTTAAAGAATAAAATATATTTATTTTTTTCAAAGGTTTTTTTACATTACTAAATTTATTATCAATAGTTTTTACAGCGTAATTCAAAGCATTGAAATTTTTTGCAATTTTAATATTTTGCAAAAAATCGACTGATGTTGCGTTGTATTTTGCCATATTATCATTGTATTCATCTTGAACTTTTATATTCTTTTTTGTAATTAAAACATTATATATCACAATTACGACAACAAAAATAATGCAAATAATAAACATAAATATGCTTTGTGTCCAAACCTGAAATAAGAATATTGTTATGGCGACACAAAAGCCATTTATCGTCATCATCATTTCATCTAAAAGTTTAGTTGACTCATCTCCTATTATGTCTAACTGCCTTTTTAAATACCCCGTATGAGCATTGTCTAGTTTTGATATACTCATATTATATATTCTTTTAAAATATGATATTTGCAAATCTTTTTTATAATTTTCTAGAAAAGGTTCCGCTTCAAAATTCCATATTATATCAGATCCTATTTCAATTATCTTAACTATTACGATCAAAATTATTAACATTCTAAATTTTTCTAAATTAAATGGCACAGTTAAATACATCGATAATATTACAGGCATGATATATAAGCAAATGTTTTCTACAAAAGCATTAATAAAATATAGTATATATTTTTTTTTGTTTAAAATTTTAAATGGATATGGCATATTTTAAGCCTCCAAGCTATTAAATTATTTAATTAATTCATATTCTTTATTTCCAAAGCCTAATTCCTCAGCATAATCTAAGCCAGCTTCCCAGTCAACATTGCCGTGAATGCATTTAAATTTATCATGAATTGTTGTAGCTTTTTCACTTAAAATACTACCTTTAACAGTTTCTGCATTATTTACTAAGTCAGCACTAGCCATATCAATGGCTACAGGGTCAGATGATGCTAATATACCTATGTCTGGAACTATAGGTAAATCGTTATTTGACCAGCAATCACAGTTTGGTGAAACATTTGTAATAAAATTAATATGAAAATGTGTTTTATCTTTTAGTACTCCATATGCATATTCTGCAATCTTTTCATTTAATAATCTACTTTGATCGGCTTCTTTTTGCATTATAGCCTTTTGGGGACATACAACTATACATTCCCCACAACCCACACATTTATTTTTATCTATTACAGCTTTACTATCCATGTATATTGCTTTTTGATTACAATTTCTAACACACATACCACAAGCAATACATTTATCTAAATCTATTTCTGGCTTTAATCCAGAATGCATTTCTAGTTTTCCTAGTTTAGAGCCACAACCCATACCAAGATTTTTTAAGGCTCCACCAAATCCGGCTTGTTCATGCCCTTTAAAGTGATTTATAGAAATAATAATATCTGCTTCAGTTATAGCGGTTCCTATTTTTACTGTTTTGCAGTGCTTTAAATTTACTTCTATTTCTTTATAATCATTCCCTTTTAGTCCATCAGCTATTATCGTTGGACAACCTGTAGTTACACTGTTAAAGCCATTTAATTCCGCTACATTTATATGACTAATAGCATCACTTCTTTTTCCTGAATATAAAGTAGAAGCATCTGTTATAAATGGATGCCCACCACTTTCTTTTATTAAGTCTGCTATCACTTTAACATAGTTTGGCTTAACAAAAGCTAAGTTTCCATATTCTCCAAAGTGGATTTTAAGAGCCACAAATTGGTCTTTAAAATTTATATCGTTAAATCCGCTTTTAATTAATAAGTTTTTCAATTTATCCAACATATTATTATCATATGTTGTTCTCATATCAGTAAAATATACTTTTGTTTTCATAAATATCCTCCTTTTTAATTATAGCATAAATTTAATAACTAAAAAAAGAGCTTTATACTCTTTCATTAATTAAACTGAAACGTCAGATATAGCTTCTTCTGCTGCTTTCTTAACATTGGCTTCATTAATTCTATATTGTTCTGCGGAACTATCTAAAAATTTTGCAAATTGTTCAACACTTTCACAAAAAGGATCAAAAGTTGCTTTAAATTTTTCATATTTCATTCTTAAGCCTTCTGCTGCTTCTCCAGACCAATTAGAACTTGTTTTATTAATATTTCTAGTAGCTTCATCTAATAAACTACGCATTTTAGAAATATTATTGCGATAAGTTGAAGCTGTGTCCATTAATACCTGATCGTTTACTAAAATATTTCCTTGATTGTTATTTCCCATATTCCCTCCTAAAATTTACCAGCGGCTGATGCTATATCATCGTCTGTTGTACTATAAGCTACAGCTGCTTTTCCTGTAAAAGTGCTATATTGCCCAATTACTACCCCTAAAGTTTCAACATCACCTTTTCTGTTTAATAGTCCCTGGTAATATTGACTAGCTCCTGAACCTTGCCATTTTGAAATTAAATCATCTAATGAATTATACATTGATTTAACCTCACTTAGAAAATCTGCACTTATTGTTCCTAAAACTTTTGATGTTTCTAATAATTCTTGTGGTGTTACATTAAAATTTGTTGCCATCTTTTCACCTCCCCTAAACTAAAATTAAATTCATACCATTTTTTATATCAGTATCGCAAATTTTAACTTTTGAATCATATTTTTCTCCAGTTACCCTGTTATATAATCCAGTTTCACTTGTCAGACTATAATCAGTGTCAACAAGCTCGTTTATTGCTCTTACTAATAACTTTATTATATCACATATTTCTTTATCTATTGGTATAAACATTTCATAGTTGTTTTCAATTAATGGCACATATAATTTTATAAATACTTTATTCATTATTTTTTGCCTCCAAATTAGAAATATAATCAATTAGCTTAACTAATACAGGATTGCCATTTTCTACTAGATATCCAAATTTATTATTGATTTCTTGATATAGACTTTTATCCATTTTAGAAATTTTTATAACATATTGTTCTGTCACACCATTTCCAAGCCATATACCTTGATTGCTAATAATATTAAGTCTATACCAATCCTCATAAGCATATTTCTTTAAAAGACTATCATTTTCCATTATGATAAAGTTAAATTTATTTGATTTCTTGGCATTTTCAAAAAATAATTTTAAGTCAGCTTTTTTTGTAAGTTCTATGTTATTTATAAGTGCTTCTAATCCAATAATAATAACTAAATTGTTTTGATAATTTTTATCTAAATTTTGATTGTATTCCTCTATTGATTTTTCTAATTTATTATAAATATTATATAAATCTTTATTACTATAATTAGCTTTTCCGAAAGTATTTTCATCAAATAATTTTAAAGCATCTATAACTATTAAATTGTTATTATTTAATAGTTCTAATTCTTTTATATAAGAATATATAAATGTTTTATTATCAATTATGTTTTGAGCTGAAATTAAGCTTATCAGTTGTTTTTTCAAGTCAATTGTTGAAACATCTAGGCTTTCCTTCTCTATACCAATAGGTACGGTATTTAAATTTTTATATGATTTCACAACCGTATCAAAAGAAACTATGCTAGGTAATATTGGAATATTTGGTGCTTTTAAAGTATATTTTTCTTTGATATTTGAAACTGTTTCTTTAATATACTCTAGCTCGTTGTTATCTGAAATAGTTGCTGTTTGAAATTCATAAATATTATCTAATTTTACTAAGCCACGTCCTACTAATTTACCTGGCTCCAATTTATGAACATTGCCAAGAATTGAATTATAATCTGATATATCATTCATACGTAAAGATAATTTTTGAGCAAAATTTTGAGAAAGCTTGTAACGAATACTTGGAGATGTTGTTGTTACTATAAATGTAATACCATACTTTATTCCTTCTCTTGATAATTGAATTAATGTTTCCTCAAAATTTGGATAAAGTTCATTAAACGCATCATAATTATTAAGTATTACTGTGATGAGTGGCAATGTTGCTCCTGAATTTTTTAAATAACTATCGTAACTACCACCGAATTTTTGAAATAAATTTTTGCGATTATCAATTGATCTATCTAAAAATTTAAATAAATTTGTTATTTTTTCAATATCATCTTCTGAAATAATATCTCCAATATGAGGAACTTCTTCATAAACTTTTAATAAATTTGTTCCAAAATCCAATATGTATATATTACTTTCTTCTGGTGTATATGTTGTTATAGTGCTGTATATGATGGTGCTTAGTAATTTTTCTTTACCACTACCAGCTATTCCATGAATGAATAAGTTTCCATCTTTATATAAATTTAAGGTTAGCAAGCCTTTTCTTTGATTAAATGGATCATCGTATTCACCAATAACGATATTTACAATATTGTTTATTTTGTTATACCTATATTTTTCTTTTAGATCACTTAATTTTATAATAGCTGGTATTTTGTTTAGCCATAGTTGTTTAATATTAATATTGCTCATTTTAGCTGTATTTGATAAATATTTAACAATGTTAGTTAATTGATCACCTTTTACTGTTAGATTTACTTTAGGGATATCCTCAACTTCCTTTATAGAAGAACCTATATTGTTTACGAAGTTGATTGATTTATCAATTTTTTTCTGTAGTTTGTCGGCAGGAATATATGAAGATCCAGCCCAAGCGGATTGTCCTAAAGCAAAATACTCTTTATATCCTACCTGCAAGTAAAAACGCCCTACTTGTTTTAATTCAGCTGCATCTGGAACGTTAATAACATCCATACTGTCAGATGATTCTTGAACTTTTAAGCAAATTCTAAATCTACTATTACTTCTAATTTGATCATTGACAATTCCTGATGGCTTTTGTGTTGCAAGTATTAAGTGAACTCCTAAACTTCTACCAATTCTTGCTGTACTTATTAATTGGTCCATAAATTCTGGTTGTTGCATTTTAAGTTCTGCAAATTCATCAGAAATAATAAGTAAATGTGATATTGGTTCATCTACTAATTTGCTGTGATAAAGTTTTTGATATTTGTATATATCAATTACGCCTTCATTTAGCTTTTTTCTTGTTTCATTAAATATTTTCTGTCTTCTTCTTAATTCACTTTGAATTGAAACTAGTGCTCTTTGCATTTCTGCAGTGTCTAGATTTGTTATTTTACCTGCTAAATGTGGTAGTCTAACTCCTGTTATTTCGTTTTCAAAAGCTCCGGCTAAACCTCCACCTTTATAATCAATTAATATGAATGAAACATCTTCTGGATGATAATTAACGGCTAATGATAAAATATAGGTAATTAAAAATTCACTTTTACCGGAACCAGTCATACCTGCTATTAAACCGTGTGGTCCATGTGCTTTTTCATGAATGTCTAAATTAAATAGTAATCCATGTGTATCTATTCCTACTGGAACCTGTAAGCTTAAAGTTGAATCATTCATTTTCCAACGGGATAAAGAATTTAATTGTTCTACTTTTCCAATATTATACATTTCTAGAAAAGAATATGTATTAGGTAATGAATATAACTCATTAGCAAATTTTATTGGAGTATTAGCTATTGATAAGAAACATTTATCATAATCTACTGCTTCATCTTTATCAACAACAAATTCTTTTTGTTTGGTTGATACAAGTTCGCTTTCAAAAATGCCACCTTTCATATTGCTAACATTTATAAATGTCGTACACTCATTTGGTAATGATGAAAGTGTTTCATTGAGTACAATAACATTAAATCCTAAATTATTTTTTTGTTTTAATGCATCTATAACTATCTCAATGTTTCTAGATATTGAGTAATCATCAATTATTAAAATGTAATATGGCGAAAAACTCTTATAAGTTGTATTTTCTTTCGAAGTTCTAGCCTGAAGCTCTTTTTCTAAAACAGCCGATAGTTGTTGCATTTCTTCATAGTTTGATGCAAAATATCTTGTTTTTTTATCATTACTCCAAGTATGAGGTAACGATTTAACATAATCCCATTTTTTTTCTGTCTCTGAATTTACAAAAAAGACTAATTTTAAATCTTCGTAACTATGAAAAGTTAGAAGTTGAAAAATTATTTTTTTCATAAAATCGGTTGTTTCTTGATGTTTTCCTACTAGAGCTAAAATGTATTTTTGTGTTAAAGAAACGGTAATTGGAACATCATTTAATATTTTTGATTTATAAACTAATGAGTTTAGAATATCCTTTAAGTTATCTTCCTCCATTGTAAAATGTTCTTCAGGGTATTTTATATCTAGTTCTACTGGTAAATCACCTAGTCCAAGTCTTACTGTTAAGAAGTCTTGTTGTTCTGTTTTTCTTTCCCATAGTTGCCTATTTTTACTTAAAATTATGTCTTCACATTCATTATATGGAATATAATTTTCATGAAGTATTTGTGTTTGACTATGCATTATCATATCAATTTGTTTTTCTTTTTCAGATATGTATTTGCTATATTTCTCTTGTCTTTCTTTTTCTTGTTTCGTACGCGTTTTACGTTGATATCTTCGGTTTAATATAGGCCACAATATCATACTTATTAGCATAACGGAGCCACCAATTATTGAAGGTAAAGCTGAAGTTAAAGTTCTTGTCCCTGCCGAAACGCTATCAAGGGTTGTATACAAAGTCATAAGAGACATTACTCCAATGGTCATTGATGAACCTATCATGAATATTGCTGGAGTTTCATCTTGTTTAACTTTACTTGGGGGTGGGTCAACTACTAAGGTTTCTTTTTCAATAGATGTTTTAAAACGTGGAGCTCTTAGAAAGTATTCATCCTCTTTATATAATTCTATGTCCTCATCTATCTCATCTTTTATTTGTCTTAATTCTATTCCTAATTTTTCATAAGGAATTGTTTTAAATTTTGGAAATGAAACAGCATTATTTGGATTATTTATGATTATTTTATTGTTTAGAACTATAATTTTTAGCCCTAAAATAAATATAACATCACCATAATTTATGGTGGCTTCTTTTACTCTTAAATTGTTTAAAAAAACGCCAAATTTACTGTTTGTATCTGTTATTTTCCATTTGTTGTTTGAAAAATTTAGTATAGCATGATTTTCTGACATTAATTCGTTTTTATAAATTATATCAGCTGTTTTTGAGCTACCTATTTTTATTTCAGTTATGCCCTCTAAGCTTAAATAATTTATAGCCTCATCAAATGTCGGAATACAATATAACAAATAGATATCATCTGTTTTGTTTACTTTTATGTAATATGTTTCATATTCTTTTAAATAAACACTATCTAATAATTTTTGTGTATTATCTATTATTTGATATTCTGCATTACTTTTTATCTTCCAGTTGCTATCTTCTTCTTCTATATTCATTATTTTCTTTTCTGTGTTGCTAATATGATCGGTTATCCAATAGTCACCATATATTTTTTTTGGTAGTAATGTTCTTATTATCTTATTTTTTGTTATTAATAAAACAATCATTTTTTCACCCCAATTCTTTTTCTTTTATACTACTTCACTTATTAAGTTGTCAATATTACTATTAATTGATGATTCTGTTGCATTAAGTTTTGTGCGTGCTAATTTAAGTAGATTTAGTTCCTTTGTAAGTTCTTCTATTATAGGTGCAAATTGTTTAATATATAAGTCCTTTTTTGCTTTAAAAGCTTGCTGTGATTTGCTTTTCCATGTTTCTGATTCTCCATCAACAATAGATGTTTTTGATTTAATTTCATCAAATTTGTTGTTGATTTCATTTATTTTATTCTCAAAACTTGCTATAAGGCTTTCTAATTCCGCATCTTTTAAAAGAATATCAACTGTTGACATATTTTGAAGCCTCCCTATTCATTTTTTGCTCAAAATCACTATCTTCTGAATTATAAAGTTTAGCTCCTGCTTTTAATTCATTTCCTAAAGTTCCTGTATATTTTACTACTTTATTAAATTGTGTTGCATTATAATTTTTTATTCTATAAGCTAAAGCTTGCTCACCTAAACCATGTAAAATTTCTGAAAGTGAATTGGAAATTGAATCTATAAATTTTTGATCTTCTTTTAATTCTTCACTTTTTTCCAGTAAATAATCACTTAAAGTATATAATTCATCATATTTAACTTCAATTTCCATCACTATCACCCTTCTCCTGATTTTTATTTTTTATAAATTTAGCAGCACCGGCTAAGCCTAATCCAGCAGCTCCACCTATTGCTAAATTTTTTAAATTTATAAAACTATTTGCATTATTTGCGGAAGCATTTAAAGAGCTATCTTGGCTTATATTCTCATCTATTATTGGTTCAGTATAATTAGTATCTATTGTTGTATTGTCATTTTCTATATCTACATTAGTAGATGGTATTACTACTTCTTCTATTTCATCGTTATTTGAGTCTATTTCATTGCTGTCTGATGCATAAGCAATAGTATTTGAATTATTACTGCTTGAAACCGTTTGAGTATTTGCCCAATTTGTTCCTCCAGTTGTTCCTCCGGTTGTTCCTCCGGTTGTTCCTCCGGTTGTTCCTCCAGTTGATCCTCCAGTTGTTCCTCCAGTTGATCCTCCAGTTGTTCCTCCAGTTGATCCTCCAGCTGATCCTCCAGTTGATCCTCCAGTTGATCCTCCAGCTGATCCTCCGGTTGTTCCTCCGGTTGTTCCTCCAGTTGTTTCTCCAGTTGTTCCTCCAGTTGTTCCTCCGGTTGTTCTTCCGGTTGTTCCTCCGGTTGTTCCTCCAGTTGTTCCTCCAGTTGTTCCTCCAGTTGTTCCTCCGGTTGTTCCTTCAGTTGAAATTTCTGTTTTATCAATATTATACATTACCCTATTAGAAATCTTATCAAAATTTTCATCTGCTTTAGTTTCACCCATTGTTG
>JAQUYH010000004.1:0-54975 GCA_028691955.1 Bacilli bacterium | reverse complement strand
ATCTAGTTGATTCTGTATTTTGACTATTCTCATCTTCTGTTATAGGTGGCTTTAATGGTTCAGCTATAGGTCCTTCAGTTGGCTCCTTTATTACTTCACTTACACTTGATGTAGGAGATGGCGTTGAACTTGGTGTTGGCGTTGGATTTGGAGATATACTTGAAGTTACTGTTTCTTTTGTTGCCGTTGGGGATGGTGAAGATGGCGTATCATTTTGTGCGTTGTTTTCTTTTACTTTCTTATTTATGTCATAATTTTCTTTATTTGAATTTTCATTAAAATTTTCATCTGCTTTAGTTTCACCCATTGTTGATCTAGTTGATTCTGTATTTTGACTATTCTCATCTTCTGTTATAGGTGGCTTTAATGGTTCAGCTATAGGTCCTTCAGTTGGCTCCTTTATTACTTCACTTACACTTGATGTAGGAGATGGCGTTGATGTTACCTCTGGCGTTATTGTTGATCCTATTGTCGCTGCTGCGATTGAAGCAGCGGATATTGTTGATGTTGCTATATCACCAATATCTGTACTGACTGATGTATCTGTAGCATTGCTAAACGTTGCATTTGATAGATCAATTTTATTATTTGCTAAGTAGTTTTGATATGTTTCAAAAATTTTTTCATCACTTGCCTGTGGTAGTCCTTGTTCAATTGCAAATTGCTGTGCCTGAAGTTTAAATTGCTCATAACTTAAATATTTTGAGGTATAACTCTGTGAATTATCTTCATTTATACCATCAAATGATTCTTCTTCAGTCATTCCATCATTTGAAATAGAAGACGTACTTAAAACCTCTAATCCCTCTAAATTATCAAACCGTGTCGCTAAATAATTTTCTTCATCTACTATATTTTCTTTGTGATTATTTAATGATGCTTTAAACGAATTACTATATTCTAAAATTGCATCTGCTGAACTAACTATTGAATTTAAGCCGTTAACAAACAAGCCACAATTGCTTAAAGCTTCAAATTGATTTGATTCAACTGCTGTTTTTACATCATTACAAAGAGATTTGATACTACTGTCATTATATACCTCATCAAAAAATGTCGTTGATAAAAATAAATTTGTTCCCTTTAAAAAAAGATTATCCACATCATCACCTCAAATATAATATATTTTGACTAAATTTGTTTAATAAATAAATGTTATAATTATACCTTTTCTACTATAAGTATAATATCATATAAGTCATATAAAAACAACAAAAAAATTTGCTGTTTGTTTTTTATTATTCTAATAAAACGTAATCATCTGGTACTTTTTCTATACTATCTACAACTTTCACTTTAAAGTTTGACATCATTTTTATTCCTCCGCCGCCAAGTCCACCTGCTCCTGTCGTTGATAAAATTTTTTCAGATGCCGCTCTTATTACAGGAGTGCTATTATTTTCGGCAAAATTATAAGTCATACTACATTGTGTTGTGTTTGATAATTGGCTTGATTGGCCAGACTTAACTCCTGTTAATTGAATTTCTAACAATGGAACTTTCACTGTTGTTGCTTCTTCAAAAGCTATTATATCCTCTTTACTTGTATTACTGTCTATAACAATGCTTTGCGTTGTCTCAGTTCCAGTTGAGTCTACTGTTGTTTTTAACCAGGTAGGAGTCCCATTAGATGAAAATTCTAATTTATTATTATCGTTGTCTTTAAAATCAACAAGTGATATCCAAGTGTTTGAATTAGAAGCCTTTATCCCACTACTATTAACTAACGTTTTGCCTTTTACTGTTGATGAGTCATTAACGTCTGTAACAGATCTTGCTAGTGCAAAAGGTCTACCACTAGTAAATGGTAAAATAGTATACAACGAAACTGTTGATCCTTTTAATATTGCAAAATTAACACTACTATTCCCATTCTCATTTGTTTCTACAATCTTAACTTGTTTTTGGCCGCTTGAATCGGTAATTACATAAGCATATATTTCTGGGGTTGCTACAGTTCTTTTTAATGTACCATCTTTTGTATAACGAAATCCATTTGTTGAATTATATTGTGATATATAGCCGTTAGATAGTAATGCTTCATATACCAATCTTTGATTTTCATCATTAACATTATAGAGTCCTGATATATTTAAATCTGTATCAAACGATGAGTTTTCTAATGGTATAAGTTCATATTTATCGCTCTCTTCTAATCCAGAGTAATTAGGGAGTGATATACTGCTTCCATCAAGTGAACTAATTTGTACTATAAATCCATTTGCTTCTAAGCAAAGCGTAGTTAATGTTTTAATTAATGTATTTATATTTGTCCTTATACCATTAATTATCCCTATTTCTCTATTTATAGACGCTGTAATTTTAGTGTATTTATCATTGATAGTTTTATTTCCTTCTTTATCTATACTATAATAGCTTATACTATTTCTAGCTGAATACAATGAATTTAAAGTACTTTCAGCATTTGATAGACTATGCCTTAGTCTTTGAAGATGTCGATCTTCTTTTTCTACATCAATTACCTTTGGCAATAAACTATTAATTGATAAATTGCATGCTTGAACCAAATTGTTTTCTATAGCTTCTTTAACTTTTTCTATGCTTGATTTTAGTGAAATAATTATGTTAGTTTTTACAACTGGTGCTCCTAGTTCACTCCACTTGCTTTCACTAATTTTATTAAAATACGTTGAATTAATTTTGAAACTATAAAAGTTACACTTTTCTGCTAAAGACGCTGCCTTACTAGTAATATCTGTGGAATTTATTAAACTATCATAATAAATTTTATAACTATTAAAATACGTATAAGCCATAATACCTCCTTAATATTTTAATCACCATATATACTGCTTAAATCAGTAACAGAAGTATATTTTGTATGTTCAAATTGTGTAAGAGTTTGTATTTTAATTCCCGTTCCTTGGCTATGAATTATTGTTACTGTTCTTGCTTCTTTATCAACAGATAATACAAGTGCAACATGCCCGCTTCCCATGTAGTCTGGGTCTTGCCTTAACGTATCTCCCGGAATAGCAACATTGACAATCTCATCTACTGTTAACCCACTAGATTTAAATAGCTTATTCTTTTTACCTAATATTTCACTTTCATAAGTTTTTCCAAATATTTGATACATACACCATTTAATAAAATTATGACAATCTATTCCTGTATGTGATGTCCAACCACCCCACCAACCTTTAACAGTTGTAGCTACAGAATAACCGCCTTTATATTTTACTAAACAATAAGGATTAAAACCTAACCAATAAGCAGCTGCTAAAACTTCTGCTCTTTTAGGGTTAAGATCTCCAATAATATTAGCAATTTCATAAGCATTATTAATATAATCATTTAAACTGTTGTTTAAATCAGTAATATTGTATTGTTTATCTGATGTAATGCCTCCCTCTAAGCAGAAGGAAGTTGTTCCATTTAATTTTTCTCCATATTTAAAATCAGGATTATCAGGTAAAACATTAACTGTTAATCTTGCTATTTTCCCATTTGAAGTTATTACCGCAACTGTCGATTTACCATATCCTATTGCTTTTATTAAACCGGAACTTGAAATAGTAACTGAACTTGAATTACTACTAATCCATGTTAAACTTTGATTGGTAGTATCTAGTGGTATTATAGTGGCTCTTAGTTGTTTTGTATCGCCTACATTTAAATATATATCACTATCATAATTTAAATATACAGTATCAGCTAATATAGTATTTTCCAAAACTGTTATTGTAGCTGTTGCTCCTTTCCCATTTGAAGAAACAACGCTTAGTGTTGCTACGCCAACACCTTTTGCTGTTACTTTACCATTAGATACCGTAAAAACTTTATCATTGGAAGTAGTCCAGCTTAAATCAGAGGTACTCGCATTGATTGGAAGTACAGTATATTGCATAACAGTTGTATCACCAACGTTTAGTGTGATATTTGTTTTATTTAATTTGATTGATGAAAGTGTTATAGTGTCATTACCACTTTTTTTAACTGTAATATTTGACATCGATGATTTACCCAAAGATGTGGCAGTTATAGTTGCTGTTCCTTCTTTTCTAGCATAAATATTGCCATCAATAACTTCCACAATAGAATTATCACTACTAGACCAATAAGTAGTCTTATTTGTAGTGTTGCTTGGATTATACTTTATTACAAGTATTGATGATTCCCCTACTAGCATTTCTAAATTTGACGGAAATATCTCAATGCTTGATACAGTTACTTCTTTTGCATTAACACTGACCATAACGCTTGCTGAAATATTATTATTAGTATATGCCGTTAGTACAGCCGTTCCTTCCTGCCTTGCACTAATTAAACCAGAAAGTGAAACGGTTGCTACTCTTGAATCAGTTGATTCCCAAACTAGATTTTTATCTGTTGCATTGCTTGGCAAAACCTCATATGTTAATTGATAACTCCCACCAGTAGTTAAAGATACTTCACTATCTTTAATTATTATAGAACTTACAGCTATGTCTTCTTCTACTTCAGCACCTACACCTTCTGATATAGTTTCAATCCCCTTGACTACTATTTCTATTGATTTGGAGATGCCACTATCTGTAGTTGCTGTTAATGTAGCTATTCCTTCTTTTAAGCCGGTTACTATTCCATTACTATCTACAGATGCAACCGCTTCATCATCTATACTATATTTTACATTTTCTGTAGTATTTATAACACTAGCATTATAAACTTCATCAGAATCTAGCATTATTACACTATCATTAAAATATATGTCTGAAGTTGCTATTAAATCATCTTTATCTTTGTTTTTTGGAATATTAAAAACTATAATTACGATTATAATTAGTAATATAAATCCAATTAAAAAGAATTTATTGAAAACTAGGTTTTTAAAATACTTCATAATGTATCCCTCTTCTTATATTCTTTATAATATTATATCACTAATTTATAATCTATTTAGTTCTTTTAAAAAGGTCTTACTTTTTAAATATAAACCTGTATATCTACTATAGTAATCATCTAGGAAGTAATTTATTTCTTTTGAAGTTTTTTCGCTTACAGACATTTTTGTTATTTTACTAATTTCTACATAATAATACATTCTTATTAGTTTAATCGTCTTATCTGTAACAATAAACTCACTAGTATGGCAATTTTGACAAATGTATCCGCCTTTATCAGCGTTTATTGTTACAATGTGTGTATTAGATCCACATACAGCACATGCATCTATAATTGGCATAACTCCTAAAAAGTCCAAATATTTTAGTTCAATTATATTGGTTATAACTAATGGATCGTAATTTTCATTTATTTTAAAAAGAGCTGATAGTAGTAAATCTAAAATCTTTTCGTTTTGATTTTGTTTATAGACTTGCTCTGATAAATCAATTAAAAAACTAGCAAAACTTATCTTGATTAAATCTTTTCTGATTTGTTTAAAATTATCATATACATCAACGCTTACCAAAGTAGATAGTTTGTCCTTTTTATAAATTATATTAAATTTGCCGTAAGTTATTTTGTCAGTAGCACTTCTGAGCTCGCTTTTTAATTGTTTAGCACCTTTAGCAATAATTCCAATTATGCCATATTCTTTAGTTAAAATATTTATTATTTTGCTGGTATCGCCATAAGCCATTTCACTTACTATAATTCCATCTACTCCTATCATTTGATCTCCGTAAAGCGATATTTAGCCTTTTCATCAGGATATTTTTCTTTATCAACTAATGAATTAAACATATCATAATCTCTTACCCATATTTCATCATTATGTGTATAAACTACTTTTTTAGCCAATGTTTCAGAATCTTTGGCAATACATAAAACTTTATATATGGTACCTTTAAAATGTTTATACCTTTTTCCAATCTTAATTGTTCTCAAAATTATCCCTTATCTTTCAAAATCATTGTACCCAAATTCAGTTAAATATTTGTCACTATCACGCCATTTTTCGATTGTTTTCACTTTTAAATCAAGATATATTTTTTTACCCATTAATTCTTCTATTTCAGCTCTAGCTCTAATACCAATCTCTTTTATTTTACTTCCTTGTTTGCCTATAACTATTTTTTTTAATGCTTCTCTATCTACAATAATACTTGCAATAATAGTATTTGATGTTCTTCCATATTCTATTGAATCTACTACGGTAGTTAAAGAGTGTGGGACTTCATCCCCGGTAAGTGAGAATACTTTTTCTCTAATTATCTCAGCTATAATAAAGTCTATATTTTTATTGGTAGTTTCACCTTCATTATAATACTTTATACTATCTGGCAAGTATTCAGTGATTACTTTTATAAGTTCATCAACATTGTTATTTTTTAAGGCTGAAACTGGTACTATTTCTTTAAAATCATATAAATCTTTATATTCTGTTATTTTAATTAAAATGTCTTCTCTACTCATGCCATCTATTTTATTTAAAACTAATATAACTGGTTTATTAACTTCTTTTAATTTTTCAATTATATAATTGTCGCCTTTACCTGGGTGTTCATTCGCATCTACTAAAAATAAAATAATATCTACATCGTTTATACTATAGTATGCTTGCTGATTTAAAATTTTTCCTAGTTTATGATTAGGTTTGTGTATTCCTGGAGTATCAACAAAAACTATTTGCGTTTCTTCATTTGTATATATTCCTTGTATGATATTTCTAGTTGTTTGTGGTTTGTTTGAAGTTATAACTATTTTTTTACCTATTATTGAATTTAAAAGAGTTGATTTACCAACATTAGGTCTACCTATTAGGCTAACAAATCCACTCTTCATCTTAAATTATCCTCACTAAAAGGATATACGCATAATTCACTAACTTTATATCTCTTTTGTTCTCCAACATTATTCATGCAAATAATATCCATATCTTTATCACATAGTTCACTAATAACTTGTCTACATATGAAACATGGTGGGGCTATTATATTAGAATCCACCATAACGTATAATTCTTTAAAATCTTTATACCCATTACTAATAGCGTTACTTATAGCGCTTCTTTCAGCACAAATAGTTGCTCCATATGATGCATTTTCGATATTAACTCCATTAAATTCTTTTCCATCTTTTGTTACTATTATTGCACTTACTCTATAATTCGAGTATTTTGCATAACTGTTTTTTAGTAAATCTTTTAATTTTTCAAACATAATATACCTACTTTCTTGTTATTCCAAAATCATTTAAAATGTCTTCTTGTTTTTTAAACATTATTTCTTCTTCTTCTTTTACCATGTGATCATAACCTAATAGGTGCAGGAAACCATGGATTGATAAAAATGATAGCTCTCTTAAGAATGAGTGCTCATAGTTTACTGCCTGCTCTTTTGCTTTATCTATGGAAATATAAATATCTCCAAGTAATCTGTATCCATCAGGCATTAATTCTTTACTATCTTCTAAAGCGAAACTAATAACGTCTGTTTCTCTATCAATATTTCTATATTGCCTATTTATTTCTTTAATACTTTCATTATCAATTATAATGATATTTAATATTGCTCTTTTGATATTTTCTTTTTTTAAAGCAAATTGTATTAATTTTTTTATCGTTTTTAACTCTTCTATTTTTTCTTCTGTTTCATTAAATATACCGATACTATTCATAAATCCCTCCAAAGCTGATCATATTTGTAAGATAAAGTACAGCTAAACTAATTAAAACTATCATTAGTATATTATAAAATATCTCGTTTTTCAAGAATTTGGGTAGTTTTTCTTGAACCTTGAAGCTTAATAAATAAAGTAAATAACCTAGTGTTCCTCCTAAAATGTTTAATAGAATATCATCAACATCAAATACTCTCCCTAAATACATTTGTGTTATCTCAATAGTAAGAGATGTTATAAATGATAGAATCAATATAATGTACGGTTTTTTAATTTTAAGAAGTTGTGAAGAAAAAAAGCCATAAGGTATAAACATAACCATATTACCCACAACATTTTTAAAAAATAATCTACTTCCAAATTCATATCTAAATATTTCTTTAAATAAAGTGAAATTAGATGAGGCCGCCACATCTTGAAAGGTTACCACATGGAAAAGTAACAAAATATACATTATAAAGAATAAGCTTAATAATTCTTTATATAAAATAAACTCTTTTTTTAGTAAAAAAATGTAAGTTAAACGAAGTGAAATTAAAACAACGCTAAAAATTAATAGCATTGGCCAAACATCAACAAATATTTCTGATATGGTATCTTTTATCATTTTTTTCCTCTTTTATCTATATTTACATTTTACTATGATTTTAACTAGTAAACAATATTTTTACGATTTTTATTGCTTTTTTGTGAAGAATTATGTATAATTCTTTGATATGGCTTGTTTGGAAAGTGTGGTGAGGTAGTATGACAAATGAAGAGCTAGTAAAAGAAAATAGAAGATTAAGAGAGCAATTGGTAAAAGAGAAAAAGAAAAGTCAAAAAATTATAAATTTAGTGAAAATAATGTCTTTATTAATTAATTTAATGATTAAAACTAATAAATCAATAATGGAACCAACAGCAAAAGATGATTTAACAACTTTGTATACAAAAGAATCTTTTAAGAATAAAGCTTTAAAAAGAGTATATGACAATAGTAATCACTATTTAGCTTTTATTGATATTGATAATTTTAAGGGTATCAATGATTTTTACGGTCACCTTATTGGTGATGAAGCTTTAAAATTATTAAGTTCAACCTTAAGCTCTACTTTTAGAAGCAACGATTTATGTGCAAGATTTGGTGGTGATGAGTTTGTTTTACTACTAAATGGAATTGATTTCGAAACTTTAAGAGTGTTAATGAAAAGACTTAAAGAAAATTTAGAAAGAAAATTTATAGAAGAGCCTAACTTACCACATTTTACTTTAAGTATTGGTGTGACAAAATATAATAACTATTTGGATTACAAAAGTAATATAGATATTGCCGATAAAGCTATGTATATTGGTAAGAATGCAGGTAAGAATACCGCAATATATCTAGGATCAATGAATGAAGCTCCAATTTGTTTATTAGAAAAGGAAAAAACAGTAAAAATATAATTTACTGTTTTTTTGTGTAATTTTTTATAAATTCTTCTTTATATTCTAATAGTGTATCTGCTTCAATATGTTCTCTAATATCTTCTGTTAACTTAATTAAAAATCTAATATTATGAATTGATAATAGTCTTCCACCTAAAGCCTCATTACTTGTAATAAGATGTCTAATATAAGCTTTGGTATAGTGACTGCAAGTATAGCAATCACATTCTTCTTCGATTGGTGTGAAATCTTCTTTGTATTTAGCGTTTTTTAAATTGATTTTGCCACTTCGAGTAAAAGCATTACCATGTCTGGCTATTCTTGTTGGTAATACACAATCAAACATATCTATGCCTCTTGTAACTCCTTCTAGAATATCAATCGGATCTCCCACTCCCATAAGGTATCTTGGCTTATTTTTAGGTAAATAAGGGACACTATTATCTATCATTTCATACATGGTTTTTTTATCTTCGCCAACGCTAGTTCCACCAATAGAATAGCCATCAAAGTTCATTTTGACTGTCTCTACTGCACTATATTTTCTTAGGTCTTTGAATTCTCCACCTTGAACAATTCCAAATAAAGATTGATTAACATTTTGATGAACATTTTGCCCTCTTTTGGCCCATCTAAGCGTCCTATCTACACTTTGTTCCATATAATCGTGTGTTACAGGAAATGGTGGACATTCATCGAAACTCATTGCTATATCACTATCTAGTTTATTTTGTATCTGAATAGATAGTTCTGGAGTTAAAAATAAAGAATCTCCATTTAGATGATTTTTAAATTTTACGCCTTCTTCTAAAATGTCCTTTTTCTTAGCTAGTGAGAAAACTTGAAATCCACCACTATCTGTTAAAATGGGTCCATCATAATTCATAAACTTATGAAGGCCTCCTGCTTTAGCTACAATATCCTCTCCTGGCCTTAACCATAAATGATAAGTGTTAGATAAAATAATCGCACTATTACAAGCTTTTACTTCTTCTGGTGTGAGCATCTTTACATTGGCTAGTGTTCCTACGGGCATAAACATTGGGGTTTTATAGGTGCCATGATTAGTGCAAAGTAATCCATTTCTAGCACTAGTATTTTTTTCTTCTTTTAATAAATCGTACTTTATTTTCATTTTTTAAATCTTTCTATTATATCTTCTAAAGATAGTAATTCTTGCATACCTGTTTCCATATTTTTGAATGAATATTTATTATTTTTTATTTCTTCTTCACCTATTAATAAAACAAATGGGATATTATTTCTATTAGCAAAATTCATACCTTTTTTTAGTTTGGCTGTATTCATTTCTACTATGACTTTTATTTTTGATTCTCTTAGTTTTTGAGCTACTTGTAATACTTTAGGATTTAAATCAAAAGCAAAAATGTATAAATCATATAATTTTTCTTTAAAATCGTTTTCTTCTTTTAAAACAGCATAGATTGGTTCTAATCCAAATGACATACCTACAGCTGGATAATCATTCCCATTACCAATAAATTTAGTAATGATGTCATCATATCTTCCGCCTCCACCTAGGCTTGAATTAATTCTTCTTTTTTTATCAAACACTTCCCAAACTGTTCCTGTATATATTTCTAATCCTCTTGCTAAGAAGGGCTTAAATACACAGTTAGTTTCTATATTCATTCCAGTTAAGTATTTATTTAGTTCCTCTATTTCTTCTATACCTTTTATAAATAATGCATTATTTATATCTTGACTTTTTAATTCTTCTAATGAAAAACTGAAATAAGTATATAGTTTGTCTACTATAGATGAGTCAATTTCTAATTTGCCTAATTCAAAATATATTTCTTGTTTACTAATTTTCTCTAATTTATCAATAATCAAAATAGCTTCTTTGGTTTTTTCAATTCCACAAAATTCCATAATGCCAGATAATAATTTACGATTGTTATAATAAATTTCTATATCGATTCCTAGCTTTTTATAAGCAGAAACGGCCATAGCAAAAAGTTCTGCTTCTGCAGTGACGCTTTCAATACCACATACATCTACATCGCATTGATAGAACTCTCTACTTCTTCCTAGTTTAACAGGTCCATCTCTAAATACTTTACCTATTTCATATCTTTTAAATGGAAGTATTGGTTCTTTCATCATACCAAGCACTTTAGAAAAAGGTACTGTTAGATCATATCTAAGTCCTAAGTCTCTATCTCCTTGGTCTTTTAATGTGTAAACTTCTTTTAATATTTCAGAGCCACCTGCATATTTTGAGGCTAGTAAATCATATGAACAAAGTATAGGCGTTTCTATAGGTAGATAGCCATAAAGTTCAAAAATTTCTTTTAATGTATCCGTTATTTTATTTCTTATTACTTGCTCATCTGGCAAATAGTCAAAAGTTCCTTTAATATTTTTTAATTCAAAATTCATTTCAATCACCTTTTTTAATTATACATTATATTGCTTTAATCCGCAATTACAAAAGAAAAAGGATATTAATTATCCTATATTTTTGCTAATTTTTTAAATATTTTATGGTTTTCTTCTTTGGCAAAGTCTTTTTTGCATTGCCTGGAGCGCCTCTTTTTTACTACTGGTTTTGTATTAAGTATAAACTTATTGTCATAGTATATTGCTAAAGAGATAGTCACAATTATTGATAATATTATTACAATTACTAGTGTTAATGGTATGTTAGAAAGTGTTATCAAATGAAGTAATGCATAAATACTATAAACCATTAATGTAATAATTGAAAAAACGAATAATATTTCATTGTCTTTCTTCTTTAATACTATCTTTTTCATAGGCATTCTCCCAACGTATTCTTATACTACCAGAGGGTTTGTTAATTGTCAATTAAATTTTATAAATCTTTCATTTTTTTGCTAATCATTTTTATAGCTCTTTTAGGGCTCATTTTATACATAAAATTCATCATCTTAGAGTCTGATCCTATATATAATTGAAATTTTTTCTTTTCTATTGCTTTTATAATCTCGCTAGCTGCTTTATTTGCTGAAGTCATTTTGTATGTAGAAGCAGACCCATCTGTTTTAACACTAACATTAGAGTTTGCTGCAATATTAGTAGCTATGGCTCCTGGAAATACTACTGTTACACTAATATTTGTATCAATTAATTCGGCATATAAACCTTCTGTAAATAATTTTATTGCTGCTTTTGAAGCTCCATATATTGTTTGCTTTGGAAAAGGGAAAAATCCTCCCATGCTTGATACATTAACAATACTTCCTTCTTTTCTTTTTAATAATGATGGAAGAAATAATTGAACTAAATTAAGTGGTCCATAAAAGTTAACATTCATTATTCTATTAATAGTTATTTCGTCTAGTTCATTTACTGTTGTAAAGGGTTGGATAATTCCAGCATTGTTTATTAAGCCATCAATATACTCATGCTTGCTTAAACAATCTCTAACAAAATTTTCTATTAATATTTTATTTGATACATCTAATACGTAAGTGTCTATGCTTGAACTATTAGCTAGTTTAATCGTTTCATTTAGATTATTTTCATTAATATCAACTGCTATAACATAAGCACCTTTTTTTGTTAGTTGTAAAGTTAATTCTCTACCTATTCCGCTACCTGCTCCGGTAACAACAATTTTTTTATTTTTTACTTTCATAAATTCTCCTTATTTTATATTTTCAAGTGCTTTAATTCTATTTTCAGTAGCTGGATGTGTACTTAAAAGAGAATCTTTCACTTTTTTAGCATTATACGGGTTTACTATAAACATTGATGCTGTTGCTTCATTTGCTGTTTTTAATGGTCTATTATCATTTGTAAGTTTTTTTAAGGCACTGATTAAGCCTTCTTTATTTCTTGTTATCTCAACTGCACTACTATCGGCTAAGTATTCTCTATTGCGAGATAGAGCTAGTTGTAAGAGTTTGCTGAAAATGGGAGCTAGTATGATAAATATTAACCCAATAATGGCTAATATGTTTCCTCCATTATCATCATCACGTTTTCTTCTAAATGATACTCTTCTAAATAATTCAGATAATAAAACGACAAATCCAACCATTACTGTTGCTACTGTCGATAGTAAGATATCATAATTTTTAACATGAGATAGTTCATGAGCTAAAACGCCTTCTATTTCATTCTTATTTAATCTTTCTAATAGTCCAGTTGTAACACATATTACGGCATTTTCTGGATTTCTTCCTGTAGCAAAAGCATTCATGGAAGGATCTTCCATAACGTATAGTTTGGGTTTAGGAAGTCCTGTTGCTAAACAAAGACCTTCTAGAATATTATTTATTTCTCTATCTTCTTCTTTATTAGCTGGTCTTGCTTTATTAATTGATAGTACTATTTTGTCTGAATTATAGTATGAAATAAAACTCGTAAAGAAAGAGAACATAACACCTATTATAATAGCTAGGTAAGTGTCTTCAAATAACCATAAGGATACAAAATAGATAAAAATGGCTACAAATATAACAAAGCAAGTAACTATAAAAGCTGTTTTACTTTTATTTTTTCTAACGTCTCTTAAAATCATAAGCTAACTTTCACAACTTTCTTTTCTTCTTCTGTTGCTTTAAAGTATTCTTTCTCTTTATATTTCATTATATTAGCTAATAGGTTATTTGGAAAAGTCATAATAGCTGAATTAAAATACTGAACTGAATCATTGTAGAATTGTCTAGCATAAGCTATTTTATCTTCTGTTCCTGTTAATTCTATTTGTAGTTTTTTAAATATTTCATTTGCCTTTAAATCAGGATAGTCTTCTGATAGAGCAAATAATTTTGTTAAATTATCATGTATTTCTTTATCATTATTAGCTTTATCTATTACAGATTCATTTCTTTTATTAATTACTTCAATTAAAGTTTTACTTTCATATTCAGCATATCCTTTAGTAACACTTACCAAGTTTGGTATTAAGTCTGCTCTTCTTTTTAATTGATTATCAATACTAGCTAAAGCGTTTTGACATCTTAAATTTAATTTTATCAATCTGTTATACATAATTATGATTATAACGATTATGAGTATTAGTATTCCTAAATATATTTCCATTATTCCCTCCTCATATCTTCTAGCTTAACACTAACTAATTTACTTACTCCAGACTCTTGCATTGTAATTCCGTATAGAACATCAACATATTCCATTGTTTTCTTTTTATGGGTTATTAATACAAATTGAGTTTTATCTTTTAGTTTATTTATATATTCACCAAAACTAGAAACGTTTACTTCATCAAGGGCTGCTTCTACTTCATCTAGTATACAGAAAGGCACTCTTCTGCTTTTTAATATAGCAAATAATAAGCTAATTGCTGTAAATGTTTTTTCTCCACCTGATAGTAGTGAAATTGATGTTAATTTCTTGCCTGGTGGGCTAGCTATTATTTCGACTCCGGTTTCTAGTAAATTAGAAGGATCAGTTAATTTTAGATCAGCACTTCCACCTTTAAATAGTTCTCTAAAAGTTTCGTTAAATTTTTCTTTGATTATTTTGAATGATTTACTGAATTCTTTTATCATTACTTCGTCCATTTCATTTATGATGTTGGATAAAGTGTTCATAGCATTTAACAGGTCTTCTTTTTGGCTAATCAAGAATTCATATCTTTTACTTACTCTATCGTACTCTTCAATAGCTCCTAAATTAACTATACCAAGTTCTTTAATTTCTCTTTTTAAGTTAGACTCTTTATTTCTTGATTCATCTTCATCAT
Organism: Bacilli bacterium; assembly: GCA_028691955.1. Lineage (GTDB taxonomy): Bacteria > Bacillota_I > Bacilli_A > RF39 > UBA660 > JALELF01. The sequence continues at coordinate 40,292 of JAQUYH010000004.1, read as the reverse complement.
CTACTAAAATATAATCTTCTTTAGCTTTTTCGTAAGTTAAATTGTAGTTTTCATTTAAAGTGTTAAGTAACATATCTAATTTTACTTCGGCTCTATTTATCTCTATTTCCAAATTGTTTGCTTCTTTTTGTTTAGAATTATAAATAGTATTTTCTTGTTTAATTGTGTGCTCATAATTTTCTTGCTCTTCTTTTATGCTTTCTTTTTCTGATATAAGTTCTTTTAGTTTTAATGAAATCGTATTTTTTTCTTTTTCTATTTCATAATATTTATTGATAATATTTTCTTCTTCTTTAGACAATGAATTATTTAGCATACCATCAGTGCTTCTAATAGATAGACTAATTTCATCTAATTTAGTTGTTAAAGTATTTAATGAGTTATTTCTGCTTTCAATAAATTCTTTTTCATTTATTAATTCTTTATTGTTTAAATATAATTCATCTTCTTTATTCTTTAATTCATAATCTATTTCATTTATTTTATTTTCTTCTTCTTTTATTTCTCTTGTTAAATCGTTTCTATTTTTGATTAATGATTCTAATTCGAATTTAATATTTATGACATTTCTATAGACTGTTTTACCACCAGTAATAGATCCACCTACGTTAAATATTTCACCTTCTAGTGTGACCACTTTATATCTATAGTTGATAGCTTTACTTATAGTATTTCCATCATCAATATTATTTACTATAATTACATTGCCTAATTGATTCAAAACAACACTGTTGTATTTTTTATCATATTTTACTAAATTAGAAGCTATATTTATATAACCTTTTTGTTTATTTAAAATGTTAATTGTTTCTATATCAACATTTTTTGGTTTCATAACACTTAATGGATAAAATGTAACTCTACCACTATTTTTTTCTTTTAAAAATGTTATAGCTTTCTTAGCGCTTTCTTCGTTATCAACGATAACATTATTAGTAGAGGAGCCTAGACTTGATGAAATAGCTAGAGCATATTTTTCTTCTATTTCTATTATTTTTCCTAAAGTATTATGAATTCCTTCTAATCTAAAATTATTTAAAATAGCTCTTACAGACGATGGTAAATCTAGATTGTTTTCTATCTCATTTTGTAAATTATCTATTTTAATATTTAAATTAGAATTATTTTTTATTAAATTAGATAAGCTAATATTTTCTTTATCTTTATTATTTTTAATTGTTCTTAATTCTTTATTTAATTCCTCTTGTTTTCTATTTAATAGTTCAATAGCTTTATTTTTATTTTCAATAATTTCTTTTATATTAGAGATTTGATTATTTAGATTAAGTTCTTGCTCTTTTAATTCTACTAAAGAGTTGTGTAGTTTTATGTCATCAACTTGATATTTTTTTCTTTCTAATATAATTTGTTTTTCACTATTTGCTTTTTCTAAATCGCTATTTGCTTTAATTAATGATTCTTGAAGAGCATCTATACTAAGTTCAAGTTTATTTGTTTTGTTTTTATATTCTTCTATTTTAGCTTCACTTGATGAATTATTAGTTGTTAAAACCATTAATTCTGTATTTAACTTTTCTTGCTTTCTTTTATTATCTAAATAAGTTATATTTATTTTTTTTATATCATTTGTTATTAAAGACACTTCTATGTTTTCTAATTCTTTAGTTAATTTTTCATATTTTAATGCTTTATCTTTTTGTTCTTTTAAAGGTTCTACTTGGTTCTCTAATTCTTTTATGATGTCTTCTGCTCTTGTAATATTATCTTGAGTTTTTTCTATTTTCTTTAAAGCGGCTTCTTTTCTTCTTTTGTATTTTAAAACACCAGCGGCTTCTTCAAATATTACTCTTCTATCGCTTGGTTTACTATTTAGTATTTCTTCTATTTTTCCTTGTGAGATTATATTGAATGATTCTTTAGCTATACCGCTATCTAGTAATATATCTACAATATCTTTTAGTCTACATTTTTGATTGTTTAAATAATATTCATTTGTACCATCTTTATATACTTTTCTTTTAATTGCTACTTCTGTATAGTCTAGTGGTAAATATTTATCGGTATTATCAAATATGATGGTTACTGAAGCTGATCCAGACTCTTTTCTTGATTTACTTCCTGAGAAGATTACGTCAGTCATTGAATCATTTCCTCTTAAGGATTTAACTGATTGTTCCCCTAATACCCATCTCACAGCATCTACTATATTGCTTTTGCCTGAACCGTTAGGTCCAACTATAGCGTTAGTACCGCTTGATAGTTCAATATTTATTTTATCAGCGAATGATTTAAATCCATGCGCTTTTATTTCTTTTAAGTACATATCTACACCTGCTTTTAGTATCTTAATTATATAATATTTATCTTTAAAATTCAACAATTAAAGCAATTATCAAAAGAAAAAGCAAATTGTGTTTAAATTTGCTTTATATTATTATTTTCTTTATTTCTTTTATTTTATCCTCACTATATACTTCTTCTTTATCAAATAGTATTTTAAAGTGATAATAAAAGTTTTTTAAATATATGTATTCTCCTTCATGTATTCCTTTAATTTTAATAGTTGAAATATTATTAACGATTAAAACTTCATTTACTTTTAAAGATTTATCAATTTTTAAAATATCCTCTTTATCTTTATCTAATGTAATAAAAGGATTTTCAACATTTTCTATTTTTGTTAAAGTTATTTTATTTTCTAGCTCTAAGTCTTTTCTCTCTCCTATAACATATCCTTTATAACGTACTATCTTAAAAAGATATATTCCTGTTTTATCAAGGACAACTAAATCTGATTTCAAATTATTTGGTTTAAAAACTTTTCTTTTACCAGGAATATTAGCTAGCATGTTTAAAACTAAATCTATTGCTTTTGTTGATTCTCTTTTTTTTAAAAAATCAAATTCTTTAATTCCATATCTAAAATATCTATATAGGATTTTACCAATAATCCATATAGCTATTAAAATAATAACTGGTAAAAGAGCTTTAAAAGTCATTTCGAGAAAAGTTTTTAAAAAGAGAAGAATTGATGAAATAAAACTCATTTTATTACCTCATATATAATAGGATTTAGCTCTCCTAATTCATTTTCTATTTTAAAGCAATTAGTAATATCGGCAATGCTTAAGTCTTTTTTATTTAAGTATACTTTTACTAATTCTTCATCTTGTAAAACATAATCCCCTACTTTTTTACTTAAAACAAAGCCTACTGAGTAATCAATAATATCTTCTTTTGTCTGTCTACCTGCTCCAATATTTTTAGCTAGTTCGCCTATTTTTAAAGCATCTATTTCTTTGACAAAACCAGTATAAGGACTTTTTATGGAAAAGACTCTATCTGATACTGTAAGTTTATCTAAGTCTCCTCCTTGATATTTAATAAATTCTTTAAATTTATTTAAAGCTTCTTTGTTTTCTATTTTTTCTTTTACTAAATTTAGGGCATTCTCTTCTTTAATATTTAATCCAAGACTAACCATTAATGAAGCTAATTTATATATAACTTCTTTTAAGTCTGGTGCCATATTACCATCTAAAAAGTCTAATGCCTCCCTTACTTCTAAAGCATTACCAATAGAAAATCCTAATGGCTCATTCATATCTGTTAAAACACATACTACTTCTTTATTATTGTGGTTTCCTATTTTTATCATTAGTTCAGCTAACTTTTTAGCATCTTCTTTTGTTTTAATTAAAGCTCCTTCTCCAACTTTTAGATCAATAACTATTTTAGAAGCATCTGATGCTATTTTTTTACTCATAATTGATGAAGCTATTAGTGGGATTGATTCAACTGTTCCTGTTACATCTCTTAGAGCATATACTTTTTTATCAGCGGGAACTAGATTTCCTGTTTGACTAGTTATAGCTAACTTAATCTCTTTAATTTGTTTTATAAAATCTTCTTTAGTTAAGTTAACATTAAATCCTGGAATTGATTCTAATTTGTCAATTGTTCCTCCAGTATGGCCTAATCCTCTACCACTCATCTTGCATACATTAATACCACAACTAGCTACTATAGGGCCTAAAATAAGGGTTGTTTTATCGCCAACTCCACCTGTAGAATGCTTATCTACTGTAGGATTAATCATAGATAAATCTAATTTTTCACCACTATTTATCATAATATCTGTTAAATTAAATATCTCTTCATCTGACATTCCATTTATACATATAGCCATTAATAAACTACTCATTTGATAGTCGGGTATCTCCTTGTTGACATAATTATTAATTGCATATTTAATTTCTTCTTTAGTTAATTCTTTATTTTCTCTTTTTTTATTTATTATTTCTAGTATATCTAACATATTATCACCAATATCATTATAATTTATTAAACAAAAAAAAGATATAATATATATATCCTTTTTACATTATTATACAGTCATTAATTCTTTTTCTTTAGCGCTTAGTTTTTCTTCAACTACTTTATTATATTTATTTATTAACTCTTGTACTTCTTCTTGTCCACTTTTAGCATCGTCTTCTGGAACTTCTAGTTTCTTGATATCGTTATTAGCATCTTGTCTAATATTTCTTAAAGCTATTTTTGCTTCTTCTGCTATTGTTTTAGCTTGTTTTACAAATTCTTTTCTAGAGTCTTCTGTTAAAGCTGGGATGTTTAAAATAATAACATCTCCATTATTGTTTGGTGTTAGGCCAATATTTGCTTCATATATTCCTTTTTCGATAGCTCCTAATGTGGACTTGTCAAATGGTTTAATGCATAATTGACGAGCTTCTGGAACAGATACAGTAGCTAATTGAATTAAAGGTGTCTCTACTCCATAGTAAGCAACTTTTACATTACTTAGGATAGAAGCATTAGCTCTACCTGCTCTAATATTTGTTAATCTTTTATCCATTGATTCTATTGTTTGTTCCATACTAAGTTCTGTTTCTGTTAAAATATCATCCATAATATTCCTCCTTTATAATTATATATTTTTTTATTTGTTTTGTAAACTTGATATTGCTTTTAATACTGCAATTCTACCATATTCATACGTTAAACTACCTTGTAAGTAAGCAATGTAAGGTTCTTTTAATGGACCATCACAAGATATTTCTATTGATGAACCTTGTGTGAATGAGCCTGAAGCCATTATTACATTACTATCATATCCTGGCATTGGTGAAGGAACTGGTAGGGCGTTAGAGTCTATTGGGGAAGCACTTTGTATTCCTTGACAAAATTTAATTAGTTTGTCTGAATTGTTAAAGTAAATACTTTCTACTATATCACATCTATTTTCATTATAGCTTGGTTCTACTTTATAGCCTAATTGTTCTAACATGTAGCTTGCTAGAAGAACTGTTTTTAAAGAAGACGCTACAACTGAAGGAGCCATAAATATGCCTTGTAGTATTTGTTTATTTATACCTAAAGTAGGTCCTACTTCTTTGCCTTCACCTGGTAGGGTTAATCTTTCTGCACATAAAGTTATTAGTTCTTTTTTCCCAGCAATGTAGGCGCCATTTGGAGCTATCCCACCACCTAAATTTTTAATTAATGAACCAACCATAATGTCAGCTTTTACTTCTATTGGAGACGTTGTTTCTACAAATTCACAGTAGCAATTATCTATCATAACTATAATATTTTTGTCTATTGCTTTTATTAAATCTATCACCTTTTTTAACTTATCTATGTTGATACTTTTTCTAGTTGAGTATCCTTTTGATCTTTGAATTTCTACTACTTTTACTTTGTTTGTTTTTAAATATTCTTCTATTTTTTTATAATCAAAGTCATCATTAATTAGATCAATTTGATCATATTTTATTCCAAATGATTTTAAAGAACTATTGTTTTCTACTAGGCCAATAACCTCATCTAATGTGTCATATGGTTTTCCTGTTATACTAAGTAATAAATCGTTTGGTCTAAGTAAAGCAAATAAGCATACAGTTAAGGCATGAGATCCTGATATAAATTGATTTCTTACTAAAGCATCCTCTGAACCTAATATATCACTAAATACTTTTTCTATTATATCTCTTCCTATATCATTATATCCGTAACCTGTTGTTGAGTTGAAATGTACTTCTGATACTTGATTATCAGTGAACGCTTTTAAAACTTTTTCACTGTTTGTTCTATGAATTGTTTCTATTTTATCAAATTGTTCTTTTAAACTATCTTCTGCTTTTTTAGCTAGTTCTATTATTTCATTACTTATCATTAAATTCACCTAAATTTATTAATTCACCACTATTTGCGGTGTCCTTTTTTTCTATTATTTGATGAGCTATTATTTCTGGCTCAATTAGTTTACTTTGATTGATTCTTAATAATTCTTTTTCTAAAAAGTCTGGATTCATTTCTTTAATGGCTTCTGTATTAACCCAAGGTAGTAAAAAAGCAATACATTTTATCTTAGGATAAGTTAAAGCAAATGTTTTTGTGAGTAAATTAAGAGCTGCTTTTGAAGCACTATAATCTATGTTTAATTCATAAAAAGTATTAACTGAATCTAGTGATGATATATTTATTATTTCTTTTACATATGGAAGAGATATTTTGCTAATTAGGAAAGGAGCTATAGTATTAACTTCTAAGACTTCTAAGAACTCTTTTTTGGTTTTGTCTTCTATAGTATTATCTATTGATAAAGCTGCATTATTAATTAGTAAGTCTAATCTATTAAATTCTTTAATGACTTTCTTTATCATTTTAACTATATCTTTTTCTCTTCTTAGATCTGCTTTAATTGTTATACATTTAACATGATACTTATTTATTATTTTTTCTTTTAGCAATTTAGCTTCTTTTTCACTTTTATTATAGTGAATAACTACATTATAGTTTTTATTAGCTAACTCTTTTATTAGATAAGCACCTATCCCTTTAGCTGAACCTGTTACTAAAGCTACTTTTTCTTCCATACAAATCACCTTGATAAATTATAAACTAATAAAGAAAAAAAAGCAATTACGCTTTTATTCTTCTATAGTATCATCTAATGACTCATCTGCTAGAAATGCTTCTGTTAAAGCTGTGTAGAAATTAATTGATGCATCACTTTGAAATAAATTTTCCATTATTGTATTATAGTCATCTTCTGATATATCTATATAATCAATATAATTTCCAAATGTTGGTAAAGTTATTTCTTCATCATAAGTTAATTTATAACCAAAGATACAAGACAATGTTCCATAGGTTTCATCTTCTATTGAAAATGTATATTCTTTAAATCCATTATTGTCTTTTATTATTAAACTTCCATTTGTTTCATCTTCTATTGTTTTAATGTTAAAGTTATAAGTGTTATCATCTACTACTTCAATATTAATGCTGTCATCATCGATTGTTAAACTAACATTTTGTATTTTGCTACTTAATATATCTGTTGTAATGACAAGCTCTAATGAACTCATTGTAATTGAATCAATATCTTCTAAATCAGAATCAATGCTTTCGATTAGTTCTTCTTTAGTCATTGACATTGAACTTGCTAAGTATTCTAATAGTTGATCGTTATTTTTTATATTAGTGTATAAAGTTGTTATAAATTCTTTAAATTCTTCATTATTCATATTTAAAGCAGAGTCTATACTAGTTCCATTTAGTTTTCTACTAAAATATTTGTCTTTCAATGAATTATTAACTTCTTCAATTAATAAATTTAGCATTTTAATTTGATCATCGCTATTTGATGTATCATCATACATTGTTTCTATGTCTTCATCACTTAATAAATCTAATTTTATGTATTTATCATAAATGTTATCTAAATACAAATAAGTTTCATTTTGAGTATTATAAACAGTTCCATTTATAATGTCCTCATTCTCGTATTTACCAGTTAAGTTAGCTATTAAGGTATTATTAACTGTATCTATACTAGTACTGAAGTCAATTTCTAAACTATTTAACAAATCATAAATAGCATTATCCTCGCTTGGGTTAGTAACATTTATTTTAAAATATGATTCTGCTTGTACTGTCTTAAAGTCAGTGTTGATGTTTACATCTGTTAGTAATCCATTAATAGCATTAGCAAATATCTTTTTAGGAGCTGTTTTTACATAAAAGTATCCAAATGTTCCACCTAAAACTAATACTATTAAAGCAAGTATGGCAAAAAACAATCCTTTTTTTGATTTTTTATCGACAAAAGATTTATCTAATTCTTTTTCTTTTTTTGGTGTTTCATTATTTGCAACTGGTGTGGTTGGCATTTCTACATCTTCTATAGGAGTGTTGCTTTGCATTGTTACATTTTCTATTGGTTCTTCTAGTGGTACTGGCGTTACTGGTTGAACTGGAGCAATTGGCTCTATTTCTGGAACTGAATTTGTAAAATTAACTGGTTCTATTGTTGGAACCTGATTTGTAGGGGCAGCTGGCTCTAATGTTTGCTCTTCCTTATTCTCACCATACACGGCTTCACCAAATATATCTTCTGGTGCTTTTTCTTCTATTGGCGCCACATGAGGTTCTTCTGTTTTCTTAATTGGCTCTATATTTAGTTTGGCGTTGTCATCAAACTCTATTTCATCACTTGCTCTTAAATCAATTAATGATTTCCCACAACCCTTGCAATAAATGTCTTCAAAACTAAGGGGTGATCCACATCTTTTGCATCTCATAAATATCATCTACTTTCTTAAAAGATTATATCATAATTTTATTTTAAATTAAATACTCTCTTTTAAGAAACCAACGTAAACAACTTGTATATTATTTACATTGTTTTTGCAAGTTATTAAGTTTATCACTTTTGTATTATATTTTTTTATTTCGAAATATCCATTTTTTTCTATCTCATATATTTCATTTATGTAATATGAATAGTAGATATTATTGTATAGAAAATAAATTAAATCACCTTTATTTAGTTTGCATAAATCATTAAAATATGCTGTTTTTCCTATTCCACTATGTCCAGCTAAAATAAAATGATTTGTATCGTTACTAATTAATTCGACATTATAGTCTACGTTATTTTTATTATCATTTATTTCATATATGGTATTTTTTAAGTTAATAGCTGGAATATATAAATAATTTTCTTGATTTATGTTTTCATCATATATTGAGATATTTTTAATAATTGTTTTATTTATAAAACTTTTATTTAGTAATAATAAAATAATACTTAAAATAAAGATAATTGTTAAAAAATATTTAAGCTTTAGCATACTTCAATATAATATATCCCATAAGTATAATTAACAAAGCTGATATTGGATTTAGTTTTACTTCTTTAATTGCTGTATCAGGTATTTTTATATATTTTTTTTCTTCACTATTTTGTATGTTTTCTGCTATTTTATTTTCTTCTGTAATAATGTCGCTTTCTACTTTTATTTCTTCTATCAAAGGAATGTCTACTTTTATTGGGTAATTATGTATAGTTATTTCATTATCTTTTAACACATTAATCGTATAAATGCTTTCATCTATTTTGTAACCATCTTTAGTCGTCTTTTGTATAATATAATAACTTCCTTTAGGTAAATTGGTAGCTGTATATTTTGTAACAGTTTGCATTAATTCATCTTTGCTATACCTTTTTCCTCCACTATATATTATGTCTTGATTACTATATATTTCAAATGTAGCTTCTTCTATTTTATTATCTTTTTCGTCTAATAAATTAATACTAAACGTGTAGTAATCAAAGTCATTAGCAATATATATATCTTTATCTTCACTTGTTAGTTCAAAATATATTTTTTCTGTATTTATTTTATAATAATAACAGCTTTCTACTTGCTCTAAAATATACTTACCTAAGTGTATATTATCATAATTAATTAAACCATTGTTTGTATATATTTCATCTAAATTACTTATTGTTACATATTTATCTTCTTCCACATCAAATAGTTTAAATTTAGCTAAATCTTTTATAAGTTCATTATTACTTGAGTCTATGTTGTATACTATTAAGTTTGAAACTATTTTGTTTGTATTTAATTCATAATATAAATCATCAAAACTATTTATATTAATTTCAAATGTATCAATTAATTTATAGTATTTTTTGCCTGATATTTGTTCTATTATATAGTGATTATATGGTAAATTAATACTAGCTATACCATTTATATCAGTAGTTAATATATATTCATTATTAAAACTATCAGTTATTTTAAACTCTGCATTTTCTTCATTATATTCTAAATCATATGTTTTTTTTATTGTTAAATAGACTTCTATTATTTTATTAAATAAATCTAATTCTATAAAGTCATTGTCTTTATTTATTTCAAATGGATATATATTTGTATCTAATTGATATCCATATCCACTTTGTTTTTCTTTTAAATAATACTGTCCATATTGTAAATCATTTAATAAAACAACTTCATTATTAAAATTTATGTCTTTTATGATATTCATATCTTTGTCGTATAGGGTGTATTTGCTATTTGCTAATGTAGATAATCCATTACCTATCAAAGAGTTGTTATCAAGATCTTTTAGTGATAATTTGATACTACCTAATGGGACAGTTAAATTAATGTAATTTGTTATAGTTGTATTAACTCCCGGATAAAATAGTGTTTGGTACCCTTCTGCTTTATAATAAACAGGTTCTTGATTATTTCCAATATACTTTGTTAGCGTAATTATTTCATCTTCTAAAGTTTTTTTTGTAATTGATAATTCATTATTTTTACTCACTATAGTACTTAAACTATCACTGATAGTATAAGTGCTTAAATCATCATCATATAATTTTATAGTTTCGTTTAGGCTGAGTTTGTAAGTACTGTTATTTAATGATAAATTGTTATAATGATTATCAATTAAAGCTTGGATTTCTTTTTTTTCTAAGTCTACATTTATTTTGTTATATACTCTATCTGCTGTTTTTGTTAACCACATTATTTTTATATTTGGTTCTACTACGTTCCATATTAGTTCTTGAGCTGCTAAATAGTATTTATAATTATTATGATTTATATATTCAAAGCCATAATATCCTATTAAATTGATTCTATCTTTTATTTCATCACTTAAATCAATATCTTCTACTGTATTATATTCTAAATTACTATAGACTTTTTTCTTTGGATCAAGACAATACACTAGATTATTACCTACTGTTGTATATTCCTCTTTACTCATTAAGCTATAGTTTATACTAGTCATTTGATAATATACATTTTCTATTGGTTCTAAAGTTGTGGTTAAAGCATATGTGTTGTTTATATTAAATAAAAATATGCTTGTTAATAATATTATTGTTGTAAAAATCTTCTTCATTTTTCCTCCCAATAATATTATTTGTGTTTTTATTTGAAATCCTTTTAAGAAAAGAAAAAAGTATTATTTTTTATAATACTTTTAATTAAGATTTAATATATATGGATTATTAGATGTTCCATCTCCACTAGATATGTTAACTGTTGATAAAATATTGATGACTGGACGAGCAGCATGCCAGTAGCTAGAAGCATAGTTGCTGGCTGCATACCCGTTGTAGACCACATATGAGATACTGGAAGACGAGCCTGACCATCTATTTATTAACCAATAAGCTGTATTTATATCATTAGCGGCAAATATGTCCCCCAATAAAGGTAAACCTATATAGGCGGTTACAACTCCATCATTTATTTTGGATGGATATATTCCACTTGTGTCAGTGTTAAATAAACTTCTTGTATAATCATAACTGTTAGAACTTACATTTAAATTCCAATTATAATTTACTAAGTTATCTTTCACTTCATCAGAGAGCCATGTATAGTATCCATTTGTCGTATTATTTAGAAAATAGCCTATATTTTCACTTTCGACATAAGCATATGCTCCACTTCCTTGCGTTGGTTGAAAGTAATTATGATTTGTACATCCACCAGTATAGTATGCACCATTTAAGTATGCACAACTTGTTGAATTTTCACCATTATTATAATAATAAAATGGTATATATGTGTTGAAGCTTATAGCTATTGTTGCAGATAAATTTTTTAAAACATCTGCTCTTTGTAGTTTAGTACTTCCGTCGCTATTTATTCCTATTACTCTATATCTCACTTTTGTCTTATCATAGGTATAACTTATATTGTCAGTTACGGTTTCTGTTGTTGTTGTGTTTGGATTGTTTTCTTCACTTATATATACATAACTTCCTATTGTTGCAGTATTTAATAAATCATTTGTTTCAGCTATTTGTTCTCCTACTATTACATATGGATTGGTTATTTGTCCATAATCTGAGTCTGTATTATCTTCTACTAATAAATTGGATGATAGATAGATTACTGGTCTTACTCCTTTACCATAGTCAGTTGTCCCATTCCAACCATGTTCTATATTTGACGGAACTTGATAATAAGTATGCCATGTTTTATTGGTTACTCCACCTACAGTATATTTAGTCATGGTCCACTCTATTTCATCTTCATCTATAAATGATCCTCCTAAAGCTCCTGTTATACCATCGGTTCCATTTAAGGCATATACATAGTCTTCAAAGGTCATTAGTCCTATCTTATCTGTAGAAACAGAAGAACATGTGTTTATTTTAGTGAATGATGTTACCTTATTTCTTGTCTCACCGTTTATTGTAAAAGACTCTTCTGTTACATTAGTCGGTTCATCTAAACAGAAGCTTCCATCTAATAATAAATCTGCTCTACTTAAATTATGATAGTATATTCCATCTTGATTTGATATATCATCTATTTCATTCAACCATTTTCTTACCCAAGAAGTACTCCATTCAGAAGTCTCACCATAAGCTATAGATGTTACAGAATTAGCTGTAATTAGCTTAACATAATCATCTGTTGTTTCTAATACTTGCCATAATTGTCCTGAATAATATACCCAATTTTTAATAGTCTTTTTATCTGCTTTAGTTCCTATGATCTTATTTACTGTTACTCCATTTACTACTACATTGTTTGCTATATGCGAACCAATATTATTTTCTATAATTTCTTTTAATGTTTCATTGTCTGAATATGTATAGGGATTATTGTCTCTTCCTGTATAATAATAACTTATATTATTTCCACTCTTTTTAACTACAACATAATTATCTTTTATATCATCAGTTATAGGATTTAGAAAACCTGCTAAATCACTTACTTTGATATAATATTCTTCATAATTATTTAAATCTGCTATTTTAAAATCATCAGTTAAATAATACTCTGCTGCTTTTTCAATATTAGATGCTTCTATATCAAAAGCTTTTTCCTTACTATCTTCTATTACATTTAATATTATTGGAGTTGCAATAACAGCTATTATAGCCAATATTACAATTACTGCTAAAAGTTCTATCAAAGTGAAACCCTTTTTCATTGTACCCTCCTAGTTAATTACAAGTTAATTATAACAATTAATTTTTAGTTAATCAAGAGTTAATTTTGCTTAAAAAGAAAAAAGATAATTTTTTTAATTATCTTTAACTATTTTATCTTCAATTTCTTATTACAAATATGTTAAATTTTTCTTTTATTACATCGTATTCACAACTTTATTTCAGTAAAATTTTTATTATTTTTTTTAATGGCTGTTATTGATAAGTAAATCTAGCATAACCATTACCACTTCTACTTCCATTTGTCATAGAGCCACTTGTAACACCGCCAATATAACCGGAGCCTCCGCCGCCACCTGAATTTTCTGTTCCCCAAGTGCCGCCTCCTCCGCCATACCAGCCTCCGCCTCCGCCTCCGCCGTTAGCACCGGTTGATGCAGATCCTAAGCCAAATGAACCGTAAGCGCTACCTAAAACTACATTGTATCCTCCTGAGGTTTGTGTTCCACCACTTGCATATTTGGCTGTCCAATATGATGTACCTGAACTATTTCCTCCGGTTGTTCCACCACCTGTTCCTCCAGCACAACAAGCACTTATTCCTCCACCACCGCCGGCAACTATTACTACCGCAGCGTGATTTGATGATAATGATGAGAGTAGTCCTGTGGATGTCGCTATGTGTGTGGCTCCGCCGCCGCCATATCCTCCACTCGGTGTTGAACCTCCACCATTGTATCCGCCTGATACACCAGATGTTGTTCCACCGACTACCATATAAAGAGTTGTTCCTTGTGTTAGTGTTTTATAACCGTATGAGTACCCTCCGAGAGCCCCTGATCCACCACCTTGAGCTCCCCATACCTCTATTTTGTATGTTCCTGTTGCAGGAACAGTAAACGTTTGTATACCTCCGGTATATGCAAAATTTGTTATAGTTATTACCCAGTTTGCTGTTAATGTGGCATTGGCATATCCCATTGTAAATGTTGTCCCACTTATTGAACTCCCAGCCCCACTTACTGTCCAACCAAGAAATGTATAGCTCGTTCTGGTTGGGTTATTTATTGTTGATGTAGCTTGATAGTTTAGAGTCTGCGGTGTTGTGCCACTCCATGATCCACCGTTTGCATTTATTGTTAAAGTATATGTATTGATTGCCCAATTAGCTGTTAAGCTAGCATCCTCATTTCCCATTGTAAATGTTGTTTCACTTATCGAACTACCTGATCCACTTACTGTCCAACCATTAAATGTATAACCTGTTCTGGTTGGGTTATTTATTGTTGTCTCACTTTCATATATTTTGCTATATGTTTGAATATCGGTATATGTGTCCCATACACCACCATTTGGATTTATTGTTAAAGTAAACGTTGCATTTATATAATTAGCTGTTAGAGTTGCTTCATCACTTCCCATAGTAAACGTTGTTCCATCTATGCTACCATCGGGTCCTTCTATAGTCCATCCTGTAAAAGTATAGCCTATCTTTATTGGATTACTTACATTCATGGTTTCGTCATTTTCTAGCCAATGAATAGTTACTTCGTCTAATCCTTCTATTACGCCACCGTTTGCATCTATTGTTAACTTACTTATATTGTAATCTATTGTTGTTATATTATTTACTATATCTCTTACTTTTACCGTTCCATTATAGCTACTATCTATGATTAATTCATTACTTTCTTGCCATGTTGTTCCATTATCAAAAGAGTATGCTTTTGGATCTAGTCCTAAACCACTATCTAATGCATTTAGTCTGATTGTTAGTTCACTTTTATCTATTGATTCTATTGTTTCTATAGTTACTGTTGGTGCGGCTAAATCTTGATTACAATTACCTAAAGTAACAACTAAATTTCCCAATATCCCATTTGCACAATAATTTCCATCTGTTACATATAATGCTTTGGTATTGCCTTCCTCATCTAATACTATATCTCCACCTATAAAATTATTGTTTTCTAAGTTTAATGTTTCACTCGTTATATTTATAGTTTCAATGCCGTTTTCATTATATTGTCTTAAAAAATCAAATGAATTTAACGATGATTCTACACTTCTTAAAAACGCTTGCTCTTTCGCTTTATCTATAACACCTAATATTATTGTTCCTCCTATTACTGCTATAATTGCAAGAATAACAATTGTGGCTAATAATTCTATCAAAGTAAATCCTTTTCTCAATTTTTTCACTCCCTTAGCATGACTGTCTTATAAAGATTATAACATAGATTATATAAATTTTTAATCAATATAAAAAAGATAATTTTCTTTAATTATCTTTCTTTATTACTAACAGTATACTTCATCATTTGAATAAAATCATCTATGCCTAAAGTTATAGTATCATTACTTCCATAATGTCTAAAACTAATAGTTCTATTTTCTTTTTCCTTATCACCTATAATAATAGTATAAGGAATTTTTTTAGTTTGACTTTCTCTCATCTTATAGCTTAGTTTTTCTTCTCTATCATCTAGTTCTACTCTAAATTTATTATCAATTAGTAATTTTTTAATTTCTTCAGCATAAGATAAGTGATATTGATTGTTTACAGGAATAACATTGATTTGAACTGGAGCAAGCCAAGTTGGAAAAGCCCCGGCATAGTGTTCAATTAAAATTCCAATAAATCTTTCAACAGATCCATATATTACTCTGTGTAGCATAACTGGTCTTTTTTTAGAGCCATCTGCATCTACATAAGTTAAATCAAATCTTTCAGGTAAATTCATATCTAGTTGAATTGTACCACATTGCCATACCCTTCCTAAAGAGTCTTTTATATGAAAATCTAGTTTTGGTCCATAGAAAGCACCATCTCCTGGATTAATTTTGCAATCATGTCCTGATTTATGGCAAGCTTCTTCTAGTGCTTTTTCTGATTTATCCCATATAGCAATATCGCCTATATATTTTTCTTCTGGCCTAGTTGAAAGTTCAATATTATAAGTTAGCCCAAACACACTATAAATTCTATCTATAAAGTTAATTAATCTAACTACTTCACTTTCAATTTGATCTTCAGTCATAAAGATATGAGCATCATCTTGCGTAAAAGTTCTAACTCTAAATAGTCCATTTAAAGCACCACTTGCTTCATGACGGTGCACAAGGCCAAGCTCTCCTACTCTCATAGGTAATTCTTTATATGAGTGGAGTGAATTTTTATAAACTAACATTCCTCCTGGACAGTTCATTGGTTTAATAGCAAATACTTTATCGTCAATTTCACTAGTATACATATTTTCTCTATAATTGTACCAATGCCCTGATAGCTCCCATAATTCTTTATTTAACATAATAGGAGTTTTAATAAATTCATATCCTTCCTTAGTATGCTCTTCATACCAAAAGTTTTCTAGAATGTTTCTAATAATCATTCCTTTTGGTAAAAAGAATGGAAATCCTGGACCATATTCACTAATCATGAATAAATCTAATTCTTTGCCTAGCTTTTTATGATCTCTTCTTTTAGCTTCTTCTAAAAATTCTAAATATTTATTTAAATCTTCTTCTGTTTCAAAACATATACCATATATTCTTTGAAGCATTTTATTTTTAGCGTCACCTTTCCAATAAGCACCACTTACTTTAAGCAATTTAAAGTATTTTAATTCTTTAGTAC
This sequence comes from Bacilli bacterium, assembly GCA_028691955.1. GTDB lineage: Bacteria > Bacillota_I > Bacilli_A > RF39 > UBA660 > JALELF01. The sequence continues at coordinate 23,442 of JAQUYH010000004.1, read as the reverse complement.
TATTTACGTGAGGTCCTCTACATAAATCAATAAAGTCTTCTTGTTCATAAGCTGATATTACTGTTTCGTTTTCATCCATTCTACTTATTAAATCTATTTTATATGGATCATCTTTAAATAATTCTAAAGCTTCTTTTTTTGATAATTCTTTTCTTTTAATTAACTTATTATCTTTAGAAATTTTTTTCATTTCTTTTTCTATTTTTTCTAAATCATCTTCTGTTAATACATCTGCTCCTAAATCTATATCGTAATAAAAGCCATCTTCTATTACTGGGCCTACCCAAAACAAAGCTTTAGGATATAAATGCTTTATAGCGTGAGCTAATAAATGTGCGCAACTATGATTTAATATGTTTAATTTTTCATTTTCTTTTATATTCATTTTAATTACCATTTGTGGATCCAAATCCACCCTTTCTTATATAATCTATTTCTTCTTCATCATCAACTGTTAAAAAGTTTGTAAATATGGCTTGACATATAGCATCACCCTTTTTAACAACATAATCTTTATCGCCGTGGTTTTGAAGTCTTACCCATGCATGTCCTTCATTGGTTTCATTGTTGTAATAATCGCTTTCAAATATACCTACTTGATTACATAATCTGACATTATATTTAAACCCTTGACTTCCTCTTACTACTAGCATTAGCATTTCATTTTCGTTCATTGCTACTTTTATGCCGGTTGGTATTTTTATAATTTCATTTGGCTTTAATGTAAAATCAAATAAACTATATATGTCATATCCAGCACTATGTTTAGTTGCTCTTTTAGGCAATTTGAATTCATTATATAAATCTAAATTATCGTTTATATCTTTTTTAAATTGATCAAATGTTATTTTTTCAAATTTTCTCATATTATTCCTTTCTAATAAAAAAACACTCCTTTTTAAAGGAGCGTTAAAACGCGGTACCATCCAATATTGTACTTAATTTTGATAACGGTTTTACCCGGAAATTTATTAAATTCAACTAATAGGTAGTAATTATTATTTTTATTGTTATTTTCCATCAAACAATAACTTTCTATAAATAAATATTAATAATCTTGTCCTATATCTTCGCTTTACGTATTTAATTATAGCACTTTGTTTTTAAAAGTCAAACTTTTTATTGTTACAATACTTAATAATAAAGAAATAAATCCTACTAAATTAAAAATATATATTAATCCTGATTCGGTCCCTGCTATTTCTATAATTCCTCTAGTTAAAAAGCCTAAAGCGAATGTAAAAATAGATGCATTATATAGGTTATAAGATATTCTACTTGGCTTCTTTGTTTTTATTAATATTAAAAATGTAGTCATGCCTAATAGTGGTGTTAAATAGAAGTAAGTCATGTAAACAGAAGTAACATTATGTGAGTGTTGGTAATAAAGTTGAACTATTATGTAAAATATAACAGATGTAATTAAATAAACAATAAAAGTTTTTTTATTTCTTTTTTTAATATCCAACATATATAATATCACTTACCTTTCTTTCTCCTGATGAATTGCCATCAGTCGGATTATTAATAATATTCCCATTAAAATATAGTGTAGATGATCCTCCTCCATCTAAATTGTAAGCAACAGTACAACCTAGAGAATCAAATATTTCAGCTAGCTCAAAAAGGGTTAAACCTTCACTTAATGATGTTCTTCCATCTGAAACAATTATTACATAGTGTAATGGGTCTATCATACCTATTGCTGTACGAGGATTACTGGATTTAGCCATATCTACTTCCGTATTAGCATCTACTACAATTTCACCATCATTTATTAAGGCTGGTCCAAATGAAAACACTTGTAAAGCTCCATTGCTTAATAAATCGCTTAGATTATCAGTATCTTCACTGGCAATCCCAAAACTTCCATCATCGTATATGACTAAATTATCATTTCCATATGATGTTGATCTATAAATAACACCATTTCTTAAAACAAAGCCTTTTGTTCTAAACCCGTAATAGTCCCCATTAATGGCTAAAATAGCATTATTAGATTCAGCTATTGAAGAGGTTGTAGCTGTTATGTTTCTTCCGTAAATATTACTTGCAAAAGAGGTCTTTAAATAATCAATGCTAGATAAAGTAATATCTACAACGTAAATATCAGTGTCATATTCTCTAATGGTATTTATATTAATGCTTATATTAGAATCGGTGTATGAGGTATCTGTTATAACTGTTTCCTCCGTTTCTTCTGTAATTTCATCACTAGTAGTTTCTTCATCATTTGTATTATCCGTTATTGTACTATTACTTTCAACTACAACACCAATCTTTGGAATAAAAAAAGTGTCACACAAAACAAATACGGTAAAACCAACTAGTAATATACCGTATGTAATTCCAAATATATATTTTTTTTTAAATAATTTCAACATATTTTCTCCCTTTTAAATATATTAAAACTATTATGTGTAAATTGTATGAAAAAACAAAGTTAAAAAAAAGAATATTTTCATATTCTAATTTAATACGGCTTTTATTCTTCTAACTCCTGCACTACTTGCTTCTTCTTTAACAATTTTAAATGTTCCTAATTCTTTTGTATTAGATACATGCGGTCCGCCACATAATTCTTTTGAAACATTGCCTATTGTATAAACGGAAACAATATCTGGATATTTTTCAATAAACATACATTCTGCACCTGAAGCAATGGCTTCTTCTTTATTCATTTCTGTCATTGTAACAGGTATTTCTTCTTTAATCCAAATGTTTACTAATTCTTCTGCTTTTCTAATTTCTTCTTCACTTAATTTGTGATCACAAGAAAAGTCAAAACGCATTCTTTCACTAGTGATGTTACTTCCTTTTTGATGAACATCTTTATTAATCACTTGTTTTAAAGCAGCATTTAATAAGTGCGTTGTTGTATGGTATTTTACTTCCATATCTCCATTTGTTGCTAAGCCACCTTTAAATTTACCAGTTGATCCTGCTCTTGATAGTTCTTGATGAGCTTTAAATTTCTCTTTAAAACCCTCAGTATCTACTATAATTCCTTTTTCGCTAGCTAATTCTACTGTTAGTTCTATAGGAAATCCATATGTATCATATAGTTTAAAAGCTAAATCTTTATTTAGTTTATTATTATCTAAATTGGATATTATTTTTTCAAATTCTTTCAAACCTTTTTCTAAAGTTCTATTAAATTTGTTTTTTTCATTTCTTAATACTTCTAAAACAATATCTTTATTTTCTTTTATTTCTTCATAGTATTCTTCATACTGGCTAATAATTGCTAATGCAATTAGTTCTTCCCAATCAGAAGATATATCAATATCTAATTTTTTAGCATGTCTTATAGCTCTTCTAATTAGTCTTCTTAAAATATAACCTTGATCTGTATTTGATGGTTTTATTCCTGATTTGTCAGCACTTATAAATACGGCAGTTCTTATATGATCAGCAATAATACGCATTGATTTCTCATTACCTAAATACTTTTTATTAGAAATTTCTTCTATTGTTTTAATTATATTGGACCAAATACTTGCTTTGTAGTTATCGTCTACTCCTTCTAATACAGCAACTACTCTTTCTAAGCCCATTCCTGTATCAACATTCTTTTTAGGTAAAACAGTTACTTTGCCATCAGTATCTTTAAAGAATTCCATGAAGACATTATTCCATATTTCAACCCATCTATCATCTGTTGGATCAAATTTTTCAGGAATCTCATCATTACTTCTAAAGTAGAATATCTCCGTATCCCCACCACATGGTCCTGATTCTCCTGCTATCCAGAAATTGTCTTCTTTTCCTAAAAAAGCTATTCTTTCTTTTGGAATTCCTAATTTCATCCAAGCATTAGCTGAAACGTCATCTCTTGGAATATCTTCATCTCCCATAAATACTGTTACAGCTAATTTGTTAATTGGGATATTTAATACTTTAGTTAAAAATTCAAAACTAAAGCCAATACTTTCTTCTTTGAAATAATCTCCTAGTGACCAGTTACCTAGCATTTCAAAGAATGTGTGATGTGTTTTATCACCAATAGATTCTAAGTCATTAGTTCTTATGCACTTTTGATAGTCGCATAATCTTGTTCCATATGGATGTGGTTTACCCATTAAATATGGAATTAAAGGTTGCATTCCTGCTGTATTAAATAATACCGAAGGATCATTTTCTGGTACTACTGGAGCTGAAGGTATTTGTTTATGCCCTTTACTTATAAAATAGTTTATGTATAAATCTTTTAAATTCATTTGTCATCATTCCTTACTATATTTAAAACCATATTGATAACTTCTTCTATAGTCATGTTAGTTGAATCTATATATATTTGATCATCAGTTCTCATTAGTGAGCCTACTTCTTTATGCATGTCATTGTAATCACGCATTTTAATGTTTTCATATATTTCATCATAAGTCATATCAATATTTTTTTGTTTATTCTCTTGAAATCTTCTATTTGCTCTTTCTTCTAGTGAAGCATCTAAATAAAATTTATATGTTGCATCAGGAAAAACTACGGTTGTTATATCTCTTCCTTCTATTACAACACTATCATTCATTGAGCACTTTCTTTGGATATCAACCATTACTTCTCTAATTTCTTTAGCACTTGATATTTGTGAGACTATTGCTGTTACTTCTTTACTTCTAATTAGTTTAGTAACGTCTTCATTATCTAAAAATACTTTACCGTCTCTAGTTAGTTTTATATCTATTTTTTTAGCTAAATCTACTAATTCTTTTGTATCATTAATTGTTAAATTATTTCTGATAGAAGCTAGAGCAAGACATCTATAAGTAGCTCCTGTATCTATATTTAAGTATCCTAATTTTTCTGATATTGCTTTAGCTAGTGTGCCTTTACCACTACCAGCTGGGCCATCAATTGCTATTACTGTCATGCTCCACCTCTTTCACTATTTGAAATAAGCTTTCTTCTAATTCTTCTATTGATTTAGAATTATCTATTTCATAATCATATTTATTATAATCATCTAAAGCTGTTTCTGAAATATGCTTTCTCTCTTCTTTCGTTAGTGATTTTGAGTCAATGCCATAAATATGAATAACTATTACTTTATCATATTTACTTTTGATTGTCTCTATTTCATCTATAAATCTTGCATCTGATATAGTTATTATTTTATAAAAGTATGAATATATATTAATGTCTTGTAACATTCTATTTATTAAAAATTTATTATCTATTTTATTTTTTATTAAATCTACTCCTAATTGTTGTAAAAAGCTTCTTGGTTTTGTAGATTCAGATCCATCCCAATCTAAAACATTTTTAGCATAGTCTTTTAAGTAAGAGGCATAAGCTAAATTAATAGATTTTGTTTGTTTATCATTATATATTTTACTAATAATTTTAGCTGCTAAGTTTTTGCCATTTGATGCTTTTCCAGATAATATGTAAATAGTGGGATTATTTTTAATAAAATCCATAAATTCATCTCCTAGTTCATTTTTATAAACTGATATTTGTTATTAAAATACATGAATATTGCTTTAAAAGCTGCAATGAGTGGCGTGGATATAACCATTCCAATAATGCCGAAAAAGTATCCAAACACAAGTAAGCCAATCATAATTGTTACAGGGTGCAGCTTGGTTGTTTTAGACATTATAATTGGTTGGAAGAAGTTTCCTTCAATTAACTGAATTATAGCAATCATTAATAGTGTTAAAAAACCTGTTGTTGGGCTTTGAGAAAAACCCACAATAACAGCTGGAGCTCCACCAATGTAAGGCCCTGCATAAGGGATAATGTTTGTTATGCCACAGAATAATCCAAATAATAGAGGGGCTTTTAGTCCTACTATCCAAAGAGCTATAGAACTAACTACAAATACTAAGGTAGAGTCTATTAATGCTCCTTGGACAAATTTTCTTAATGATTTATTAACAGCATCTATTACATTTCTAGTATCTTCTTCTGCTTGTTTTGGTAAAAATTCAAATACGTCATCAATATTGTCAAAGCTAATTAAAATATAAAAGCCTATAATTAAGCCAACTAGTATAACACCAATCCAAGAAAGTAGTGATGAAATAATGCTTACTATTATTGTTGGAAGTGATGAAGTTAAGGTATTACTATATGCTTCTATATTTGAGAAGACATTTGATTTTACATTATCAACATTAAATCCTTCAATATTTTTGAAGTTATCAAATATTCCATCTATCCAATTCATAATGCTATCAAAAACATTAGGTAAAGTTTTAACAAAATCATTAATTTGATTGGATAGCATTGGAAGTAATGTACCTAAAATTAGGGCTAATATTCCAATAAATATTGCATATACGATGGCAGCTGATGTAGTTTTCTTTAAACCTTTCTTCTTAAAATAAGTTACTGCAGGTTCAAAAAGCCAAGCTATTAATAAGCCGATAAACAATGGAGATATTATAGCAAGTAAATTTTTAAAGAAATCTATTATTTTCCATTCTTTAAATAGTATTGTTACAGCATATATTCCTAAAATGATTATAAATATATAGGCTATATTTAATATTTTTTTTGATAAGCTTACAAGCTCATTTACTTTTTTTACATCTAATTTATCGTTATCTTTTTGATTCATAAAGTACCCCTTTTCTATACAAATTATAACATTTATAAGATAAATAGTAAACAAATTGTTTTATTTTGATATAATTATATTGGTGAAGTTATGTTAATTAGATTAGGATATGTTGCGATAAGTAGAAATTTAGATTTAACTACATCTAGTACTTATAGTTATACTAATTTTTCAAAAGATAACAATTATGAAAAACTAGATAGAATAATTAAATCTAATTTAAGTGCTTTAAAAAAAGTGCTTCTTTACAATGTAAAAAATAGCATTCATTTTTATAGAATGAGTTCTAAATTAATCCCACTAGTAACCCACCCTAAAGTTAATTTTAATTATACTAGTAATTATAAAAAACATTATAAAGAACTTTCTAAAATAATTAAAGATAATAATTTAAGAGTAGACTTTCATCCTGATCAATTTACTATTTTAAATAGTATTAATGATAGTGTTGTAAGTGATTCTATTGATAACTTAATATATCACTACAATCTACTAGATATGATGGATATTAAAAGAAAAGTTATTATATTGCATGTTGGTAGCGGGGCTTTAGGTAAAGATGAGTCTATCAAAAGATTTATTAATAATTTTAATACATTACCTCTATATTTAAAAGAATCTATTGTTCTTGAAAATGATGATAAAGTGTTTGATGCGAGTGATGTTATAAGTATATGTAAAATATTACATATACCAATGGTTTTAGACATCCATCATGATAGGTGTAATCCTAGTAATTTTAGTTATGAAGACATATTTAATACATGGGATATAACACCTAAAATACACTATTCAACACCTAAAAGTAAATTAAAGAATGAGTTTAGAAGTCATAATGAATATATAGATGTAGATGAATTTATAGAATTTATTAATAGTATTAAACATCTAAATTTTGATATTGATATTATGTTAGAAGCTAAAGGTAAAGATGATGCTTTATTTAAGTTAGTAAGTGATTTAAAATTAAAAACTAATTATGAGTTTATCGATGAAAGTAGTTTTAGAGTAGAATAAAAACTATAATAAAAATTTATTTAAACAAGAAAAAAGCTCTTCTCTAAAGAGTATTTCATTATATATGGTATCTCTTATATTATAACTATTAGCATGTTTAGAATGAGCCTTAAAAGAGTTTAATTTAGACTCTATTTTTTTTGTGTCTAACTGTTTATATATATAATCATTATTAGCTGTTTTAATTACTTTTTTAATTTTTTTAACACACCTTTTTCTAAGTAATTTGTGTGTTTCAAATATTTTATATCCACAAAAATCAACGCCTTTACTCTTAGGATAATAGCAGGTTTTTTTATTTAACTTTAAATGTAAGATAGTATTTACAAACATATTTATTTTTAACAATAATTCTTTAGCTTTTTCTTTTGTATCAACTAATAAAATAAAGTCATCCATGTATCTTAAATAATATTTTACATTTAAAGTATCTTTTATATAATGATCTAATTCATTTAAATATATATTAGCAAAAAACTGACTTGTATAGTTTCCTATAGGAATGCCTATTTCACTCAAATCGCCTAATAGTATTAAGGTAAAATCTAATAGCTTTTTATCGCTTATGTATTTTTTTAAAATATTTAACAAAACTTTTTTATCTATATTATAGAAAAATCCTCTAATATCACATTTTAATACATAATAATTACTATATTTTCTGTTCATTTTTATCATATATTTTTGAAGATTATTTACCGCCTGATGTGTACCTTTATTTTCTATGCAAGCATAACTATCGTTTACAAATCTTTTTACTATAAATGGTTTGATAAATTCTTCTATATACCAACTCTGAACTATTCTATCTCTATAAGGTAGGGCTTTGATTAGTCTTTCTTTAGGTTCTGTTACTATAAATTCTTTATATCTACCTAATTTGTAGGTTTTATTTTTAAGGTCCTTATATAAACTCATTATATTAGTTTCTAAATCAATTTCAAATACCATTACATACTTATTGCACCTTTTTCTTTTACTTGTTAAGTAATGAGCCTTAATTAAATTCTCAAAAGTTAATTTTGAATCAAATATATTCCTTATTGTTTTTGACATGACTTAATCCAGCCTCCCAGCATATTACAAATGTTAGATATTTTCTTACTCCAAGCAGTATAATTTTTAATTGAAATATATTTATTTTTATAAGATAGTCTAATCATAACCTTTAACATTTTCATATCAATATCTAAGTTAGTTAGTGCATTTAATTTATCAATTTTATCATATTTTTTATAAGCTTTTATTATATTTTTTAAGCCTTCATAAGTATTAGATTTTATAGTTGAAACTAAAGCAAGCTTTTCTTTTTTAGGAAATTTGTCAGTAACTAATTCTGTATAACATATTAATTCAACATATTGTTTATAAATTATTAGCTCTTCTACTTCATTCATTTACAATACCCCTTATTTCATATAGTATATCTAAAGCTTGTTTGGGTGTTAAATTATCTATATCAATATTTTTTATGTATTGATTAATGTCTGTTTTATTTTTTTCTACTAAATCTAAGTTAGCTACAACTTCAATATCTATGCCTTGATTTTTAAACACTTTTAAATAATCTTCTACCTTTTCAACTGGGAAACCACATTTGTAGACATCTTTTGTTAACAATACTTTCTTTAAAACAATGTAATTATTAATATAGTCACAGTCTTTATCAACAAAGATATAGAATTTACCACATTTTATTAAGTATAGTTTGTTACTATCTTTCTTTTTTAATTCTTTATATTTATCATATATTTTACTCATAAATAAACTCCTTACATTTTATTTTTTGAAAAAAATCAAAATAAAAAAGTAGTACATAATATTTTTGTACTACTTTCCTTAATATATACCTTTCGCCATTTTGCTACTAACTATATATTAATAATTTATGTGTTTTTTATACTTTCGTATAAAAGGAATTAAATCTCTACAATAAGCATCCTAATTGTAATCCTTGAATTACAATATTTCAATGAAACTTTTGTTTTTATATAGTAGTCTAGGCGTAAGAACGAGGCGGAACGAGTTGTTGCTGTTAACGCCACCAGTGTTGTTGTTGAAGTTGAAGACACCAGTGTTAGAACCGTTGTTGTAGTTGCCGCCGCGGATGAACCACGGATTGCTTGAGCTAAAGAGCAAAAAGAGAAAAGTCAAAATCGATTTAATCCCTACACTATATATTATATAATGCCATATTTTTTAATCTACCCTGCCGCCTTTTGCTAATCGCAAAGGCAAAAGTCGGCAAGATATTGCCCTTATCATATTGTATTCTCATTTATTGTAATTATTCTTATTTTGTTATTCTTAAGGGCAAAGGGCAAGATGACTAAAGTCATCTAAGGCGCAAGAACGAGGCGGAACGAGAAGCTGCTGACAACGCCACCAGCGCCGCTGCCGAAGACGAAGACACCAGCGCCAGAACCGTAGTAGTAGTTGCCGCCGCGGACGAACCACGGATAGCCAGAAGTAATAAAATATGCATCATCTTGATTCCAAGAACTTATTGTTCTACTTCCACTTGTTGGTGTTACTCCATCGCTATAAGCAACACCAGCAAAACTCCATGTTCCAAATGGTCCCATCTCTCCCGTCGCATCTCCTAATAGCCTACCTGAATAATTACTAACTGTATATTTATCATAGTATTTGCTTGCTGGTAAAGACGACATTCCAGAGCTTCCATAATATGGTGTATCGACATTAAATAATAAACCAGCTACAAACTCCCAAGCACCACCGCTCATATCATAAACTCCGCTAATGTTTCCCGTAGTTGAAGCTAAATAGCCTGTTTCTGTATTATAAGGCTGAGTTAAATTTGATGCTGTTCCCCAAGCATTACATGTTGACATAGGACTTGTGTAACCACATGTTGGCTCTTCTGTTTTAGCATACCCTGTTAAATAACTTGAATTATTATTTATTCTAATATTTCCATTTATCCCATATGCACTATATGATAAATAAGCCACTGCTCCCCACTCAGTATTCTTCATCATATGGGAGTCTAATGTTCGATTATAATTATAACTTGCTAAATAAGCATTATTTACTGTTATACTTCTCCAACTATATGTATTTGGTTTTACTATTACTTTTGTCGAATCTGAGCTATCTACTTGAGCTGTTGCTGTACTAGTGGCTCCTTTATAACCTGTTTCATACTTTCCTACCCACATTCCATTACTATTAAATGAGGTGAATGCTGGATGCGTTAACCATGCTCCATCTATAGTTCCAGTTGAAGCTATAGTATTCTTATTTTCAAACACGATATTGATTGTTTGTTCTTTACTTAAATAACCAGTACTTGCTGTATTACTTGTATTAAATAGTTGATATCTATATCTTGGTATCCATACAAAATATGATTCTATATTAGCTTCTGGTATAGTATCTCCTACTGCATAACTAATACCCTTATCTAATAATATTACAGCATTAGCCCACTTTTTATCACTATAAGAATAGTAATTATCATTTACGCTTGACTTCTTTACACTTCCATCACTTGATATTATTACTGGTATTAAATCTCCACTTATTATTGGATCTGTTCCATTTAATATTCTTTCTTTATAAAGTAATGATGATGTTACTTCACTACTATCTATTGTACAATCTGTTTTATCTTTAATAGTTGGTACACTTTCATCAAACTTCTTTTCTATACAATATGTATCATACTTTAATGTGAAACTTACATTCTGTATTCTATCTATTAGAAGTGTTCCACTAGTTGGTTTCTTCCCACTATAGTTTAATGTACTAGTAGTTAAATCTATTTGATAATTATTAGCTAAAGTACCATTTAATTCAGCACTCATAATCATCTTATTTGCTGCATCTAGTATTCCATGGGCACTATCTAAATAAGATGACCTCTTTGCATTATCAATAACTCCTATTATTATTGGTGTTGAAATAACTGCTATTATTGCTAATATTACTATTACTGCTAGTAGTTCAATTAAAGTAAATCCTTTTTTCATATATCCTTCTTTCTATTTCTACTACTTTTATCTTTAAGTTAATTATAATAAATATTTACTAATTAATCAAGAGTTAGTTTAATGAAAATAAAAAAACTATTTAATTTTACTTAAATAGTTCTTAATACTTATTGTAAAGCTTCTTTTCTAGATAAATTAAGTCTTCCTTTTTTATCTACACCTAATGATTTAACAATCATTTCATCTCCCACTTTAACCATATCACTTGGGTGTTCTACCCTTTCATTAGCTAAATGAGATACATGAACCAATCCTTCACATCCTGGCCATAATTCAACAAAGCATCCAAAGTCTTCTACTTTAACAACTTTACCTGTATAAATTTTACCAACTTCTGCTTCTCTTACAATATTTTTAATCATTTCAGCAGTTCTTTCAATAACATCTCTATCAGAATGATAAATAATTACTCTACCATCATCTTCTAAATCAACCTTAACTGCATTAATATCAGTTACAGCATTAACATTAGATGCTTCTAAAATAATCTTAGTAATCATCTCTCCGCCTTTACCAATAACTTCTTTAATACGAGCTGGATTAATCATAAATGTCATTGTTTTTGGAGCATACTTGCTTACTTCTTTACGAGGTTCAGCTATTTGCTTAGTAATAACATCTAATATTTCAAGTCTAGCCTCTTTTGCTTGCGCTAAAGCTTCCTTTAAAATATTTTCTGTTATTCCTTTTATCTTAATATCCATTTGTAAAGCACATATTCCATTTTTAGTTCCTGCTACTTTAAAGTCCATATCGCCTAAATGATCTTCCATACCTTGAATATCAGTTAAAATAGTATAGTTATCACCTTTAGTAATTAAACCCATTGCTATACCTGCTACAGGTGCCTTTATAGGAACACCAGCCGCCATTAAACTCATACAACCAGCACATATAGAAGCTTGGCTTGATGAACCATTACTTTCTAATATTTCAGATACTACTCTTACAGTATATGGGAATATATCTTCAGAAGGCATTACTTGTAGTAAAGCTCTTTCTCCTAAAGCTCCATGACCAATTTCTCTTCTTCCTGGAGCGCCATATCTTCCTGTTTCTCCTACTGAGAAAGCTGGGAAGTTATAGTGTAGCATGAATCTTTTTTCTGCTTCTAAAGATAAGCCATCTAATATTTGATGTTCACCTAAAGCTCCTAGAGTAGTTACAGCTAAAGCTTGAGTTTCACCTCTAGTAAATAAAGCTGAACCATGAGTTCTTGGAAGTAAATCAATATCAGTTGATAGTGGTCTAATTTCTTTCATACCTCTACCATCAGCTCTTAATTTTTCATTAACAACTATTTCTCTAAAAATATCATATTCGATTTCTTCTAATACAACTTTTACTTTAGTTATTAATTCTACTAATTCTTTTTCTTTTAATTTATTTTCAAACTCAGTAGTATATTTATTAATTACTTCTTCTTTAACAGCATCAATTGCTTCATATTTTTCTAATTTACCTTTAATACGCATAGCGCTATTAAATTTATCTTCAGACATTTGTCTTATTTCTTCTTTAAATTCAGTAGTTATATCAAGAGTTTCATAAGCCATTTTTTCTTGGCCTACTTCTGCCATAATATCTTCTTGAAATTTAACTAATTCTTTTATAGCTTCATGTCCAAACATTAATGCTTTAAGCATTAACTCTTCTGAAACTTCTTTAGAACCAGCTTCAACCATATTGATAGCTTCTTTACTACCAGCTACAGTTAATTCTAAAATAGAATTTTCTAATTCACTAGGAGTTGGATTAATAATAAATTCATCATTAATACATCCTACTTTTACTCCTGCTATTGGGCCATCAAAAGGTATTTTAGATATTGATGTTGCTAAAGATGAACCAAACATTGCAGATAGTTCTGGTGAATTATCTGTATCTACTGATAAAACAGTATTAACAATTTGTACTTCATTTTTGAATCCATCTTTAAACATTGGTCTCATTGGTCTATCAATCATACGAGCAGCTAAAGTAGCCTCTTCTGTTGGTCTACCTTCTCTTTTAATAAATCCACCTGGAATTTTTCCTACTGAATATAATTTTTCATTGTAAATAACCATTAATGGAAAGAAGTCTGATAAAAGATTAGCTTCTTTTTTTACAACTACGGTTGATAAGACGACAGTATCTCCATATCTTACTAATACTGCTCCATCTGCTTGTTTAGCTAATTCTCCTACTTCTACTGATAATTGTTTTCCTCTAAAATCTAAGTTAAATATTTTTTTCATAATTTATTCCTTTCCAAAATAAAAGACACTAAAAAGAAGTGCCTACTATTTTCTTAAACCTAAACTCTTTATTACATTTCTATATCTAGTTACATCTTTTTCTAATAAATATTTTAGTAAACTTTTTCTTTTACCAACCATTTTTTCAAGACCTCTTCTAGAATGGAAATCATGTTTGTGTTCTTTCATATGTTCTGTTAAAGTATTGATTTTCTTTGTTAATAAAGCTATTTGAACTTCGATTGAACCAGTGTTTTTTTCGTCTTTTGCAAACTCTTTAACAATATCTGCTTTAACTTCTTTTGTTAATGCCATATGTTTTCTCCTTTCAAAATAATTTGCTTATATCCTAGTATAAAGAAGGAGATTTCCCTTTAAACCAAGAAATAAGTACTTGTTAAGTATACACTATTTTATTTTATATTGCAAGGGTTTTATTTATTTTCTTCAATCCACTTTAATAGTTCATCTTTTGGGGCAAAGCCTAATCTAGTAGCTTTTTGAACTCCCTTATTATAAATCATTAATGTAGGAATACTCATTATTCCTAAATTTCTAGCTAAATTCTGATTTTCATCAACATTTACTTTTACTATTTCAACTGTATCTATTTGTTCTAAAACCGGACCTAACATTTTGCAAGGTCCACACCAATCGGCATAAAAGTCTACTAAAATTAAATCGGATTTTATTTTTTCATTAAATTCATTTTCATTTATATGTACTATGCTCATGTTATTCCTCCCTATATTGTTCTAAAATACTATCCATATTATCAATATTTAATTTTCCTTTTTCAGCTAATTTTTCAACTGATTCAACACTAATTACTTTATATTTCAAGAATAATTCTATAGCTTCTTTGTTAAATTCTGTTGAACTAGTGCTGTCTTGATATTTATCTTTTAAATCACTAAATTCATTATATACATTAATTGTATCTTGTGAAATATTAGTTAATATTGGCGTATTATTTAATATAGTGTCTTTATATTTTGATCCATTGATAAAATCGTAATTAAACATTGGCAAACTTATCACAAATAAAATCATGAAAACTATTACATAGTATTCTAATACACCAGCTACTGCTCCAAGTATTTTTGAAGGTATTCCTAAAATGATAGTCATATTTAGTATTTTTTCAAAAACAGATGTTGCAAAAATAACTAGTTTTAATAATATTGAAGCTAAAGCTAAAACTATTAGAAAAGCTATTACTTCATATAGTAATATATTAACAATAGTAACGCCTTTTAGTATGCCACCAAAATCAAAGAATGGTAGGTTTTGATACATTAGTTCTGACAATGGATTTTTTAAAATGAAAGCTATTATAATAACAGCAATAAAACCAAGCCCCTGGGCTACTTGCCTTGTAAACCCTCTTTTAAATCCTAAAACAGCCCCTAATCCTAATAGTAAAATAATACCAACGTCTATTATATTCATTAAATCACCTCTTTTATCTATAATTAGATTATATCATATTACAATAAATATTAAAATATGTTAAAATATTTTTAGGAGTTGAAAAAATGACGATAACTTTAAAAGTAAGCGATAATACTAAAGAAAAAATGATTGAACATTTTGAAGATAAAAAAAGAATTAAAACGCCAGCTTATGCTGTTTTTCAGGCTGATGAAGAAGATACAGTAGTTACTTTATATGAATCAGGTAAAGCTGTTTTTCAAGGCGTTAGTGCGGATATAGATGCTAATATGTGGAAAGAAACGGAAAGACATTTAAATCCAAATAAAAAGCTAGAAATGACTAATAGTGAAAATAAAGATAAAAAGGATAAAAAAGAAGTTAAAGTAGATCCTAAAATATATAATGCTACTAGTATCGGAAGTGATGAAGTGGGAACTGGTGATTATTTTGGACCCATTGTTGTAACTAGTGCTTATGTTAAAAAAGAAGATATTGCTTTTTTAGAAAAATTAGGTGTTAAAGATTCCAAAAAATTAACGGATGATAAAATAAAAGAGATTGTTCCTAAAGTTATTGAAAGAATTACTTATAGTAGTAGTATACTTTCTAATAAAGAATATAATGAAAGATATTCTGCAGAAAATAATATGAATAAGTTAAAAGCGGTTTTACACAATAATGTTTTAGGAAATTTGGTTAAAAAGAATTTACCATATGACTATATAATAGTTGATGAATTTGCTAAACCTTTTGTTTACTACAATTATTTAAAAGGAAGTAATGATGTTGTTCGTGGTATTACTTTTTTAACTAAAGGTGAAGATAAGTCTTTAAGTGTGGCTTGTGCTTCTATTATTAGTAGATATATTTTTATTAAGGAGTTTGAAAAGTTGGGTAATAGTTTAGGGATAATTATTCCTAAGGGAGCTGGAACTTTAGTTGATGAGGTCGGAGCTAATATAGTTAAAAAATATGGTTTTGATAAATTAAAAGAGATCGCTAAATTAAGTTTTAAAAATACTGAAAAAATTAGAAATATAATAGAAAAACAATAGTTTAATTGCTATTGTTTTCTTTTTCAATATATTTATTTACTTCTTCTTTATCACTAAAAGGTATTTTCTCTTTACCAATTATCATGTGTTTTTCATGGCCTTTTCCTAATATTAATAACAAATCATTTTGATTTAATAAGCTGATACCTTTTTTAATAGCTAGACTTCTATCTAAGCAAATTTCATAATTATTGGTTACTTTTTTTTCTAACATATCATTTACTATCTGAGCTAATTCTTCTTCATGTGGATCATCACTTGTTATTATTAGTTTAGTAGCATTTTTCATAATAATATTAGCCATAACACTTCTTAAACTTCTATCGCGCTCTCCCGCACAACCAAATACTACATAAGTATTATTGTGTTTTATTAGATTAACAGTATCTATTAAGCTTTGAATAGATGCTGGTGTATGAGCATAATCAATAATAATAGTGTTGTTATTATATATAATTTTTTCCATTCTACCTTCGGGTGATGCTATTTCGGATATTGTTTTATTTATATCATTTATATCGATTTTTAAATTAATTAGTAATGCAATCGTAGCTAACATATTATAAATATTATATTTACCAATCAAATTAGAATTTACTTTATATTGGTTGTTTAAATAAGTGTATGTAAAAGTAGTGTTTTCTTTTTGCGTTATAAAATCTTCTACTTTTATATCTCCTCCATTAAAACCATAAAAGAAATTACTATTTTTTTCTAAAGTAAATTTGTCTTTATAATCATCATCAAAATTAATAATAGCTGTTCCTGTTAATTGCTCGAATAGTTTTCTTTTAGCTAAGTAATAGTTTTCCATAGTTTTATGATAATTTAAATGCTCTTCTGATAAATTAGTAAAAATAGCATAGTCAAATTTTATACCTTCTATTCTTCCATAGCTTATAGCTTGACTGCTAGCTTCTAGGACAACGTATTTGTATCCTTTATTGTAGCTTTCTTCATACATTTGGTATTGTTCTAATATGTCTGGTGTTGTATTAGGTAAACTAGGTAGTTCTATTTTTTCACCACCTATAAAGTATCCATTTGTTCCAATGTATGAGCATTTTCTTCCTAATAAGTTTAAAGCTTGGTATATTAAATAAGCTGTTGTTGTTTTTCCATTTGTCCCAGTAACACCTATTATTGTCATATCATTTAACATATCTTTATATGTTTCTTTTAAGTAAGCTGTTAAATACTCTCTAGTGTCTTTAACAATTAATGTTTCAACACTATAGCTTCCTTCTTCAGCTATTACTTTTATGGCCCCATTTTTTATGGCTGTTTCTATATAACTATGTCCATCACTTGATATGCCTCTTAAAGCAACAAAAGTATCACCTTGTTTTATTCTTCTAGAATCTACTTGTATCATATTATCACCTTTTTTAATTATACTATATTTCTTTTTGTTTTCAAATATTATATAATATTTTTGGTGAGTTTAATGAAGAAAATATATGTTTTTATGATTTTACTTTTAATATCTGGTTGTAGTTTTATAAATAATAGTGAATGTGTTAATAAAGCCGAAGAAATAATAGAAGAAGAGCCTGTTATTGAAAAACCTATTTATGTTGATGATAATCCTATTACCGTTGGAATATATCAAAATGGAGACATGAATTTGTTAACTCGATTTACAAGCGCTTGGCATACAATGACAGATATTAATGTCTTTACTGTTGCTTATACTAACGATCCTTATATTGGCGGTTATTATTATCAAGACATTTGGCAAAAGTATTATGCTAATTACTCTGATATCGAGGACTATAAAATTGGCTATTATATTGGTTTTTATTTAACAGATGGTTCTTATAGAGGTGAGGTTGTTTTATCTCCTGATGAGATGGAAGATTTTTGCCCATATTTATATTTATATTTATATGATGATGCTAATCAAGCAAGAGGCTCATGGTATAGTCATGTTAATTCTGGTGAAGTAACTGATGATACACTATTTACTAGTATAAAATTATTCGCTGGTGAACACATTGAAGAAGTTGTTTCACCTATTACATTATCTGCTTTTACTTATGATGATGAAGAAGACTTTTTAGATGGTAAATATAGAGGAAACTCTATTTATACAATTTTAATTAATAATGAATAAAAGAATTGATAATTAAATCAATTCTTTTTTAATGTAATTCAAAAACTTAATATATATGGATTATTTGATGTTCCTTCCCCGGTTGTTATGTGAGTGTCAGATGTAAGAATTATAACTGGACGGGCACCATAAAATACGTAAGGCGCATAATTACTATTAGCATATCCATAGTTACTAATTTTTGATACCAGAGATGATGAATCTAACCACCGATTTATTAACCAATAAGTTATATTTATATCATTTGCTGCAAACATGTCTCCCCATGAAGGTAATCCTACATAAGCTGAAACTATCCCATCACTTATTCTAGATGGATATATTCCACTTGTGTCAATATTAAAGAGACTTTTGGTATAATCTGTTCCACTGGAGCTTACATTTAAATTCCAATTATAATTTACTAAGTTTGCTTTTACATCATCAGAGAGCCATGTATAGTATCCATTAATTGTATTATTTAAGAAATATCCTATATTTTCACTTTCAGTATACGCATAGGCCCCACTTCCATCAGTAGGCTTAAAATAATTGTTATTTACGCATCCTCCTGTATAATATGTATTTGTTGATGATACGTACATACAACTTGTTGAGTTTTCTCCATTGTTATAGTAATAAAACGGTATATATGTATTTGAGTTTATAGCTATAGATGTTGATAAATTTCTTAGTATGTCTGCTCTTTGCAGCTTTATACTTCCATCAGCATTTATTCCTATTACTCTATATCTTACTTTAGTCTTATCATAAGTATAACTAATATTGTCTGTTACTGTTTCCATTGTTGTTGTGTTAGGGTTGTTTTCTTCACTTATATATACATAACTTCCTATTGTCACAGTATTTAATAAATCATTATCTTTTGAAGTTTGTTCTCCTACTAGTTTATATGGATTTGAAATTTCTCCATAATTTTCAGCATTATTATCTTCTACTAATAAGTCATTTGACAAATAGATTACCGGTCTTACCCCTTTTCCGTAATCAGTTGTGCCCCTCCAGTTATGTTCAATATGTGATGGTTCTAAATAATAAGTGTGCCATGTTTTATTGGTTACTCCACCCACTGTATATTTAGTCATTGTCCATTCTATCTCATCTTCATCAATGAATGATCCTCCTAAAGCTCCTGTTATACCATCTGTTCCATTTAAGGCATATACATAGTCTTCAAAGGTCATTAAACCTATTTTATCAGAAGAAACGCTTGAACAAGTACTAATTGGCGTAAATGATGTAACTTTGTCTCTTGTTTCAGTACTTATAGTAAATGCTTCTTCAACTACATTTGTTGGCTCATCTAGACAAAAACGTCCATCTAATAATAAATCTACTCTACTTAAATTATGATAGTATACCCCATCTTCACTTGATTCACTGTCTATTTCGTTTAACCATTTTCTTAACCATGATGTACTCCATTCAGAAGTCTCACCATAAGCTATACTTGTTACAGAGTTTGTTGCAATTAGTTTTACATAATTATCTGTTGTTTCTAATACTTGCCATAACTGTCCTGAATAGTATACCCAGTTTTTAATAGTCTTCTTTTCGGCTTTTGTTCCTATTACTTTATTAACAGTAGTTCCATTTACTACAACATTGTTTGCTATATTAGAACCTATATTATCTTCTATAATTTCTTTTAATGTTTTATTATCTGAATAAGTATATGGATTATTATCTCTTCCAGTATAATAATAACTTATACTATTACCACTTTTTTTAACTACAACATAATTATCTTTTATATCATCTGTTATAGGGTTTAAATAGCTACTTAAATCACTTACTTTTATGTAATATTCTGTATACTCTGGAATATTTTCTATTCTAAGTTTATCTGTTAAATAATATTCGGCTGCTTTTTCTATATTAGATGATTCTATATCATAGGCTTTTGCTTTAGTATCCTCTATTACGTTTAATATTATTGGAGTTGCAATAACCGCTATTATTGCTAATATTACAATTACTGCTAAAAGTTCTATTAAAGTAAATCCTTTTTTCATATCATCAATCCCTACTTTTATTTAATTATATTATAACATACCTTTATTAAATTAAAAATAGTTATATATATAATAGCTAATTCTTTTTTAATAGGTCTCTAATCTCAGTTAATAATTTTACTTCTTCTGGTAATTCTTTTTTTTCTTCTTTAACTATTTCTTTTCTTTTAAATCTATTAATAATCTTAATAAAGACAAAAATACATAAAGATATAATTAGAAAATCTATAATCTGTTGAATAAATGATCCATACATAATATTAGCGTCTTTTATTGTAATTGACAAACTAGTAAAATCTAGGCCGCCTAATATTATTCCTATTAAAGGCATTAATATATCATTAACTAGCGATGTTACTATTTTGCCAAAAGCGCCACCTATAATAACACCAACAGTTAAATCTATTACATTTCCTCTTGTAATAAAGGCTTTGAATTCATTTACTTCTTTATTTATTATATTTTTAGATTTATTCATTTACACACCTCTATTTTCTAAAATATTATAAACTTGTCTCCATACTTCTTTTATATTGTCGAATTCCAATAATGAGTTAACCTTATTGATATCAATCCAATCAACTAATTCCACTTCACTTTCTTGAGCTTTTACTTCTATATTATTAATTGGTTTTGCAATAAAATAAATTACTTCTTTATTTATATTCCCGTTTACCGTATATGATAAGCTGAAGCGGTAATTTCCTATTATTTTAACATCGATATTAGTTTCTTCTTTGGTTTCTCTTATTGCTGTTTCTTTTTCTGTTTCTCCTTTTTCAATATGTCCTTTGGGAAACCCATATAAACCACTTTTGCTTTTGATAATTAATATTTGGCTATCTTTTATAACGATAGTTCCACAAGACTTCTCTTTTTTCATAATTACCTCCAAAACAATTATATCATAAAAAAACTATTAGTTTTTCTAATAGTTTAAATAATTATTAATATAAGTTCTTATCTCTTTAGTGTTGTCTTCATATGGATGAGTAAATTTAATTTTTTCTTTATTAACATATAAAATTAATTTCCCTTGTGTTTGAGAAGAACCTCCATTATCATAGTCCACACTTCTACTTGCTGGAGTGAATTTTATTTTTTCTATTTTGCTTTTTAAAATTGATGTTGTATTTTCTTTTTTGATATCTTCTTTATTCATTAATTTTATTTTTGCCATATATTCAGGTAATACATTAGTCATAGCAAATGTTTGTTTTATAAATCCACCACCAGAATTTTTAATATCTTCTTTTTTTTGCTTAAATAATTCTTTCTGTTTTGATTTTGTAATAACCGTTACTAATACTTCATCTTTAAAAAATGTTACAATACTACTTTCTCTTTTTAGAAATCCACTTTTCTTTGATAATAAAAGAGCTAATTCACAATTCATATTTTCCTCCATATAATATATTTTATCTAGGTAATAGTTCTAATTCTGTTCCATCTAAATTCATTACACTTGTAATGGCTTCAAAACTTCCTGATGTTCCTTGACTATAGTCTAAAGCGTAAACTTTGTCATTTACTATATTAATATAGTAGCCATAAGAAATTCCTTCATAAATCTCTTTTTGGTTTTTTCCATTAAAATCAATGCTGTATAAAGTGTAAGCATGTGAGTAACCATCTGAGCTAGTTGAAGAGTCTGCTATAACATAGAAAACATTACTTTTATAAGAATTTATTCTAGCAATTGTATCTCCACCGCTATATCTTATCGTTTTTATATTCTCTCCATTTATATCACTTATTTTAATATTATTACTGCCATCGATATAAATTATCGTTCCTTCACCTATTATAAACTGCGTTACTGAAGTTAATATAAGTTCAGCATTTGTACCATCTGGATTTGCTTTATAAATAGAGTTATCTCCCAAATAATATAAAACGTCATCATAAACAATTCCCATATAGCTTCCTGTACTTATTACTTGTTCTTCATTGTTACCATCTAAATCTGATCTATATAGCGAGTACGTAAGGGATGAATTTCTTTTAACATAATATAACCAATCATTGTAGAAATTCATATTAAAGCAAAATCCATCATTTATTTTTTCGTATGAACTTCCATCTGCTTTCATCTTAAACAAATTATATGTTCCATCTATAGTAGAACCTTCGTTTCCTGAAAAATATATATATCCATCTTTCATTGAAAATGACCACCCAAAACCATTAAATATAATACTTGTTTGATTATTATTGCTCATGTATATATGAGCACTTCCATCTTCATCAAATGATGAATAATAAATACTATCTCCTGAATCAAAGTAATATTGGCCATTAATAATATTTCCTAAATCATCTAAATTAACGCCTATTGAAACTTGTGATGATGTTAAATCTTCTATAATATTATCTACGTTTGTTGCCTCTTCGCCTTGTCCACATCCTGTAATTAATATAAGCGTGAAAAATATTAAAATCTTTTTCATTTATTCTCCTTATTTAATTATAGTTCTTCAATTATTTCTTCTACTTCTTTTGCTCCTTGTGCATAAAGTTTTTTTTCTTCTGGTTCTAATTCATATAATAATTTTAAAAACTCTCCTGCATGAACACGTTCTTCATTGGCTATTTCTTTTAACACATCAACCGCTAACTTATTTGTAGTAGACTCTGCAAGTTGCATATATAACTGAACTGCTTCATATTCTGCTGCTATCATAAATCTAATAGCTCTGACTAATTCACTATCTGTCAACTTTTTTTCTTTTGCTAGCAATGAAAAAGAATTACCAAATTCTGCCATAAATAATCCCACCCTTCTAATTTCATTATATCTTTTATATTTAATAAATGCAATTTATAGATAATCATTAAAAAAACTATTAGTTTTTTCTAATAGTTATTTTTTTACTACATCGAAGTGAGCAATATGTCCGTTAATATCTGTTTCTTCTTGTAAATCTTCTTTTTTAATAATATTTAAAGCTAATGTTTCAGCTTTTATATATTCATCA
>JAQUYH010000021.1 GCA_028691955.1 Bacilli bacterium | reverse complement strand
TTGACTTTTCTTTTAACATTTCTTGTTCTTCTATCCATTTTTCAATTTTAGCCAACTCAAAATATCTTTTTCTTCCTAGTTGCATATAAGGTAAGTTTTGTGTATTTATAGCAAGTGTTATATTTCTGCTATTAAATAAAGGTTTGTACATTTCTATTAGCTTTGCAGTACCTACAAGTCTTTTTGCTAAATTTTCTTCACTATCATCTTGCTCTTCATCCTTATACTTATTTTTTTTTGAGTCTTCCTTTTTTTTGCTAAAATATTCAGGTAAAATTTTAAGCACACATCTATCAACAATTTTACTTTGTTCTTCCAACTTATAGTATGCTTCCTTTTTTTCTATCATAACATTTAATTTTTCCATCTCTATTAATAATTGTTCCACAAAACCACCTACTTTTTATTTCTTTATCTATTTCTTCTAATCTCATATTTTTAAACTGTTTAAACATTTCTATAGATATATACTTGTCCAACAACTGACTCTGTTTTAATACTTCATCATAGCTTGCATCTGTTTCTATCATATAATCAAGTTTCTTTTGTTCTTTTTCTAAATTTGACATTATTATCACTCCCCGTATAATATATTATACTACGAGTTATGTAAACTATTTGTCGAAACTTGTAAATTTATAAAAATTCTTTTCTTATAAATTTACTATAATGTCTCTTCATAACTTTGCTTAATTATATCTATAGCATATTCAACTTCATCTATACTTGATATACTAATTCTCTTATTTAACGTGAATCTATAACTTTCAGGAACATCTTGAACTTTATTTTTTGGATCATTCCATTTTTCTACTGGAGACAAGTATATATTTATTTTACTTTTATCAAAAATAATCATACAAAATTGTTTAGTTGTTCTATACCCAACATAGTGTTTAACAGCTCTTTCTTCTATTTGTTCATTTATATTAAGTATTTTCTCTCTCAATTCCTTATGTAACTCTATAAGTTTATCTGTAGTTTTTGAATATAATTTATCTAAAGAATATTCCTCTCTATTTATATTATATTCTTTCTTTTCCTTTGCTACTTCTTTCTTATCTTCTCCACTTATCGTATTTATATTTTCCAAATAAATAGAATTATCTTCATACCTGTGATATTTATATAAATATACACTTTCACTTACCCTATTAACAGCATGTTTATCGAATTTACTATATTCTTGAGCTATTATTATCAATTTAGGATTGTCCCATTCAATATTTTGTTCATTTCCTAATTTATTCTTCACAGCAGATTCAAAATCTCCTTTGTGATCATACAACCAGTCCATATAATACAATCCCTGGTTTAATACATTATCATTTTGTGATAGTTTATATTCAATTATAACAGGATTATTTTCTTGATCTATTCCAATAGTATCTATTCTTCCGCCATGAACTTCTCCTGTAGCAAATTCTGTTGCTATAAACTTAACTCCTAATAATTCTTCTAAATTATTTTGAAATACATTTTGTAATTCTCTTTCAGAATTATATTTTATCATATTTAGCTTACTAGCTTTACCTTTTTCATTCATTTTAAATAATGGCATAATTTTATCTCCTTTATTTATATTTTTGTGTATTACTTTTTTCTACTTTAATCATCGTTTTATACAATACTTTTCATTCCTATTAGTCCGCATAATTATTAAATATATCAAATTCATCCTCTAAAATTACAGTTGGTAAGTTATCAATTATATCTATATCAATTATACTGCTTTCGTCAAAAACTATATTTAACCAATCTGAATTCCATATATTTATTCCTCTTGGATTATTTACTTTTTCAAAGAGTTTAGACTTCCAACAATCTATAAATAAAACTTTTTTTGGAATGCACATTCTTTGAAACCAAACTTCAAAATAATCCGTGTTAGATATAGTAGCCATTTTATTAGATACTCTTTGTATTATATCATTAATATTTCCTTTTTTCTCGAGTACCTTACTTAATATAGCTGAGCATATCGGATAACTTCTTGGATTTGAATACATTATATCTACAACTATACTTATTATTTGCATTGAATTATTTGGTATTTTATTTAGCTTACCAAAGTCATTTTTATATAATAAAGTTAATGCTTTTATTAAACTTCCACTGTTAGGATATTTTTTGCTTAATTCTCTTATTATTAAGATTTTTTCTTGCAAATTCAAATCTATTATATCATTTTTTCTTTGCATCCAATATATTTTATCTTCTTTTATTGAATCTGTTATAACATCTTCACTCAAAAAAGTTTTTGAACTATTTAATTTCAAAGATAGCTCTAAAAGAGTACGTGTTAAAATACCCAATATTTGTTCTGCTATTTGTGAATTATTAGTAAATATTCTATAATCATCTCTATATCTTAAAATTTTATAATCTTCTACACCTAATTCTTTTAATTCATTATATAACAATAAATCCGCATATCCCAATACAATTTCAGCTATAAAATCCATTAAATTACTACCTTGTGGTATTCCATTTGTCTGATTGTGTTGCATTTTTTGAATGGACTTATCTATTTTATTCCCAATCCAATTTTTAAATGAGTTGTCTGTGTACATTTTTTTCTTAACTTCTTCTTTACCATGCAATGCCCATGCAATAGAATGTGTATATATACTTCCGTAACAATCTGTTATATCTGTTCTAGTTATATGTTTATAGTCTAATGCAGAATTTATGGATTGCTGTTCAAACTCACTCCACCATTTAATAATCATCGCACTTTTATTTTTTGTTTTACTTTTAGACTCTATTAAATCACTGCAACAAATAATATGTTTTTGATTGCTTTTAAATTCTTTAAATCTTTTCTTTATAAAAATCCAATTTTTAGATTCTGTTATTGTGTTAACTAAATCTACATACATCAATGGATGTATAATTTGAAATGGTCGCCATGCATATTTACCATCTTTATTACACTCAAATTTATAGTTTACATCATCTAACTTTTCAGGAGTTTTTGTTTTGTCTCTATTATATAAACTACTTAAACTTGTTTTAATATTTAAACAATTATCACTCCAGTCTAAAATAGGTTGAAAGTTAAAATATGGTGGCATCTCTAAATTAAAATAATTTTCAGATGTCAAAAAATATTTTTTTGCACTTGTGTTTGTCATATATATTAATTTTTTTGCCATATTTTAGTTCCCCCTACAACTATTTCATCTCCTTAATTCTTGTTTCTATGAACTCTATCTCTGCTTCATTTAATTTGTATTTTTCATATAACTGCTTATCTATTTCAGTTATTGATTTTGTCCAATCTATATTACTATTATTAGTAAAATCTTGTATTGGTACATTTTTATATACACGATTCGGAGAATCTTGTGTTAACTTATTTATTCCAACTAAGCATCTAAAAAATTTTGTTTTCAAATATTTAAGTGCACTTTCTGCATCTTCTTTTTTATCAAAACATCCATATCTTAAAAATGTTTCCGTACATATCTGAATCGGTGTACCGAGAATCGGTGTAGGAATTACTTCACCAATTGCTCCACATCCATATGCTTTTGGAACAAATATTTTGTATTTATCTATTGTATCCAAACCTACTTTTATTTCTTCTTTATCTACGTATTTTATTACTCTTGTGTTTTTTAAAAGTCCTATAAGTTCTATTATCTCTTCTTCTTTAATTCCTTTACCTATAGCATCTTTTTTAGTAGAATATACTTTTGATAATCCATATTTTGTTGGATGCATAATTGTATCTGTAGCTAACCCATAAGGCTTACGTGAAGATATTATACTAGCAACACTATTTTCAATATTTACTTTAGTTTTATTCCATACTTTCTTATTTATAGATATAAGTTCATTATCTCTGATGAATACTCCACTCTCGCCATCATTTAAGAACCTATCACTTACTACAATGCCATCTTTGTTATTTATTGTTATTTTGCATTTATCATTGTATTTATTATCCCATAAGAAGTAGCATACTCCACCTTTTATACTAACATTTTCAAAAACCTGACCGTCACTTGGATAATCAAATAATTTTTTTATTTTAGTATCTTCTAACATTTGTCTTCTAAAATTATCAAGACCTTTTCCACCAGCCATCCAACGTGAAGGCATAATTAAACTTACATATTGATTCGTGATTTTCTGTGCATTTACTGTAAATTTATCATATAGCGGACTTGCACTAGAATTAATACTAGCCCCCTCTTCTCTTATTCCCATGTCATTTTCTTGATATGGTGGATTACCTACAATACAATCAAACTTCATTTTATCAACCTCGTTTCCCCATGTCTTTCCATTTAATGCTTTATCTATGAACTGCTGTGGTTTATTCTTTAGTACATCTACTATGTCTTCATAGTCTATAATATTTACATCATAGTTGTTATAACCTGCTAATGTTCTTTTAGTTATTGTTTTAGCCATTTTAGTTTTACAAATCACATATATATTTTCTTTTAATGTTTCTTGCCAATAATCCCTTATTTCTTCTTTACTTCTATTATGTTCTTTATTTATTCTTCTATTCTGATAAAAAGAGTATGCCACATAAAGAGGGTAAAGTCCAGTCTTTGAGTTGATTTCTAGTATTTTTTTGTCATTATTAAATAAATTCGGTAGAGTTTCTTCTA
>JAQUYH010000003.1 GCA_028691955.1 Bacilli bacterium | reverse complement strand
ATATTTCTTTTTTTTCTTCAACGCTTCTAATAATAGCCATAAAAAACCTCCTCTTATGTTTATTTTATCATTAAAAAAAGTAGACTCTATCTTTTTTTGATATGTCTACTTTTAATATACCACTTCATTTCTCTTACTTTTTTTTATCTGTTAATAGATTAATTATATCATCCTCAAAAAATTTGTAAGTTGTTATAATTATTAGAGCAACAGGAAGTGAAATAACTATTCCCCAAACTCCAAACAATATTCCACCAGCAAATACTGCCATAATTACAATCAAAGGGTGTACATTATTAGTCTTGCCATATACTTTTGGTCCAATTAAATAACTATCCAACATTGAAAGAATAAAGAAAGCTATAACTGTTTTTAAAAATAAGAATGGGCTTATAACAAAAGCTGTAATAGCTGCGATAACATTTACTAGCATTCCACCAAAATATGGTATAAAACTACCTATAGCAGCTAAGAAACCTAATAATAAAGCATTAGGATGTCCTATAATTAAAAAGGCCAAATAATACTCAAACATAGAAATAATTACTATTTTTAAAAATCCACTTAAATAATTATTCATCTCTTTATCTACTGCTTTTAAATAATCATAATCTTTATGAGATTTTTTTAAAGTGTAAAATCTTATATAAGCTCTAATTTTATCCATATCTAAAAGGAAATAGATAGCAGATGAGAAAGCAATAACAGCAATTGATATAGCACTTAATGATTGATTAATTATAGATATCGCACCATCTTTAGCATAATTTCCAAAAGAAGCAATTATATCATTAAAAGTAGATGATAAACTTTCCTGCAAAGGTCCTAAATTAAGATCATAATTTTCAGAAATATCTTTAATAAAATTAATAATATCATTAAATAAACTAGATAATTGATTAAATAAAAGTGGCGTTATTATACCAACTAAAATAGCAATTACAGCTAAAATAATTGATACAATAATTAAAACTCCAAAACCTTTAGAAATCTTCTTTTTCTGTAAATACTTAAGAAATGGATAAAAAGCATATGCCATTGCAAAAGCAAGTACAAAAGGCATTACAATTTTTATCAACATAATTACTATATCAAGCCAAAAATTCTTTGTCTGCAATAAAAGAAATCCAATAAACACAATTATTGCAATATTGATTAACTTATAGTCTAACTTATTTTTTATCATATTACTTACTCTCCAACATTATTGTGACTGGGCCATCATTTATTATATTGACCTTCATATCTGCACCAAAAACACCCATTTCCACATTAATTCTTTCTTTTAATTTTTCATTGAATTTATCATATAATTTACTAGCATCACCATTTTTCATAGCCTTAACATAGCTTGGTCTTCTTCCTTTAGAAGCATCAGCATATAAAGTAAACTGTGAAATACTTAGTATAGAGCCATTAATATCAAGTACGCTTTTATTCATTATACCATCTTCATCATCAAAAATCCGCAAATTTATTATTTTATCAATAATATAATCAATTTCCTTTGAAGAATCAGTATCCGTAAATCCCACCAACACTACTAAACCTTTGTTAATTTGACCAACAATTTTATCATCAACTTTAACACTAGAATTTAGACTTCTTTGAACTAAAGCCCTCACTTCATACTCCTTTCAACGTCTATTACATTAGGAATCGTCTTAATTTCATTAATAAACTTAGTAAGCTCCGTTGTATCTTTTACTAAAACTACAACCTCATATAAAAAGTTATCATTAGTATTTACAAAGTTAGTACTTTGAATAGTAACTTCAGTATTAGATGATTTAGCAATTATATCAAGCAAAACATTCTTGTTTTCCAAAGTATGAACTAATATATTAGTAGGATACTTTTTAGTTACACAATCATTCCAGCTTATATCAATTGTTCTCTCATCATTATTCATCATATTAGGACAAGTTACTCTATGAGCAGATATCCCATTACCTTTTGTAATATAACCTACTAATTTATCCCCAGGAACAGGCTTACAGCAAGATGCAATATTAACCTTAATTTCATCCACACCACTTACTATAATATCGTTTTTAGTATTTGGTAAAACAATGTCTTTATTTTGTGTTTTCTTTAAAATTAATTCTTCTTTCGTTATATTATCATTTAAAATAAAATTAATAATACTATTAATAGGCACCTTATTTGAGCCAATATTATAATAAATATCTTCTAAAGAATCATATTTAAATTCTTCGATTATTCTAATAATATTTTCATTAGTTAAAAAATCAGTAATACTTTCTTTTCTTTTTCTAAGCTCTTTATTTAAATTTTCCTGACCTAATTTAATATAGTCTTTTTTATCAATTTTACTGAAGAAAGCTTTTATTCTGCTTTTTGCCTGAGCTGTTTTTGCAATATTAATCCATTCTTTAGAAGGGGTACTATTTTTGTTAGTATTAATTTTTACTATATCATTATCTTTAAGCTTATAATCAAGTGGCACAATATTATCGTTAACAATAGCCCCTATCATTTTATCACCTACTTCAGTATGAACTTTATAAGCAAAGTCAATTGGGGTACTTCCTAAAGGCATTTCTACAACGTCTCCTTTTGGAGTAAACACATAAATAGAATCCTTAAAAACTTCTTCGTTCCCTTTGGAAACATCTTCTTCATTAGCATCCTTCAAATCCATTAAAGACTTAAAAAATTGTAATTTTTGCTCCATAGCACTTTGTAAATTAACACGTCCATTTTCTTTATAAGACCAATGAGATGCGATACCATTTTCTGCAATAACATCCATTTCATAAGTCCTTATCTGAATTTCAAACAAATTTCCGCCAGGACCAAATACTGTTGTATGAAGACTTTGATACATATTGGGTTTAGGCATAGCTATATAGTCTTTAAATCTTTTAGGTAAAGGTTTATATTTAGAATGAATCAAGCCTAATACTTGATAGCATTCACTTTCATTTTGAACATAAACTCTAAGAGCTAGTAAATCATAAATGTCACTGAATTTTTTACCTTTATTCAATTTATTATAAATACTATATATTGCCTTAGCTCTACCCTTAATTGTATGTTTAATTCCATTTTCATTTAAAATAATAGATACTTGCTCTATCATCTCATCAACAAGATCTTCTCTTTCAACCTTAGTTTGATTTAATTTTTCAACTATTGAAAAGTAAGCATCTGGTTTATAATATCTTAAAGACAAATCTTCTAGCTCACTTTTAATACTACTCATACCTAATCGATGAGCAATAGGAGTTAAAACTTCTAAAGTTTCTTTTGCCTTTGCTCTTTGTCTATCTAAAGGTAGAGCCCACAAAGTCCTCATATTATGAAGTCTATCTGCAAGCTTTATAATTATTACTCTAACATCCTCTGATAAGCCAACCAATATCTTTCTATGGTTAGCTTTTATAGATTCACTATCGCCAGAAAAACTTAATTTATTAATTTTAGTAACACCTTCTACCAATCTAGCGATTTCATCACCAAATTTATTAGAAAGTTGATCTATAATAGTTTTATCCTCTTCCAACACATCATGCATTAAAGCTGCGCATATTGTCTGATAATCAGCTTTTATATCAGATAAAATGTAAGCTACATTAAGTGGATGAATTATGTAATTATCACCAGTTAACCTTTTTTTTCCAAAATGTTTCTCAAAGGCAAACATATAGGCCTTACCTACAACATCTAATTCATCTTCACTTAAATACTCTTTTAATTTATCTCTTAATTCTTCGTATGTTTCAATCTGATTCATAAATTCACTTCCCATTTTCACATCTAACATAATTTTAACATTGATAAGGCTTTAAATCAAGATAAAGAGAAAAAAGAAAAAGCTATATTTTATAGCTTTTAATCTTCTTCATACCATTTTTTTAAATGTAGTTTCCCAATATTCCTTTTTTCTAAGTAATACCATAATTGACTAGCTACTAATATAGATGATAAAGTCCCTGAAATAAGTCCAATTAATAAAGCAATATTAAAGTTAATTATCTCATGTGAACCAAATAGTATTAAAGCTGTAACTGGTATTAAAGTAGTTAAAGTAGTAATTATACTTCTTGTTAAGGTCTGTCTTATAGAAGTATTTACCGCATTAATCAAATCATCCTTTTTAAGAGGTTCTTTAACATCTTTCATGTTTTCTCTTATCCTATCAAAAGTAACAATAGTATCGTTTATTGAATACCCTATGATAGATAAGATAGCGGCTACAAATATTCCAGACACTTCCAAATGCATCATACTAAATAATACGATAATAATAAAAGCATCATGAATAA
The DNA here is from genome assembly GCA_028691955.1 of Bacilli bacterium. Classification (GTDB taxonomy): domain Bacteria; phylum Bacillota_I; class Bacilli_A; order RF39; family UBA660; genus JALELF01. Next base: position 84,338 of record JAQUYH010000003.1, on the reverse strand, counting down.
GAGCCACAATACCTCCAACGGCATAACTAAATTTGAATCTAAGTGAAATATAAATTATTATACCAATAGAAGCAAATATCAAAGCCCTTATCGCATTAAATATCAAATCTCTTTTAACAACATTGGATATAACACCAATATCTGTATTAACTTCATATTTATTATCAAAATAGTTTTCTGTTTTAGCAATTTCATCCGCTGTTAAAACATTATCTATAGTCATAATATAATTAGTGTCATCCACTCTTTCAATTTCTACAAGATTATAGCCAAGAGTTGAAATATCACTTGTCAAATCTTCTTTTATTAAAACAGAATCCCCTTTTACATTAATGCTAGTTCCACCTTTAAAGTCTAACCCTAAGTTTAGTCCTCTAAAAAACAATGAAGCTACTCCTAAAATAATAAAGATTGAAATGAATATTCCATACTTTTTACCAATACTAATGAAATTCAAATTTTTAAACTTTTCTTTTTTCTCTTTTTTTACATTATATCCAATAAATACATTTGATTTATAATCAAATAAACCAGTTTCAACAAAAATCTTAAGTAAATATCTATTAAAATATAGCATAACTATAAAAGTAACAAAAATACTTAACATTAACATCGTAGCAAATCCTTTAACACTACTCTCACCAAATATGAATAATATTAAAGCAACTAAAAATGTTGTAATATTTGAATCAATAATAGTAAGTAAAGAATTTTTATTTCCCTTTTTATAAGCAACCTTTAGTGAATTACCCTTCTTTAGTTCATCTTTAATTCTGGCAAAGTTAATAACACATGTATCTATTGCCATACCAACACCAATTACTAAAGCTGCAATTCCTGGCAAAGTTAATACTCCACCAATTAAATAAAATAATAAGAATGTTACATATGTATAAACTAATATACCCAAGCAAGAAATAAGACCAGCAAATCTATAAATAAGTGTCATTACTAACATTATAATAGCAATACCAATAGCTCCTGCTGCAAAAGTCTTATTTAAAGAATCTTCTCCAAATTGAGCTCCAACGGTTCTAGAAGATATTTCAGTTAAATCAGTAGGCAAACTTCCTGAGTTAATTAAATCAACTAAAGATCTCACCTCTGCTTCAGTAAAATTTCCTGTAATAATAACATCACTTGCAAAACCTTGAGAAACAGTAGCAGCACTTAAACAATTAGACGTATCACTTCCACATTTGTTTTCTTCTGTTGCAAAAGAATCATCATCAGAATAATCTAACCATATAACAATTCTATTATCTTCACTCTTGCTTATATCATTAGTAACTTGATAAAATTTGTCTTTATTGCTTATACTAAGCGATACAGCTGGTCTCCCTTTTTCATCAGTTGTAACCTTAGCCCCACCACTTTTAAGAACTTCACTAGTCATAAGTAAATTATCTGATGTATCTCTAAAAGTTAAACTTGCTTGTTTACCTAATATTTCTCTAGCTACTTGTGGATCTGATATTCCAGCCAAACCAACTCTAATACGGTCAGACCCTTCAATAGTAATAGCTGGCTCAGAAACGCCTAAAACATCAATTCTTTTTAATAAAGTTTTATATGTATTAGTTACCATATCACTAGTTAAATCACCATCAATTGGTTCAACTTGATATAGTACTTCAAATCCGCCTTGTAAATCTAAACCATAGTTTAAATCATTAAACAAAGGCTTTAGAGTTAAACCCATTACTACTAACAATATTCCAATAACAACTAAACTAATTATATGTTTCTTCTTCATTTATCTCACCCTTAAAATATACTTCTCTTTCTTTTGTAATTTTCTCTTTTAAATAATTGTCAATAACATATACTTCTGTATTCAAAATATCATCAACCATCTCTGATAAAGATAAATTTTTAGAACTTCGCCACTTTATTTCTTTCAAATAATTCCATATATCACTTTCATTAATATATGCTTTTTCCAGCAAAGCGATTTCATTTTTTCTTGTTACCAAAGCTGGTTTAATATGATTATACAATTCCACTAATGATGAAAACTCCATAATATATCTCCCATTTCAAACATCTATTATTATATATTAAATATTATTTTTTTTAAATACCTTTATTGTTATTTATAAATAATTTATAAAATTAAATAATAAAATACTACTCATAATTATAACAACATTTAATGCATAAAACAAGAAAAAGAGACTATTTCAAGCCTCTTCAAACTGTGAATTATATAAATCAGCATAGAATCCATCTAGTTTTAATAACTCTTCATGATTTCCTTGCTCTATTATATTTCCATCTCTTAACACCAATATTAAATCAGCATTTTTAATTGTTGATAAACGATGAGCTATTATAAAAGAAGTCTTTCCTTCCGTTAATTTATCCATAGCCTTTTGAACTAATTCCTCAGTTCTTGTATCAACACTGCTTGTAGCCTCATCTAAAATTAATAAAGGCGCTTTTTTGACCATACCCCTTGCTATAGTAAGTAATTGCTTTTCTCCAGCCGATAAATTATCCTCATCATTTATAACAGTATCATATCCATTAGGCAAAGTATTAATGAAATGAGATAATCCCACTGTTTTACAAGCTTCCTTTACATCATTATTAGTTACTTTAGTTTGATTATAAACAATATTTTCTTTTATCGTTCCATTATAAACCCAAGTATCTTGTAGAACCATACAAAATAAATCATGAATATTTTCTCTAGTTAAATCATTTATAGAAACATTATCTATTTTTATATCCCCACTATTAACTTCATAAAACTTCATTAAAAGATTTACTAAAGTAGTTTTCCCTGCTCCAGTAGGACCTACTATAGCAACCTTTTGTCCTGATTTAACAGAAGCACTAAAACCTTTAATAATTTCTTTATCTTCATTATATCCAAATCTAACATCAGAAAAAGTAATATTACCTTCTATTTTATCTTTATCCAAGAAACCTTTTTTATCCTTTTCATCTGCTAACTCTTTTTCATCTAAAAACTCAAATACTCTCTCACTAGCTGCAGCTGTTGCTTGAATACTTGCCATAGACTGAGCTATCTGTGAAAGTGGCTGTGTGAATAATCTAACATAAATAGTAAATGATATTATAGTACCTACACTTATTGTGTCATTCATTACAAGTAAAGCACCTACAATACACACACACAAATATCCAAAATTACCAACAAAGCCCATAATAGGCATCATCAAGCCTGATAAAAATTGACTTTTTCTAGCGCTAAAGAACAAATTATTATTTATTTTATCAAATTTGCCTTTTGCTTCATCCATAGCGTTATATGCTTTAATAACATTATGACCTGAATATATTTCTTCAATATGTCCATTTAATGCACCCAATTCTTTTTGTTGCATTAAGAAATATTTCTGAGACTTACTTAAAATAATAGTCATCAAACTAAAACCTAATAAAGATGATATTATAGCTGTTATTGCCATAATATAATTAGTAAAAAACATCATTATGATTGAACCAATAAACAAAGTAACAGAACTAACTAAAGTTCCTAAACTTTGATTTAAAGATTGCGATATTGTATCAACATCATTTGTTACTCTAGAAAGAATATCACCATATGTTGAACCATCAAAATATTTAAGTGGTAATTTGTTAATCTTTACAATTATTTCATTACGCAATTTCTTAGAAAACTTCTGAGTCACAGTAGCCATCATGAATCCTTGCAAATATCCGAAAATCAAACTACATGAATACAAACAAACAAGTAATAAAAATATACTTTTTACTTTATCTAAATCAATCCCCGTCATAATGCCCGCAACTATTGTATTGGTAATTTCACTTAATTGATTAGGCCCAACTAAAGATAAAATAGAACTAACAACAGCAAGTATAATAGCAATCATTACTAACTTCATAAAAGGTTTAGCATATTTATATAATGAAACAAAAGATTTTTTAAAGTCCTTTACTTTAACATCAACTACATTTCCATTATGCATTTTCTAACTCCTCCTTTGAAAGCTGTGAATAAGCTATTTCTTTATACACAGAACAGTTATTAAGTAACTCTTTATGTGTTCCATTTCCTACTATTTTGCCATCATCTAAAACAATTATTTTATCGGCATTTAAAATAGTTCCAATTCTTTGAGCCACTATAATAGTAGTAGCATTTTTAGTATATTTTTTAAGTTCTTTCCTTAAAATATGATCTGTTTTATAATCTAAAGCTGAAAAAGAATCATCAAATAAATATATTTCAGGGTCACGTGCGATAGCTCTAGCTATCGATACTCTCTGTTTTTGACCACCAGATAAATTAGTACCACTTTGCGATACACTTTTATTGTCCATCTGTGAAACAAAATTTTTGGCTTGAGCAACTTCTAATGCTTCATCTATTTTTTTTCTATCTATTTTATTTAAAGATTTACCAAATTTAACATTAGAATCAATTGTGCCTTTAAATAAAACCGCCTTCTGTGATATGTAACCTAATTTATTATTAAGATCTTCCAATTTATAATTTCTAACATCCACCCCATCTACCAAAACAGAGCCTTCCGTAGCATCATAAAATCTTGGAATTAAATTTAGTAAAGTACTCTTGCCACTACCAGTACTACCAATAAAAGCAACAGTTTCCCCTTTTTTAACTTCAAAAGAAATATTAGATAACATATACTCTAAAGCATCTGGATACTTGAAGCTAACATTTTTAAATTCTATAGTTCCAACTTCTTTAGTTTTAATTTCACTAAAACCACTATCATCAACACTAGGCTTTGTTTCAATAACTTCTAAGATTCTTTTAGCAGAAACACTAGCTCTAGGATAAATTATAAAAATCATTGTAAGTAACATAAAAGCCATTATTATCTGCATAGAATAAGATGAAAATACTACCATACTACTAAATAAGTCGATTTTATCTAACATCCCTGCATCATTAATTAAATAAGCACCTATAAAATATATAAATAATGTAAGCATAGGCATTATAAATGACATAACAGGAAAAATAATAGCCATAACTCTACTTGTAAATAAAGATGTATTAGTAAGTTCATCATTTGCTTTTTTAAATAACTTTTCTTCATACTTTTCAGCATTAAATGCTCTAACAACGCGAATACCAGTTAAATTTTCTCTTGTTATTTTATTTAAATTATCTGTTAACTTTTGAATTACCTTGAACTTAGGTAAAGCAAGAATAACTATTGTTAAAATCATTATTAACAAAATTACTATAGCTCCAGCCGTTACTAAAGACCAAGTAAAATTCTTATTAACAATTTTTAAAACTGCCCAAGTAGCTAAAATAGGAGCTTTTATCATAGCTTGGAGTCCCATAGCAATAAACATCTGTACTTGTGTTACATCATTAGTTGTTCTAGTAATAAGGCTGGCTGTTGAAAATGATTTCATTTCTCCCATGCCAAACTTTTCTACTTGATTAAACACTTTACCTCTGATTTTTCTTGCAAAATTAGTTCCAATGTAAGATGCAAAGTATCCCACTAAAAAGGCTGAAACCAAGCTTCCAAAAGCACATAATAACATGTACATTCCTTGAATTAGTATGTCATTAATAGATCCTTCCGTTGTAATAATTCTTGTAATTTCTGACATATAATCAGGTAATTTTAAATCTAACCATACTTGAATAACAACTAGTATTAAACAAATAAAAGCATATAATAATTCTTTCTTATCTAAATTTTTTAATAATTTAATCATATTTCTTTCCTTTCATATAAACCATTTTTTATAATATTAATTCTATTTTCAAAAACACTTTTATTTTTAAAATCTTCATTCAAAAATAAAAAAGCTATACTACTTAAAGTAGTCATTTGTAAAAACATATAAGAATCAAATAAATCATTATCATTTTTAACATTAAATTTACTTCTATCAATTATAGAAATTATTTTTTTCTTGTATTCTTCCATCTCTAATTTACTAGGCTTAAACGCAAAATGCTTTTCTGTAGTAAATCGCATTCCAACAAATAAATTTTTAAAAAATTTATAATTCTCTTTTTTAGTACAAAAAGCAATGATATCTAAGTAAAATTGCTCCCAAGCTAAAATAAAATCACCATTGTTTTTAATTATCAAATCAACCAATTTTTTTTCAAGCATTTTTCTTTTATTACTCAAAATATATATATATAAATCTTCTTTATCTTTAAAATACATATAAAAGCTTCCTCTAGAAATATCAGCATTTTTTATAATCTGATTAATTGAAGCTTCTTCATAAGATACTCTTCCAAATTCCTTTAAAGCTGATGTTAAAATTCTTTCTTTTTTATCATTTGATAAGTTATCAAAAGTTTGACTTGGCATACTACCACTCCTAACAAGTTATACCATTATACAATGACACCTTGTCACATGTCAACATAAAAAAATAACTTTTATAAGTTATTTTCAATATGTATCAAATTATTTGAAACCTCTTCTAAAGCTCTACCTATATATTTTTTTGAGCTATACTCAGGTTCCTTCATTTGATAGAACTCTGTTTTTTCCATTTCCTTAGCTCTTTTTGATACAATATTAACAAGTAAATATTTAGAACCTACTTGAACTAAAAGTTTATCTATTGATGGATATATCATATGTGCCTCCTCTATTATTAGAATATAATACTAAAATACCTTTTGCAATAGAAAAAAAAGTTTTTTACAAAACTTTACATAGGTAAAAGTGACAAACTTACTTTCTTTTTATCTAAATATACTTCCTCTACATAACAAGCTACAATATCACCTACACTAAGCACTTCATTAGGATGCTTAATATATTTATTAGTTATTTTAGATATATGAACTAATCCATCATTTTTAAGACCAATATCGATAAATGCTCCAAAGTCTACTACATTTCTAACAGTTCCCTCTAACATCATACCTTTTTTCAAATCTTCAATATGAAGAATATCTTTTTTTAATATAGGTTTAGGCATTTCATCACGTGGATCTCTCATTGGACTTTTTAGCGAATTAACAATATCTTCTAAAGTATAAATATCTGTATTTAATTCTAATGCTAATTTATTTATATCAAATTTAATTTCTTTGATTTTATCAGTTCCAATATCATCTTTATTAATCTGAAGCATATTCATCAAGTGAGTAGCAATATCATAGCTTTCTGGATGAATAGAAGTTTTGTCTAAGAAATTGCTTCCCTCTAATATTCTAAGAAAACCAATAGACTGCGTGTATAATTTATCAGATAATACTTTTTTCTTTAATAATTCTTCTCGTGTTAATATCTTACCGCTTTTTTCTTTATAAGCAACTAGTTTATCAATAGCTGCCTTATTTAAACCAGAAACATATTTTAAAATAGAAGGAGAAGCTGTATTAACATTTACCCCAACTTGATTTACAACTTTTGATACAACAAAATCTAGTGAATCAGATAAATTTTTACCTGCAACATCGTGTTGATAAAGACCTACTCCAATACTTTCAGGATCTATTTTAACAAGTTCAGATAATGGATCTTGGAGCCTTCTTCCAATGCTTATCGCACTACGCTCCTCAACATGTAAAAGAGGAAATTCGCTAATAGCAAGTTTACTAGCTGAATAAACGCTAGCTCCTGCTTCACTAACAATAATATATTCTACATTTCTATCAATACTTTTAATAACATCAGCAATAAAAGATTCACTTTCACGAGAAGCTGTTCCATTACCAATAGCAATTATATCAATATTATATTTATTTATAATATCAATAGTAATCTTTTTAGCTTCATCATACTTATTTACTGGTTCATGCGGATATATTTTAGCAATCTCCAAACTCTTTCCAGTTTTATCAATAACAGCTAATTTACAACCAGTTCTATAAGCTGGATCAAGACCTAAAACCATTTTTTCTTTCATTGGCGGAGTTAAAAGTAACTTTTCCAAATTTTTACTAAAATTATCAATAGCAGTTACTTGTGCTTCTTCTTTAAGATCAGCTCTTATCTCTCTTTCAATAGAAGGCCCTATCAATCTTTTGTAGCTATCTAAAATTGAGCCTTTTACTATTTCTACAGCAAACGATTTATCATTTTTAATGATTTTATTTTCTAAATAAGCAATTACTTTTTTCAAATCAAAATCAATATTAACAGATAAAACATTATCAGATTCTCCTCTATTAATAGCTAGAATTCGATGAGGTTTGATTCTTTTTATAGCTTCTGTGTAATCATAATACATTTCATATGTTTTATTTTCATCAGTCGCACCTTTTTTTAATTTAGTTTTTATATTTCCATATAAATATGTATTAGTTCGAATCCATTTACGATATAGAGAATTATCACTAATATTTTCTGCAATAATATAGCCTGCTCCCGTAATAGCTTCATCTAACGTTTTTACACTATCATTTAAAAATGGTTTTACTAATTCATCAATATTACCAGTTATAGGAAATTCTAAAATTAATTTAGCTAGAGGCTCTAATCCAGCTTTAATAGCTTCCGTTGCTTTTGTTTTCTTTTTTTCTTTAAATGGCCTATAAATATCCTCTATTTCAACTAATTTAGTAGCACTCATTATTTCATTTTTTAATTCATCGGTAAGAAGGCCTTTAGTATCAATTAATCTAATTGTATCTTCTTTCTTCTTAAGCAAATTAACTTGATAATTATAAACATCACTAATTTTTCTTATTTGCTCTTCATCTAAATTACCAGTAACTTCCTTACGATATCTAGAAATAAAAGGAATTGTATTTCCTTCTTCTAATAATTTAAGGGTTGCAGATACTTGACTTGCTTTTACAACCAAATCTTTGCTAATTTCATCAATTATATTACTATTCACTTAAAACACCATATTCTAGGGCTAAATTCTTTAATTCATTATAATCTAAAACACCACTATCGCCCCATAATTTTTCTTTATTTTTATATACAGTTATATATGGAATATAATCAAAAGTAACTATATCCAGTAATTTTTCTTGATCGTCACTAGTTATAGTACTAATATCCAAGAAATATACCATTACTTTATTATCCAGGGCAAATTTTTTAGCAATTGGTTTAAATGATAAACAATAAGTACAAGATGAACTGCCAAAATAAATTAATGTTGGCTCACTATTAGCATATAACTGAATAAATTTATCAACATCAATTTCTTCAAAATATTCACTATCATAAGTTCCATCATCAACTAAAATATCTTCATTAGATTCTGTTTCAGTTGTTGTTGAAAAATCCTTTTTTGTATTTTCACAGCCTGCAAAAACCAATAAACATAATAATAAAATAACTATTTTTTTCTTCATAAAATCCTCTTTCTATTTTTAATCACACAAAAAATATTATATCACAACTTCTTATTGGATGCACTAACAATAACACTACTTCCATACTTTTTTTTAAGAGAATCTATTGTATTATCCAAAGTATTATGCTCAAACTTTTCTTCATCAAATAAAGATAATTGACAATTTCTATTACTAGTTAAATTATCTACCCTAACTCCTACTAAACGAATAGAGTCTTCCAAATCCATTTCGTTTAACAATTCTTTAGCTATAACACAAATTTTTAAAGTATTATCCGTTGCATTATTTAATTTTCTTTGATGAGAAATCATTTTAAATTTATTTGTTTTGACAAAAGAAGATATAACATAAGCACATCTTTTTGTACTTCTAAGTTCAATACAAACCTCATCAACTAATAATTCAACTGTTTTATATAAATCTTTTATATTATTAACATCTTTTATTAAAGTAGTTGAATGACTTATTCCCTTAGCTGCAATATCATAAGATATAACTTCAGAAGTGTCTATTCCTTTAGCAAGCAAAATCATTTTATTTGCCTGATTTTTAAATAAAAGTTTTAATCTATTTTCATCAAACCCAGCTAAATCACCAATACTGTTGATTCCTATTTTCTTTAGTTTTGGAGAAGTCTTTCGTCCTATGCCAAACAACTCTTCTATTTTTAAAGGGTACATTTTAGATTCAATTTCATCATCAAATATAGTATGTATTTTGTTTGGTTTAGATAAATCTGAAGCCATTTTAGCACATAACTTATTATTGGCAATTCCTATATTAACAGTAAATCCTAATTCATCATATATTTGTTTTTGAAGCTTTTTTGCAAACAATAATGGATCTTTATATAAATACATAATATTAGAAAAATCCATATAGCATTCATCAATTGAAGCTACCTCAATATCAGGAGTATAATAACGAATTAAACTCATTAATTTTTCATGCATTATTTTATAATAATCAAAATGTGGCGGATAAACTTTAAGAACTTTACATTTCTTTCTAGCATGAAATAAGGGCTCGGCAGTTACTATCCCAAGTTTTTTAGCAGGAGTCGATTTAGCCAAAACAATTCCTCTTCTACTGGCTTCATCTCCACCAATTACCGCATAACTATCTCTTATATCATATTTATAACCTTGCTCCATCAAATATAAAGCTTCCCAAGATAAAAAAGCATTATTAACATCAATGTGCATTATTACTCTCATAACATTCACCATATAAATTATAAATAACAAACATCCGTTTGTCAATGATATTAAAAAAGTTTGTTTAATAGTTATTTAAATATATGATATACTTATATTGAAAATAAGGAAGTGCATAAATATGATTTGTCCAAAATGTAGTAAAAATATTGATGATGATAGTATATTTTGTAGTAAATGTGGTGCTTTTTTATCAAAAGCCAACGAAGAAAACACAGAAAATTGGTGGGATAATGCCAAGCAAGAAATAAAGCATGATATAAATCTTAAGAATAGCATAAATGAAGATACCGCTAAGCCAGAAAATAAGATTAGTAAACATTTAGAAGTAAAAGGCAATCAAGATAATATAGAAGTTTTAAAAAAACAAAAAATTATGCCTATAAAAGAAAGTCTACCAGCAAAAAATAAAATAAACCCTTTTGCTATATTTTTGCTTGTTTTATTTATAATATTTATAATTTGTTGTATATCAATATGGTCAGGATTAGTAAATTTTGAAGACATAAAAAGTAAAATATTTAACGAGGAAAAAGAGGAAATTACTTTAAATGATTTAAATTTTTATATTCCAAAAGCATTTACAGTTAATACGGTAGAAAAAAATGATGCTTACTTTACTATTGCCAATGGTAAAAACAATTGCTCAATTGGTATAAATACAAGAGAAAATTCCTCACAATACTCATCTTTAGAAGCAATGACCGAAAATGAAATAAATATTTTAAATGAAATTGCTTATGATACATCTGAATTAAAAACAAAAGAAATAAATAACACAACTTGGGCATATTTTGAAATTTATAATGAAGATCATTACAAAAATATTGAATACCGAATGATAAATAATTACTACATATATGAAATAACTACAAATATTTATAAAGATAATGGTACTTGCTCATCAAGCATAAATTCAATAATATCATCTCTAAAATTTAATAACTAAAAAAAAATAAGCGCAAAACTTATTTTTTTTATTAAACTATTCTATAACATAATCTATAGTAGCATCTCCCCATCCTATTGCACTTATTCTACTATCAAACCTAGATGGCAAATTAGTATCATTGCCAAATATAATAATATTACTTATATCATTCTCTGAGAAAGCATCATTTTCTATGGTAACTATAGAACTTGGAATTACTAAAGAGTCTATTTGATTTCCTAAGAAGGCCGAGTTTTCAATAGCTTTTGTACCATATAATAATACTAATTCTGATATTTGGTTTCCCTCAAAGGCACTACTATCAATTATTTCAACACTTCCTGGTACAGTTAAACTTGGAATTTGGTTTCCATAAAAAGCCGATTCTCCGATAACCTGAACAGTATCAGATAAAGATATATTAGTTATTATATTGTTTGCAAAAGCAAAATTTTCAATCTTAACAACACTATCTGGAACAACCAAATTAGTAATACTTAAATCTTCAAAAGCACCAGTACCTAATATTTCAACCAAAACATTATCTATTACCGAAGGTAAAATAATGTTATCAGGACACGATGGATTACTTGGATTATTTTCTTCATATTCGTAATATCCTGTTATTGTTCCAGTTGAGTTATCAAACGCAAAACAACTCTCAGAAGTTGGCAAAGTACACTTATTTAAATCAGAAGTAAGTGTCACTTCTACATCTTCATAATTTTTATATACACACCAATCATTATAAATAGCTATAATTTTAACTTTACTATCTGCTGTAACATTGATAATGCCATAATCAGGTAATACACCCGTCATGATAAAAGAGTCACCTATAAAAGTCCCATCATTTATAGTAAATTTTTTAGCAGAAAAACCATCTGAATTTTCTGTAAAATAAAATTCTGCACCTTTTATCAAACCATAAGCTGATGATTTATAAGATTGTTTTCTACTTTCATCTATAACACCACCTATTAAAGGAGCTAACATAACAGCTAATATTATTAGAATCACTATAATTGCTAAAAGCTCCGTCAAAGTAAAACCTCTTTTAAACATTTTTCTCATTTGACACCTCTACTACCTTAATTAAGTATAACATAAAAAGATATAAATATTTTATATTCATATCTTACAATTTATACTCAAATTCAAAATCTAATATTTTTACAGTATCCCCGTCTTCAGCACCCTTTTTCCTAAGTTCATCATCTATGCCCATTTTTCTTAACTTATTAGCAAATCTATTAGCAGATTCATCAGTTGAAAACTTAGTCATTTTAAGTAATTTTTCTACTTCTTTACCTCTTATAACCCAAGAATCACTTTCTTTTGAAATAGAAAATGGTCTTTCTCTTTCAAACTTATATAAAACATGACTTTCAAATTTTTCTTCATCATACAAAGGCTCTTTCTTAATATCCTCTAACATTTTTGCTAATGCCTCGATTACATCATCAAGCCCTTTACCAGTTATAGCTGAAACTTCATAAATAGGAACATCAACTTTACTCTTAAATTCTTTTAAATTATTAATTGAACTTTCCATATCCATCTTATTAGCTATAACAATTTGAGGTTTGTCAATTAGTTTCTTATCAAAATCTTTAAGTTCCTTATTTATTAATAAATAGTCTTCATAAGGATTTCTTCCCTCAACACCACTCATATCTACAACATGAGCTATAACTCTAGTTCTTTCGATATGTTTTAAAAACTTATCTCCAAGCCCTTCTCCTAAAGATGCACCCTCTATTAATCCAGGCAAATCTGCAACAACAAAAGAACTATTTCTTGATTTAACAACACCTAAATTTGGTGTTAATGTTGTAAAATGATAAGCTGCTATTTTAGGCTTAGCAGCTGATATTTTAGATATAATAGTTGATTTCCCAACACTAGGTAAACCAACTAAGCCAACATCAGCTAAAAGCTTAAGCTCAACTTTTATTTTCCTTATTTCGCCAGGTTCACCATTTTCTGCAAATGATGGGGCCGGATTACTTCTAGTAGCAAAAGCAATATTTCCTCTACCACCACGACCACCATAAGCAACAATAACTTCATCTTTATCATTAATCAAATCAGATATAATCATATTACTCTCTACATCAGTAATAATTGTTCCCATAGGAACTTTTATCATAACGTCTTCAGCACTTCTGCCATGCTTACCTTTTCCTTCGCCATTAGATCCTTTATCGCCTTTAATTACTCTTTTATATCTTAAATCAAGTAAAGTATTTAAATTAGAGTCAGCTTTAAAAATTATATTTGCTCCTTTGCCACCATTACCACCATAAGGACCACCCATTTCAATATACTTTTCTCTTCTAAAAGCCATACATCCATTTCCGCCGTCACCAGCCATAAGAGTAACAACAACTTCATCTATAAACATTCTATCACCTTGATTTCCCTTTTTCTTCTGTCGCTTTTTGTTTTTCTATATCAATATACATCATTTTAGTTCTAAGCTCATTTTCAATAACTTCTATTTTCTTCATTAATAAATCATAATACTTTTTTTCTAAATAAACACGGTAATTATTATTAATAATACCTTTATATCTAATTAAATCATTTAAAACCAAGCTTATTTTTCCAGAATCAGAATCATCATCATCTAACATATCAATTAAATATTGCAAATATATTTCTAGTTTTTTCTTAGTTTTTCTTCTTAAAACTTGATTAATAAAATTGGGGTTGATAATTATCATACTATTAACTTCAACACCATCATACTTAACTTTATTACGAGGTTCAAACTTATATCCTTTTATACTAGGCACTAAAGCCTTATCGTATAAGTTTTCTTTTTCAACTTTAAACATAATATTACCTCTTTTCTAAAATGTCAGGTCTACGCTCTCTAGTCTTTTCTAAAGCCTTATTATATCGCCATTCATTAATATTCTTATGGTTTCCAGATAACAATACATCAGGGACTTCCATTCCTCTAAAATCAACTGGCTTAGTGTAAACAGGGTAATCGAGTAAATTATTATTAAAAGAGTCAAATTCATGAGAGTCCTTTTCAATTACCCCATCAATTAATCTAACAACACTATCAGTAATAACCATACTAGCCAATTCTCCACCAGTCAATACGAAGTCGCCAATACTAATTTCCATATCAGCAAGGTTTCTTATTCTTTCATCAAAACCTTCATAATGTCCACAAATAATTATTAAATGTTTTTCCTTTACTAAATCATAAGCTAACCTTTGATTATACTGTTTGCCTTGCGGAGTCATTAAAATAACTTTTGAATCCTTTGTTCTAATACTTTCTACAGCATCATATATAGGCTGAGGCATAAGAACCATACCAGCCCCACCGCCAAAGCTATAATCATCTACTTTCTTGTGTGGATCAGTTGAAAAATCTCTAAAATTAATTACGTTAATTTCAACTTTATTATCTTGAATAGCTCTTTTTATAATAGAAGTTGTTAAAAATTCATTGAACATATTAGGAAATATAGATAAAATATCAATTTTCATTTATAAGTCCCTCCCAATTATTTAAATAGATTTCTTTCTTTCCTTCATCTATTTTATTAATAAAAGCAGGTAAATTAGGTATCAAATTACCACTTACTAGTAAATAATCATATCTGACACCTTTTTTAATATCTTCTACTTCACCAATTAAATTATTCATATAAACTTTAAAGCCTATCAAATCATCATTTATAAGACCATCTATGTTAATGTCTTCTTTTTTAACATAAACACTACTATTTTTATATTTCAGTACATCATTAATATCATTTATACCTTCAAAAGTGATCATATCATATATTTTATGATATCTATAAGAAGCAATAACTTGTTTCTCATGATTTGATCCTATAAATAAACTAATACCTTGAATAAAAGCATTACTTTTATATTTAAAATCTGAAGTAATTTTTACTTCACCTTTAATTCCATGGGTATTAACAATCTTTCCAACATAAATGTATTCCATTTTTCACCTACTTATCAAATTCATATAAAATTATACTAGTAGCAATAGCTACATTTAAGCTTTCACAGTCATTATTCATTTTTATATAAAGAAAATCATCTGCTAAATCAATTAAATCTTTTCTAACACCATTTCCCTCATTGCCCATTATTATAACAACTTTTTCTTTTTTTACAAGTTCTTTTAAAGATTTTCCTTTTTTTACATCTGTACTTATAATATTATAGCCATCTCTTTTTAAATCTTTAATAAAAGATTTCAATTCTTTTTCTATAATATTTATATGAAAAAGCATTCCTTGACTAGCTCTTATTACTTTAGAATTATATAAATCAACCGAATCTTGACTTAAAACAATTGTATCAACATTAAAAGCTACCGAACTTCTAATAATTGTTCCTAAGTTACCAGGATCTTGAATATTATCTAACACCAAAATTCTATTACCAATTACTTCAGAACTTTTTTTATAGCAAATACCCATTATAGGTTGCGGAGTATCTAAAGATGAAATGTATTTTAAAACACTTGAAGAAACTTCAATAATTTCAATATTTTTTATATTCTCAAAAAAGTAACCAGATTCTATTATTAATGTTTTAATTAAGTCTGCATTAATAGCTTCTTTTACCAAATGCTCGCCCTCAACTAAAAACAATCCTGTTTCATCACGATACTTTTTATTATTTAATTTTTTTATTTCTTTTATTTTATTATTCTCTGTAGATGTATACAACATAAAATCACCCATATATAATTATATATAAAAAAACATAATTAGTCTATTTATTTAATAGAATTTAATTATGTTTTTATAATTAATTACCATAAGCTTTTACTGTTTTTCCATTAATGGTTTCTGTACTAACCCTATTATTTACTGCAGACCAATTATTTCCATCATACGATACATATAAAGTATTTTCATTATAAATTCTTGAATCAGTATAATAATGCCATACATTTATTTGGTCTAAATCATAGTAATTACCTAAATTTACCGTGACACATTGAAGACCAGCAACAGATGATGCCGAATAATTACTAGAAACAATACTTCTGTCAGTCACTCTAGAATAAGGATAAGAAGCATTTTCTGCCACAGTCCCAGTCACAGTTTTATTTAAAGCCACATCTACCTGATTTGCTAAAGCTTCTATCTCAACCCAATGATTACCAGTATTTACACTACTTCCATTAATACAATCTTTTACATACATCACGTTACTCATTGTTGTGTTTCCAAATTTATTAGCGTCACTACTTAAAACGGTTTTACCATTTTTAGATGAAGCTTCTGTTTTAGACATAATTTCAGTCCAATTTAAACCATCACTAGATGCATATGTAGTATTGAAATAAAACGTTCTTGAATCACTATAATAATGCCATACACTAACCTTATCCAAATCATAAGTATTACCAAGATCTACAGTAATACATTGTAACCCAAAATCAACTGATCTAGCATAAACCGCTGTGTCTATATTCCCATCTGTTAAAGCCATATAAGTTCCTGCACCAACAGAATCTATAGCAGAAGTTCCAGTAACATTTTTATTTAACGCAACATTCACGCCATTTGTTACAGCTTGCAACTCTACCCAAGGATTATATGTATTAGATGAGCTACCATTAATGCAATCTTTCAAATATCTAACATTATTAAGATTTGGGTTTGTTATTTCTTGATCATAATAAGCTGAGACTCTTTGACCATTAGCTGTTTCAGCTTCAGCACTATTCATCGCAACAACCCAGTATGTCCCATCATTAGATACATAAGTTGTATTTGAATAATATGTCCTTGAATCATTATAATAGTGCCATAAAGCAATTTCATCCAAGTTATATGTTTCACCTAAATCTACAGTAATACACTGAAGGCCATAAGAAGAAGGTAATGCATAATTAGAAGTTGTTATATCCCCATCAACTATTCTAGAATAAGGATAACTACTGTTTTGAGAAACAGTTCCTGTAACCGTTTTATTTAAAGCTAAATTAATACCATTCTTAATAGCTTGTAGCTCAACCCAGTGATCACTTGTATTAGCTGAACTTCCATTAATACAATTCTTAATATATCTTACATTATTTAAAACATTATTAGTTCGTTCTAAATCATCATCAGTAATAAAAGTTATTTTTGCTTTACCATTTCCTGAATTAACCTCAGAATCCATTCGACCATTAACAAAATATTTCCCTGAATAATGAATAGTATTAGCGGTTGCTGATGTTGACGTAATTGAGGTTATAGCATTAACTCCTGCATAGCCAGAAATAAATGATGAACCACTGGCTCCAGGCTGAGCCGATGTTGAAGTTGTATTATTTGATGTCCAAGTCCCGCCGTAGTAGCCGCCACCGCCTCCTCCATAAGCTCCATAATTGCTTGAGCTAATATAACCATTTCTGCCAATTCCAAAAGCATATCCAGATATTTGAGTACCAGCAGCTGTAAGTGATGACTTAGCCAATCCTATTAATGTTGCTCCATCAGACCCTTCAGCTCCATTTGTAGAACCTCCACCGCCTCCTCCTGCTGCAACCATTATTCTAGAGGCCAAAGATAAATTATCATTCCAAGTTCCACTTACTAATCTAACATCAGTTGCGCCGGCTCCACCCGCACCATTTTCAGGATAAGTTTCACTTTGATTTTCGTATCCACCATTTCCTCCACCAGTATAGCCACCTAAGCCATATGTATAAGAGGCAGTTCCATCATTGTCTCCTCCGACACCACCAAGATAAAGATAAAGCACCTCGCCTTCAGTTAAATATATTTCACCATTAGTATAGCTTCCTTTTCCACCACTATTTAAATTAATAGTCGCAACATTTGAAATTCTTCCTCTTCCTCCAGAAGCACCCCATAGTTCTATTTTATACCACCCCGTATATAACGCAGTAAAAGTTTGATAATCGCCAGTATATGAATAATTCCATACATCTAAACAAGTAGTTGTTACCTCCTTATAAGATATATTCCCGGCATAATCCTCAACCGCTAAAGTAACAGTAGCATCACACTGCAAGTTTCTACTATTTTCTTTTGTCCATGTTACCCCGCCGTCAAAAGAATAATCTTTAACACCACTGCCTTCATCACTTGCAAATAACTCATAATAAACATAATCTTGCGTAATATTTTTTGTATATGTGAAAATAGGAGCTACGCTATCCTTTACTAATAAATTAAGAGAATAAGTTCCAACATTACCACTACTATCAGTTGCTTGATAGACTACCGTTTTCTCTCCAGGAATTTTAGAAGAAAATTTTCCTACTATTAAAGCTGGTATAATTTCTCCACTGTTATCTGTTACAGTAACACTTGGTAAATCATAATTATTAATGCTCTCAATTAAAATAGGATCAGTGCAACTAGCACAAGTTATTACTGGAGCAGTTGTGTCTACAAATCTAACAATTCTAGCTGCATATCCATTATGAATAACATCAGACTCATCTGTATATGTAGCATAATAATTAATAATATATGTTCCTACTGCATTTTCATTAATTTCATAAACCGTTTCACCATCTTTTCTTATAACAACACTTACTGATAAAACGTTACCAGATGGATCAACCGCACTGGCTCCAGAATCACTATAAACACTTCCTATTTCACTTTCAATTATAGATTCGCCATTAATAGTTAAAACAGGAGCTAAAACATCATTTGATTCTTCATCCACATAATAAGAATATTTCTGATCTTGTTGATCTATATATATCAACATATTTTCACTAAAATATTCATTAGTAATAGGATTTTTAATATTACTATCAATATAACTATCTATTTGTAACTGACCTAACGTTATTACATATGGCCAATTAGTATTATTAGATAAAATTACAGCATTATCTTCATTAGTTGCCCATAATTTAGCTGCAGTTTCAATTAAATCAACTTGCTTTTCATACAAATCGGTTTTAGAATTTCTTAAAATTTTATCTATATTAGGGATAACAATAAGAGCTAAAGCAGCTAATAAAGCTATAACAGACAATAACTCAATCAAAGTAAAACCAAAATTATTTTTTCTATTCATTATATCATCCCTTCATAAATCATTTACATTCCAAGAAAAGTAATAGTAGCATATCCATTACCACTTCTAGCACCTGTTGTGCTAGAAATATAAGTCATATATGTAGCATTTAAATAATAATTACCACTATTACCGGCATAACCAGAAGCACCACATGAGTTAGGAGCCCCAGCTCCACCAGTTGTTCCGCCACCACCGGCTCCACCATAACCACCGCCATAACCTTTAGTACGATAATCACAGCCACCACAAGTCGTTCCAGTATAACCGCCATCAGCTCCACCGCCTCCAGCGCCACCGCCTTTAGCATATAAATAATTAATAGATCCTAATTTAAAAGTCGTAGCGCCACCGCCGCCACCGCCGGCTCCACTTACTCCTCCTGCACCTTGACCATTTACGCCACCATTGTATCCTCCAATACCATAGGAAGATCCCCATCCGCCACCAGTTCCAGCACCACCAACAGCTATGGAATATGTTAACGAACTATCTAAAGTAGCTGAGGCACTTACATATCCGCCCTTGCCAGCAGCACCTCCAGCTCCGCCGGAGCAAAGACCTCCGCCTCCGGCACCAGCTGCAGCTCCCCAAAGTTCAATCATATACAAGCCAGATACTGTTGGAGTAAAACTTATAATAGAACCAGAATAAGCATAAGTAACAACCGTTTTTACCCAAATAGCCGTTAAACTTGCTTCTTCAACACCCATAGTAAAAATATTTCCATCAATACTACTATCCGTACCCAAAACACTCCATCCAACAAAAACATAGTCCGTTCTAGTAGGAGCAGCTATGGTCGTTTCACTACCAACCACTTTCATGAAAGTAGAATTTTCTGTAGTTCCGTTCCAAGTACCTCCATTTGGGTTTACTGTTAACAGATATGAATTTCCTGACCAAGTAGCTGTAATCATAGTATTAATTTCACCCATAGTAAATGTTGTTTCGTTAAAACTTCCTTCACCTTCTATAACCCAACCAGAAAAACTATAACCAACTCTAGTTGGATCTTCCACTGGAAAAGAATCATTAGCAATTACACTAAGATATTGAGTACTAGAAGAAGAATTCCAAACACCCCCATTTGGGTTTACTGTTAAAATTCTTGAATCATCATAAGTTTTATTACCTACTTTATCTCTAACAACTACAGCTAAACTAGTTGCTTCCGATAATTTATATACATAAGTATTTTCCTTTTTCCATGTAACACCGCCATCAAAAGAGAAAGCATATTCGTCTAATCCTACTCCATCATCATAAGCCGTAACTGTTATTTGATTTCTTCCTGTTTCTGTATTTAAACTATCGTCTATACTTATAACCGGTGCTTCAGTATCAGTTACAACATAATTAAGAATAAATTTTCCAATATTACCGCTATTATCAGTTGCTTGATAAATAACTTGCTTACTTCCTGGAATAATAGATGAGAAATTTCCTAAAACTTCATAAGTCAAAATCTCATTACTATTATCCGTAACAGAGGCTATAGGCAAAGTATAGCCAGAAATAGCAGCAATAGAAATATATTGATTATCAGTATAGCCAGAGATAGTAATAACAGGGGCTTCAGTATCTACTATACTAACATTCCTTCTTATACTAGAAATAATACTATTACTTGTTGCTGAATAAGTAATTACATAACTAGCTACAGATGAAGTATCAACAGCATCTACAACTTCTCCAATTGAATTTCTAACCATAATAGTAATAGGTATATCATTACCATCATTATCTTTTGCTATAGCACCAAGTTCAGTATAAACACCATTAATTTCTACACTAGTAGAAATACTTCCTTTTAAAATAATTTGTGGTCCATCTGGATTAACTTCTTCATTTGTAAGGCCTGTATCAGTTAAAACATCATAAAATAGATTTTGCCCCTTTCTTGTTATTAAAATTTGCATATCATCAGGAAACAAATCACCCGTTTTGGGATTTGAAAAATCTGAAGATAATAAATGAGCTACCTTCAACTGCAATAGACTAATAACAATTGTACCATTATCATCTGTTGGCAAATTTTCCGAATTCAAAAGACCCCATGACTTAGCTGCAGACTCTATTTCTAAAATTTGAACATTATACGCCTTATCTTTAGAATTAGTTAAAATACTAGATATAGATGGAACAACAATTGCTATTATTAAAGATAGAATTATTATTACACCTAATACTTCAATCAAAGTATACCCTTTATTTTTCATAACCAAACTCCTTTATCTTAAGAATTTTTTTATTTCCATACTTATCGTTTCTTTTGTATTTCCTCTAAAAACATCATGTGTTGTATTTTCAAAATATAGTATTTTCTTTTTTTTTGATTTAATTGTATCATATACATATTTTGAACTATCAACTGGAACTATTGAGTCATTCAATCCTTGAATAATCAAAGTTGGAATTCTTATATCGCTAGTTGAATCATGATATTGCTTAACCAGTTCAATAAACTCAGATACCGTTCTTATAGGTAATTTTAAAATCCTAGATAAAATTTCATCACTATTATAGGTTTTAATTAATTCTGGTGCTTGTTTAATAATTTCTATGACATTAACCGTTCCATCACTAAAAGATAAAAACTTAAAAGCCGGAGCTACTAAAACTAATTTTTTTACTTCCTTATGTTTACTTGCCACATAAGTAGCAATCACTCCACCCATAGAATGGCCTATAACATAAATTTTATTATAACCATTTTTAATAAGCATTTTCAAATGGTCTTCAGCACTATTTATCCAATCCTCTTTAGTAACCTTTGCTCTAGTATATGAATCATGTCCCGGAAGAGTAAAAGTATAAACATCCAATAATCTATCTAATTCTAAATAATTAGCTAAAAACTCCTGATCATAAGTCCCACCAGCAAATCCATGAATAATAAGAACAGCTTTTCTAAATCGCATAAATTACCTCTTCTATTTTATAAAACTTCAAATATAGGGAATGAATATTATTAAAGAGCCTATAAGCGCAACAACACATAAAATTAAAGTTGCTCCTGACGCTGCATCTTTAGCGAATTTAGCTAAAGGATTAATTTCAAAAGAATCTAAATCAACTAAAGCTTCTATTGCTGTATTAATTAATTCAGAAGCAAAAATAGCTCCAATAATAGAAATACAAAAAAGCCATTCATAAATTTTTATATTAAAGTAAATTCCCATAAAAACTACTAAAACAGTAGCTATGAGCATAATTATCATATTATGTTCATACTTAATAGAAGCCACTATTCCATCAATAGCGTGACAAAAGCTTTTTACATATCTAGAAAAACTAGAACCACTATCTTTATTCCTAAGCATCTTCATTTATCATCACCATTTTATAAATTGTAACATATTTTCTATAAAAGAAAAAGATACTTATGTAAAATAAAAATTCTAAATAGAATTTTTATCTACAATAGTACCATCTAAACTCCATGTTTTAGCATCAGTGATTTTAATATCAACTATGTTCCCAATTTTACAATCACCTGTAACATTAACTAATTTCATTGTATCTGTATAGCCAAACAAGCTATCACCCTTTTCACTATTTCCTTCAATTAAAACAGGAACAACCCTATTAACATATTTTTTATTATTCATTAAAGCATATTCATTAACAAGATTATTTAACAAGTATAATCTCTTTTCCTTTGCCTCTTTACTCACATTATCTTCCATCCTAGAAGCTGGAGTTCCAACTCTTGGAGAAAAAATAAAAGTAAAAGCTGAATCATACTTACATTCATTTACGATATCTAAAGTATCATTAAAGTCCTCATCTGTTTCATTTGGAAATCCAACAATAATATCAGTTGTTATGCTAACATTAGGAATATTACTCTTTAATTTGTGGAATAAAGTCAAATAGTCTTCTTTTGTATAACGTCTACCCATTAATTTAAGAATTCTATTACTTCCAGACTGCAAAGGCAAATGAATATAAGGCATAATGTTAGGATATTTAGCAATAATTTCAATCATTTTATCCGTAAAATCCCATGGATGACTAGTAACAAATCTAATTCTTTCAATATTTGTTTTAGCAACATCTTCAAGTAAATTACACATGTCATAATCATCATACAAATCTTTTCCATAAGCATTTACATTTTGACCTAATAAAGTAACTTCCTTATAACCATTACTTAATAAATCATTAACCTCTTTCAATATTGATTCCTTTTCTCTACTTCTTTGCTTTCCACGAGTATAAGGAACAATACAATATGTACAAAACTTATCGCACCCATACATTATATTAATCCATGCTTTATATTTTGAATCTCGTTTAGCTGGAATACATTCTACAATATCTCCTTCAATACTATATACTTCAATTTGCTGAATTTTCTCATTAATAGCGCCATATAAAAACTCAGGCAATTTATCTAGATTATGAGTTCCAAAAACAATATCAACCCATTTATATTTATTCTTAATTTCATTAGCTACATTCTCTTCTTGTGCCATACAACCGCAAACACAAGTAATGATATCATCTTTAGTTTCTCTTAAATGTTTAATTCTTCCTAAATAGCCAAACACTTTATTATGAACATTCTCTCTGATCGCACAAGTATTTAATATTACTACGTTAGCTTCTTCTAAAATATCAGTTAAGATATATCCCAGGCTTTCCATCATGGCTTTAATATTTTCACTATCATGTTCGTTCATTTGACATCCATAAGTTCTAATAAAGTATTTTTTATTATTGCCAATATTTTTATATTTCTCTTCTAATCTATATTCTTTTATTAAAGGTTTATAATTTGTTCTAATTCTTGCTTGCTTTAAATCAGGCAAATGCATATTTATCACTTCCTTTGGTAATTATATATTAATTCATAATCAAAGTAAACAACAAAAAACAGTTATTAAACTGTTTTTATTTACTATAATCACAATTTGAGCATTTTATTTTGCCGTTTTTTTCTGTAAGAATGCTTCCACATTCTGGACATTTTTCATCTATTGGTTTGTCCCAAAAAGCTGTCTTACACTTTGGATAATTATTACATCCATAGAAGATTTTACCTTTTCTACTTCTTTTTTCTACAATCATCCCTCCACAATTAGGGCATTTAATCAATTCTGTTAAAACTTTAAGATCTTGTTTTATATACTTACACTTTGGATAATTACTGCAAGCTACAAATTCACCATATTTGCCTTTTCTAATTACTAAATCACTACCACACTCTGGACATTTTTCTCCCGTTTTTTCAGCCTCTTTTTTAGGCATTTTATCAAAAGCTTCTTTTAATGCTTTATCAAAATCATTATAAAAATTCTCTAAAGTATCACTTGATGATAAAGATCCTTCTGCAATTTCATCAAGATTTTGTTCCATATTAGCAGTATATTTGACATTAATTAAATGTGAAAAGTGTTCTTGTAACTTGTCAGTAACTTCAAAACCAATATCAGTTGGTATAAATCTTTTATCTTCTAGGTTAACATAACCTCTATCTCTAATATTACTTACAATAGTAGCATAAGTAGAAGGTCTTCCTATTCCTAAGCTTTCCATTTCCTTAATAAGTTTTGCTTCACTATACCTAGCTGGTGGCTTAGTAAAGTGTTGTTCTTTAACTATATCATTAGATACAATTACCTTTGAATTATATTTTTCAAAAGGTGGTAATTCATTCTCTTTATTCTCTTCATATTCAGAATATACCTTCAAATATCCATCAAACAATATCGTTTGACCAGTTGCTTTAAACTGATAATTATTATTATCTAATATAACAGTTGTATTATTAGTTTTAGCATCTTTCATTAGTGAGGCTAAAGCTCTTATATAAATCAATTTATATAATTTATATTCATCAGGTGTTAAATAAGCCTTCATAGATAAAGGGTCTCTCATGATACTTGTTGGTCTAATACCTTCATGAGCATCTTGAATTTTAACTTTTTTCTTAGACTTCCTAACTATACCAACATAATCTTTACCAAACTTTTTATTAATATATTTAAATGCATCTTTAATAAAATCACTAGAAAGTCTTACTGAATCAGTTCTCATATAAGTAATTAAACCAACCGTTTCATCGGCTAAATCAATTCCTTCATATAATTTTTGAGCAATCATCATTGTCTTTTTAGCTGGAAAATTTAATTTAGTTGATGCATCCTGCTGCAATGTACTTGTTGTAAATGGCATAACAGCTTTCTTATTTTTTACTGTTTTAGCAACATCAACTATTTTAAAAGCATTAGATAATTTACCTAATACCTCATCTGCATCTAATTCATTATTAAGTTTAATATCTTTATTATTATAATTAAATAAATCGGCATTAAAATCATTAAATAAAGCACTTATTGTCCAATATTCTAAAGAAACAAACTTCTCTATTTCTCTTTCTCTATCAACAATTAATTTTAAAGCTACACTTTGTACTCTACCAGCAGATTTACCATCTGTTTTAGCCTGCATAAGTTTACTCAATCTAAATCCAATAATTCTGTCTAGGATTCTTCTTGTTTCTTGTGAGTTAACTAAATTATCATCTATTTTTCGTGCATTTTCAAATGATTCCAAAATAGCCTTTTTAGTTACCTCATTAAAAACAATACGATCATAGTCTTTTTCCTTTAATTTTAATGCATCAAATAAATGCCAACTTATTGCTTCTCCTTCACGATCGGGATCGGTCGCCAGAAAAATATGTTCTGCTTCCTTAGAAGCTTTCTTAAGCTCATCTATAACTTTCTTTTTACCTTTTATTGTTACATAATCAGGTTTAAATTTATTCTCAATATCCACACCAAGACCAAATTTACCCTTTGTAGACAAATCTCTAATATGTCCTTTACTTGATAAAACCTTATAGTCTTTCCCTAAATATTTTTCAATTGTTTTTGATTTACTAGGAGATTCCACTATTACAAGATTCTTCTGCATATTTCACTTCCTTTTTTCATTTATAATTTATACACTAATATTTTAAAGTTGTCAAATACCTAAAACTTAATAACTAAATATATTGTAAATTTATAAATTATGATATAATTATGATTGAGGTGAAAGTTGTGCTGAAAATAAAAGAAATTGATGGGAAAACTTTTGATGAATACATTAGCGCGAAAAAGATAGAAACGCCTTACCAAATGAACGAATATGGCAAAACCATGAAGCTTGAAGGATACGACGTAAAATATATTGCCATGATTGATGACTTAAATTCTATTTCAGCAGCGTCTTTACTTTTAATTGAATCAAGAAATAAAATAAAATATGCTTATGCTCCACGCGGTTTTTTATTAGAATACAATAACATTGAAATACTAGCCAACTTCACAAGACTAATTAAAAAATACCTTAGCGATTTAGGAGTTATTGCAGTAAAAATCAATCCCTTAATCATAAGAAAAATATATAATTCTGAAGGAAAGTTAATTGAAAAAAATCCATATTATGATAATATATTTAATAATTTAAAAAAACTAGGATATATACATATGGGATATAATACAATGTTTGAGGCGCAAAAGCCAAGATTCGAAGCTATAATATCTCTAAATAAACCATATACAGACTTATTTAAAGATATCAAAAAAGAATTTAGAACTAAAATACGTAGTGCGGAAGAATCATTTATTACAATTCATAAAAGTAATTATAATAATTTAAGATATTTATATTTACAAGTTAAAAACAAATATCCAAGAGATTTAGACTACTTTCAACACTTATATGCGAGCTTAAAGCCAGCTGATAAAATAGATTTCTTTTATGCTAAAGTTGACACTGTTAAACTATTAGACAAATTAAAGGATAACTATTCAAAACAAGATGCTATATGTAATCAATTAAGCAAAGATATATTTAAAAGTTCAGCTGAAGAAAAGCTTAATGTTGTAAGCAAAAAAATGGCAGCCGATCACATGCTTAATGTGTACAAAACACAGATGATTGAAGCAACTACTCTTTTAAAAGATTATCCAGATGGAGCAATAGCTGCAAGTGCTTTAATAGTTAAAACTGGAGAGATGGCCTTTGTTATTATGGATGGAATGGACAAAACATTAAAAACATTTAATGCTAAACATTTATTAATGTGGAAATTAATAGAACGATATTCCAAACTAGGACTTAAAAGATTTAATTTAGGTGGAGTAACTGATATCTCAGTAGAAAACGCTAAATATGAAGGATTAAATGAATTTAAAACAAGCTTTAACGCTAATATATTTGAATATATGGGTGACTTAGAATTAATTACTAATTCAACACAATACTTTATGTACGAAAACACAATGATGTTTAGAAACATTTTCAAATAAAACAAGTTAAAACTTGTTTTTTTTATGATAAAAAAAAGAGTATTACTACTCTAATTTAAAATCATCTAAAAAGTCATCAATCGTTAGCATCTTATTATCAATTTCTTCTAAGTTTTGTACCTTTTTAACTTCAACATTATTTTCTTCTACATTAGTTTCCAAAAAGCAATCTAAAATATCTTCTTTAGAAATAGCAGTGCCAGTAGAATAACGATCAGATATAGGTATTTCTGTTATTTTAATTAAATCAACATCACTTTTAGTTTTAAAACCATATTTTTGCTTACCACTAGCTATTAAAGTTTTTAAAATATAATATGGATTCGTTTTAACATCACGTATAATTTGAACACCTTTTCTAGCTCTACTAATAGTTTCAAATTCAGATAATTTAATCCTTTTTGCGGTATTTTTCTTAGTCGTTACTACTAAAAACTCATCGCTATCCAAATAAACATGCCCACTAACAACAAAATCATTTTTTAAAGATATTGCCTTAACTCCAGCCGTTTTAATTCCAGTAATTGGAATCTCATCAACTTTATATTTTAATCCATAACCTAAATGCGTAGTTACCAAAACAAATTCTCCACTTGAACAAGTAACATCAACAACTAAATCATTTTTCTTAAGCTTGATAGCTGCTATTGGTTTACTATATCTAACAGCTTTATATTCACTAATGTTAGTTCTTTTTACTAAACCATCCTTAGTAAACATTGTAACCAAACTATTATCTTCAAAATTATAAACAGGAATACTTTTAATAATATTTTCTTCTGGTTCAATCTTAATTAAATTACTAATATGTTTTCCAAGTTCTTTCCATTTTAAATCTGGGATTTCATAAACAGGAACATATAAATAATTACCTAAATCAGTAAATAATAATAAAGTATCTTGTGTATTCATATTATATTTGCCAATAACAAAGTCTAGTTCTTTTAAGGCAGTCTCCTCTTCAGCATTATAACTTCTTAATGAAACTCTTTTAATATATCCCTCATTTGTTACTACCACTACTACATCTTCCTTAGGAATAATTTGAGTGTTTTCGATTTTAATTTCCGTAACTTCTTCTTTTATTTCGGTTTTTCTTTCAACTCCATATTCCTTTTTAATATCCAACAATTCTTTAATCATTAATTTTTTAAGCTCCTCAGGATCAGATAAAATTTTCTCTAAACCTTGCATTATTAATTCCAATTTTTGATTTTCTTCTTTTAATTCCAAAACATCAAAATTAGTAAGCCTATATAATTGCAAAGTTACAATAGCGTCAGCTTGCTCATAACTAAATTCATACTCTTTTACAAGGTTTTCAATAGAATCTGCCTTATTTTTACTAGCCTTAATAGTAGCTATTACTTCATCAAGTATTGATAAAGCTTTAATTAAACCAATCGTTTTATGATGTTGCTTTCTAGCAACAGCTAAATCAAAATTAGTTCTTTTTTCTACAAATTCTTTTTGATGATCAATAAATGCCTTGATTATATCTAATATCCCTAAAGTCATTGGTCTACTATTAACAATAGCCACCATATTATAACTATAATTGATTTGTAATTCTGTATTTTTTAATAAATAATTTAGCACTAATTCTTTATTAGCTTCCTTTTTTAAATCAATTACTATAGATAAGCCATTCCTATCAGACTCATCTCTTACATCTAATATTCCATCTATTTTTTTATCAATTTTAATATCATTAATTTTTTTAACTAAAGCTTGTTTATTAACTTCATAAGGTATTTCACTTACGAAGATCTGATCTTTTCCTTTACTCTTTACAAATTCAACTTTTGATTTTAAAACTACTTTGCCTTTGCCTGTTTTAAAAGCATCATAAATATCTTTCTTACCTTCTACTATTCCACCTGTTGGAAAATCAGGCCCTTTTACTATTTCCATAGCTTCATCTAAAGATAAACTAGGCTTTTTAATCATCTTAACAGTAACATCAACTATTTCAGACAAATTATGCGGCGGAATATTAGTAGCATATCCTGCACTAATTCCAGTTGAACCATTTACTAATAAATTAGGAAATCTTACTGGCAAAACAGTAGGCTCAAATAAACTATCATCATAGTTTCTTGTCCATATAACAGTATCTTTATCAATATCTCTTAAAAACTCATTACTTATTTTAGATAGTCTAGCTTCAGTATAACGCATTGCAGCTGCACTATCTCCATCCATTGAACCATTATTACCCTGCATATCAATAAAGGGTGTATTTAATTTCCACCACTGACTCATTCTAACAATAGCTTCGTATATAGAAGAGTCTCCATGAGGGTGATAATTACCCATTATTTCACCTACTGATTTAGCAGACTTTCTAGTAGGTTTATCATAAGTATTCTTTGCTCTATACATAGAATAAAGTATTCTTCTTTGAACAGGTTTAAGTCCATCTCTAACATCTGGTAAAGCTCTATCTTGAATAATAGCCTTTGAATATCTTTTAAATCTATCTCCCATTATTTCTTCTAATGAGAATTCATATATCTTTTTCATTACATCTTGCATATAACCACCTTATATCATTGTAACAAAAAAAGACTATTTTTGCTAGTCTTTATTAATTAACTTCCATAAATATAATTCATATCATACAAATAATTAAATATAGTTCTAGAAGATGAATGCGTATAATTAGTTATTGTAACACCAACTCTACTACCAGCTGCATGAATTACAGAGAATGTTCCATTTGCTCTATCAACACTATAAACAATAGCTACGTGCCCTGAAGTTCCACCCATTAAAGCTTGACTTTTTCTTAAAACATCCCCTGGTTCAGCAACAGCAGCAATAGCGCCAACAGTTAAACCTGAATTATCACTAGTACGCATAGATCTACCAATAGTACCTATATCTTTATTAAAAACTTGATAAAATGACCATCTAACAAAAGCATTACAATCAATTCCCTTAACAGGATATGTAGCATCATTAGTAGCATTTCCCCACTTTACAAACCAACCTTTTCCAATACTATCCTTACCACTAAAATTATATGCCACTTT
This sequence comes from Bacilli bacterium, assembly GCA_028691955.1. Classification (GTDB taxonomy): domain Bacteria; phylum Bacillota_I; class Bacilli_A; order RF39; family UBA660; genus JALELF01. The sequence continues at coordinate 53,502 of JAQUYH010000003.1, read as the reverse complement.
ATAATATGGGTTATATGCCAAGAAAAATCCTGCTGCCACTACTTTGGACCTTAATACATTTGTGCCACTGGCTTCAGCTAAAGTCCCCATTTCATCAATATAACTCGCTAAATGATCATTAATTAAAGTAACTTCTTCACTTGTTATAGCACTCCCAACAGCCATGTTTGTTGCAGCTGTTTCTATAGTAATATCAGGGTATCTTACAGTAACAATACATTTAGCTACCAATCCATTTTTAGTCATAGCTGATACGGTTGTTTTACCTGGTTTTTTGGCCTTAATATAGCCATTACTATCTAAAGATAATATGCTATTATCTCCAGAATACCAAGTAACCGACTGATCAGCATTTAAAGGTAAAATGGTGGCTCTTAATTTTTTAGTATCACCCACATATAAAAACAAATATTCAAAGTTTAATAAAACTTCTTCAACTGTCATAGAATAATCTTGATTACTTTCATCTTCTATAACAGTTACTTTAACAGTTGATAACTTGCCATTAGTTGATTTTACAGTAATAGTTGCAGCTCCACTTGATAAAGCTTTAATTAAACCGCTACTACTAACAGTTGCTACAGATCCATCCGATGTGCTCCAAGAAAAAGATGAATTAGAAGCATTTGTTGGCAAATAACTAACAGATAATTGATAAGATTTACCTACTTTAAGTTCCAAAGAAGCAACATCTAAGTTAATTGAAGTAATATCAATAATGTCATTTTGAACAGTTACTGTTGCAGTCTTACTAATTCCATTTGAAGTAGCTGTTATAGTAGCCGTCCCTACTTTATTGGCAACTAATAACCCATTATTAACAGATACAACTGAACTATTAGAACTAGCCCATTGTGTAGTCTGATTAATTGCATTTATTGGAATATAACTTACTTTCATATTATAAGTATCATTAATAGACATCACTAAATTTGATGGACTTAATTCAAGTCCAGTTAAAGACACTTCCATATCGTTAACAACAATAGCTATACTTTTTTGAACGCCCGACATTGAATAAATTGTTAGAACAGCCGTTCCTGATTGTTTAGCACTAACTAAACCAGTATCAGTAACTGTTGCTATTCTAGCGTCACTCGTTTCCCACATAATAGTCTTATCAGTTGCGTTTTCTGGCAAAATATCATACTTTAATTGATATGTTTCACCACTATTTAAATTAACTCTAGTGCCTTCTAATTCTATATTGCTAACAGCTATAGTGGGAGTTGCTAAAACAATATCTTCACTATTTACAATAACTTCAAGATTTGCAGTATATTTGCCAGACTTTGTTATTACAGTTACAATTGCATTTCCAGATTTTAAAGCCTTAATCTCGCCATCATTTGTTATACTAACAATAGATTCATCATTTACAATGTAAATAACATTTTCAGTATAAGTTTCAGGTACAAAATTTACTTCCAATTGATAAATATCACCAATATCTAAATTAACAACATTATCAATAAAATTTATCCCCTCTGTAACCTCTTCTTCCTCATTAATAACAACCTGTTTATTGTTAAAGAAAAGATAAGAAAAAACAGCCAGCAAAATTATTACTGTACCAACAATAATCCATTTAAAATTTTTCTTCACTATATTCATATCTATCACATATTAATTTTAACATTTCAGTTAAAAAAAGTAAACATTATTATATGTTTACTTTTTAATTCTATTTAGCTGTTATAGTAACTTTAACCTTCTTTGTTTTTGCTACATATTGAGCCTTTAAATCAGTTCCTTCAACAATAACATCAACATCATACGTTCCTTCAGTATAACCATCCAAATCAATATAAGCTTTTATATCATCAGCTGTAATTCCATTAATTACACTTTCAACGCCAGTTAAACTAACAGTAATCGTTCTATCTTCATTACTTGCTGCTCTTAAATCATATAAAGTATCGTCAAAGTTTAAATATTCAATAGGTATATCAGCAATATCCCTAGTAGATGATTCCCCTAAAGCAACATTAATCGTTAAATTATTTATACTCATAGATTTAACACCAACTGGTTTTGTTAACTCAACTTTATACTCTTTATCATCAGATAAACCAGCAACATCTATTTCAACTGGAATATAATCGATAGCATCTAGTACTTCTTCACTACCATAAACGGTTATATTGTTTTCACTTAAAGTAATCGAACTTATCGCATTACCAAAAGCAACATCTCCATTTGGAATAATCTTAAATGGTACCGTTTTACTAGAAGAAACAATAGTAATTTCAACATCTAATGTTTCAGGCAAAATTTCCACATCAACAACATTACCCTTTTCATCATAGGCTTTTAAAGGTACATCTTTAAGAGTAATAGTCCCAACCTCTTGCTTTACCAAATTATTAATATCAATAAGTGCTTTAACATTAGCTACTTGATCAACTTGATATTGAGCACCTTTAATAACAACTTGATCAGTTCCAACATCTATATTAGATATAGATAATTTACTATCTAATTTTTCTTGATTTAAAATATCAGTTGTAAGTGTCCTTGTTTCAGAAACTTTCTGATAAATTGTTATATTAGCTACAGCCGGATTCACAGTATAATCAACCGAACCAATTGTTTGACTATAACTTAGTGTTACCTTATGAGTTCCCGGTTTTAAATTTGTTAAATCAAGTACAACTCCATTAGATGGAGACTGTTTTGCAATATAGATTTCTGTTTCATTACCAATAATAGTTATATCAACAGTATCTGGAACACCCTCAACAACATAAGCTTCTTCATTATATTTTACTTCCACTGGTTGGTTTTTTAGAACTTCAGCTGAAGTTTGAGAAAAACCAATTATTTTTTGATCAACAACTACAAAAATAATAATTGAAATAAACAAAGAGATAAACAGTATAGTATTCTTTTTAGAAAGCCAATTCTCTAATTTTTTTCCTGAAGCATCAGAACTTTCCTTAATCTTAAGTATCAATTTGGTTATGGGCATTATAAGAAATTTGTCAATTGGTTTATATAATTTTATAAAAAACTTTTTAATTGCTCTCAGTATTTTCTTCATCGGTATCCTCCTCAATCAAAATACTCTTCTTTGGTCGCAATTCTTCTAACAACATTAATTTAAATTCATCTAAAGTTAAATTGTAATGAAGTTCTCCACCAATAGCTATTGAAATTCTACCAGTTTCTTCGGAAACAATCAAAGATAAGCAATCAGTATCTTCACTTATTCCTAAGGCGGCTCTATGACGAGTTCCAAGTCTTTTGCTAATTTTCAAATTATCACTAGTTGGAAAAACTGCTCCAGCAGAAGTTATTTTATCTCCCTCTATAATTACCCCACCATCATGAAGTGGATTATTAGGGAAAAATATAGATATAAGTAAATCACTAGATATATCAGCATATAATTTTTTAGATTTTTCTATATACTCAAGTAAACTAGTATCGCGCTCAATAACAATTAAAGCACCAATACGCATTTTCTTTAAATAATCAACAGCTTGTACTATTTCATAAACGACTTTTTCTCTTTCGTCAACTGTTAATACTTTATGTCTTCCTAATAATTGGCTACGTCCTAATTGTTCCAATACATTTCTAATTTCAGGTTGAAATACAATAATTAAAGCAAGTGGCCCGTACATTATTACATAATCTAATAAATATCCAATAGTTGATAAATTTAAAAAATCACTAACTATTTTTAAAATTAAAATTATTAAAATACCTTTAAATAAAAGAACCATCTTAACATTTTTTCTTAAACTCTTTAACATATAATATATAACTAGCCATACTAATAAAACATCAGCCAGTTTCTTAAATAACTCAATTATGCCATCAACTGTCATAAATTACCTCTTCTCTACAATTAAAATTATAACATATTTTAAAACTCTTTCCAAAATAAATTTACTTTTAATTTATAAATCATAAATACATTGTAAAACAATTAAAAAATTATTTTTATTTTACTTTTAATTTACTAAAAAACTTCTATTACTAGAAGTTAAACATTAACCATTCTGGTTTAAACAACATTAAAGCTGCAATTAAAATCATTATAATTCCACCTATTAAATGAGAGTACTTTGTATATTTTGTAGATATTCCTGTAACTTTAAGTGTAATCATAGCTATGATAAATACAACTAAATCATCTAATAGGAAGAAGAAAATATAAATAAAAATATTAACCGCATACATTAATTTTGATAAATTATTAATAGCTAAAATTTGCGTAAATAATAAAGGTAAGCCAGCTGAACAAGCAAGTTCAATTAAATTGACAGTAAAAGCTAAACCTATTATTCCAAGTATAGCTAGTAAGAAAGACTTCTGACTAGTAAATTTCTTAATTTGATTAATTACTCTTACCCTTTTTTTAGAATCAACAACATTGCATCCATCAGCAGTTTTAAAATAACTGTTAATGTTAATTGTTCCAGCCGTTAAAGCAATAACAGCAATAACTAGTTGAAGCCATCTTACTTGTTCCATTTTGATAGCTACATTAAGCCAAGCTAGCATAAAAAACAAATAAACAATAGCTGATGATACTAAAAAAGTAATACCTAATATCCACATTTTTTTTCTATCATTTAATCCAATTAAAACTGTTATTAAAAACACTAAAACCCACATAGCGCAAGGATTAAAGCCGTCAATCAATCCCAGAATCACAGCCACCAAAGGAAGTGATATATCTTTAGGATTAACCTCTCCAAGTATTGGAATACTAACATTATCCGATAATTCTTGATTGGGGCTTTCTTCACCAACAAACTCTGGAACAATACCAATTATTTCTCCAACAACGTCCTTGTGTGAAAAACCGGAATAATACTTGATCGCATCCTCTATTTTATAACCTACATTATCATTATAACCACTAAAATATTCTGAACCGATAACAGTAAATGGAACACTATTAGTAGAATAATCTAAAGCCTTTAAGACCTTCTGCAAAAGATCAACAGAACTCCCTGATCCTACTTCGTATTTATAAACCGTTAAATTATCATATTTATCTTCTAGGTCATCTAATAAAACTTCTTCGCTCGCACAATGAGGACAAGTTGAACTATAAAATAAATAAAGTCTTACTTCTTCCTTAGCTTCTACTCTTTGAGGAATAAATAAAAACAAAAATATAACTAAAAACCATACTTTTTTCATTAAATACTTCTTTCTATAAATTCAATCATTTCTTTTTTACTTCGCTCTCCAACTAAACGAGAAATAACCTCACCATCTTTTTCCAATATAAAAACCGGTATAACTTTTCCAACATTATATTTTTCAATTTCAAAATTATCAAAATCATAATCATATTCAATAACTTCTATATCAGGAAAATTCTTTATTACTTCATAGAACCTGGAATTTGTAATCAAACAAGCTGAGCACCATGAAGCGCCTATTTTAATAAGTTTCATATATTCACCTCAAATTTTTATAACATACATCAAAAGCTTTTAAAAACTTTTCAATTTCGTCTTTAGTAGTTAAATAAGATAAACTAATTCTAACGCTTGTTCTAGCTTTCTCTTCATCATTAGTAACAGCCATTACAGCTTTACTAACTTCTCCTGTAGAACATGCACTTTGAGTAGATATTAAAATATCATGTTCCTCTAAAGCATGTTGAAATGTTTCTGGTTTTATTCCATTCAAGCTAATATTTAAGATATGAGGAATATTATTAATACTATTAATATAAACACCATCATATGCTTTTAACTTATCAGCCAAATAACTATATAAAGAGCTAATATAATCATAATTTTTTGTTATATTTTGATTAATCAATTTTAAAGCTTTAGATAAAGATACAATTAAAGAAGTAGCAGGCGTTCCACTCCTATAAACAGTTGTACTTTTCCCACCATGAATTATTGGTTCTAACTTAATATCTTCTTTTTTAATTAAACAACCAATTCCTTTTAACCCATAAAATTTATGAGCTGAAAAACTAGCCAAATCAACATTTTTCATACTAACATTTACTTTACCAACACTTTGAGTCATATCAACATGAAAAATAGCTTTAGAGTTTTCTTTTATAACTTTAGATATTTCTTCAATATTCTGAAGCACACCTGTTTCACTATTAACAGAAGCTATTGTAACTAAAACAGTATCTTCTCTTAAACTATTTTTTAAATCATCTAAATCTACCAATCCATTCTTAAGTTTTAAAAAAGTTATTTCATAACCCTTTTTTTGCAAATAAGAAAGAGGTCCATATATAGAAGAATGTTCTAACATAGTTGTTATAATATGCTTCCCTTTATATCTATCTGCAACACCTTTAATAGCTAAATTATTAGATTCAGATGAACCACTAGTATATATAATTTCGTCTTCCTTAACAGCCAAAATATCAGCTATTTGCTTAGTAGCAGCTTCAATCAATTGTTTAGTTTTTACACCTAAATAATGCAGAGAATTAGGATTAGCAAAAAAATCCAAAGAAGCTTTATCAAAAGAAGCAAGAACTTCTTTATTAACCGGTGTCGTTGCAGAATAATCTAAATATATCATCTTATCACTTCCCTAATACTTGTTCGTAAACTTTTCTTAATTTTTTGCCAATATATTTCAAGTCTCTATCTAAAGCTAATGAGTAAGCTTCTTCACCTAAATATGGCAGTTCTTTATTTAATATTTTTTTTATTTTAACTTCAAATTCATCAACATTTTTAGCTTTATAAACAGTCTTGCCATCAACAAAGTCTACAAATATTGGAATATCTCTAATTAAAGCCGGAGTTTTACATGCAAAGGCTTCTATTATAGGAATACCTTCAGTTTCTTCAAATGTTGGAAACAAATATAAGTCACAGCCATTCATAGCTCCCCTAATAACATCTCTTTCAACATATCCAGCAAATAATAAATTATCTAGTTTAGTATTAACCGCATCACGCACTTCTTGAGTAGTTAAACTTAAAGAAGAATATCCAAACCAAATAAACTTATATTCAGGCAATCTTTTAGCAAGTTCTACAAAATCAACAATACCTTTTCTTTCGATATATAAACCAATTCCAATAATTACTTTTTCACTATCTTTTATTTTAAAATCTTTTCTAAATTTCTTACCTAATTTTTCATCCCTTTTAAAAAATTCAATTTCAATACCATTACTAATTGCATATATCTTCTTTTTTTCCAAACCTTTATATTTCTCCAATAAACGTTTTGAATATTCAGTAGGCGTTACTATAACATCGCCTAAACTATAGCAGGCTATTAACCACTTTTTAAACAAAGGAGCCAACAAATTACTAAAAAAGAATCCCCCAATAAAATCTTCTTGTGTAGAATGGGCATGATAAACAATTTTTTTCCCAAGCCTTTTAGCTTTTTTTACCAAAAAATATGATTTTAGTAAATAAGTATTTATGTGCAAAATATCAAAATCATCTTTCGGGTTTAAAGTATACTCAATATTTTCATATTCTAAAGCTTTCATTTGATGTTTAATTGCTTTCCCAAGCCCGCTTTTCTCAACTGTTTTCAAGTTTTCTGTATATAATAAAACCCTCATAATATCACCTATGTTTTATTGTACTATAATTTTGTTTTAAAGTCCATTATTAGAAAAAAAAAGTAATACTATTTCTAATATTACTTTAAAGCGTCAATTAACTCAGTTTTTTTCATTGTAGAATAACCTTTAATTTCTTTTTCTCTTGCTAATGATTTTAACTCAGTTACAGTTAACTTTGTTAAATCCTTATCATCTTTTTTACTAGCTTTTTTAGTTTCTACTTTTTTAACTTCTTTTCCTTCTAATGCAGCCTTAGCATCCTTTACTAATTCTGCAAAAGCAATTGGATTATCAATAGCTATTTCACTTAACATCTTACGATTTACATCAATTTCTGCTTTAGCTAAACCATTAATAAATTTAGAATAGCTAATATCATTTAATCTACAAGCAGCATTAATTCTTGTAATCCATAGCTTTCTAAAATCTCTTTTCTTTTGTCTTCTATCTCTATATGCATATTTTCCTGAATGCATAACTTGTTCTTTAGCAGTTCTATAAAGTCTGTGCTTTGAACCAAAATATCCTTTTGCCTGATCTAATACTTTTTTTCTTCTTGCGCGGTGAATAGTTCCGCCTTTTACTCTTGGCATAATTTCCTCCTTGTTATATTATTGTTTTAATTCTTTTATAGTCTGAATTACTTAAAACTGATCCAGCTCTATTTTTTCTATTTGAATTTGTACTCTTTTTTCCAGTATTATGTCTACTACCTGGTCTACCAATAGTAATAGTTCCACTTGGATGTATTTTCAAAACTTTCTTTGTTCCCTTATGCGTTTTCATTTTATTTTTCTTTGGCATAAATTCCTCCTATTTTTCTTTTTTTGGTGCGAGAATGACATGCATGAAACGGCCATCCATAAGTGGCTTTTGTTCCAATGAAGCTACATCCTCTAAGGCATTTGCAAAACGAAGTAAAACATCCCTTCCAAGTTCTAAATGTGCCATTTCTCTTCCCTTGAAACGAATACTGCCTTTAACTTTATGACCCTTATCTAAATAAGCTTTAGCATTTCTAACTCTTGTATCAAAATCATGAACATCAATTGTAACAGATAATCTATACTCTTTCATTTCTAAATTACTTTCACGTTGCTTTTTTAAGTTTTCTTTATTTCTTTTCTTATTTTCATACTTAAACTTATTGTAATCCATAATTTTACATACTTGAGGATTGGCGCTTTGATTAATCAAAACTAAATCAAAGCCTGCATAATTAGCTAAAGTTAAAGCATCTTTAATCTGTTTTAGGCCAAGTTGTTCCCCATTTGGTCCTATAACCATTACTTCTCTTGCTCTTATTTGCTCATTAATAAACAAATCTCTTTCCCTGCTTGCGATATTGACACCTCCAAATTTAATTTAAAAAAAGAATATAAAAAGTGGATAAAAATATCCACCTAAAATAGCTAAATTTATAAAGCTTTTAAACCCAAAACTACAAGTAATCGGGTGAGAAGTGGATACTTCTTCTTTCCTTTTTTCAAATTTAAATATAATTATACCATCAATAATATATTTGTCAACAACTATTTATAAATTATTCAAATAATCTACAGCATCCATAAAGGTATTTACTTTTACTATATCAATAGTATAACCCTTTTCATATTTTAAAGCCATAGCTTCTTCATAATTAGCTTCAGGAACAAAAAACACATCTACATTATTATTAACAGCTCCAATTAATTTAAACTTAACACCACTTATTTCTCCAATATTACCATCTAAATCAATCGTTCCCGTTCCAGCTATTTTTTTACCACGAGCTAAAGAGTCCCCCATCAAATAATTATAAACATATAAAGTGCTCAATAACCCACCAGAAGAACCATTTTCATTATCCTGATAATCAAAAGTAATATCTGCATCTATATCATATATAGTGCTGACAGATATCCCCATTTTTTTCTCACCATCAATATCTAATACCTGAGCTCTTCTAATACCATTATCCGTTTTCAAAGTAACCATATCCCCAATATTATAATTATTTATAATATTTTGTATATCCTCTATAGAAGATATTTTAACTCCACCAACTTCTAATATTTTGTCACCAATTTTTAAAGTAGCATTAGAACTATCTAATATACAAATAACATATATACTACTTCCTGTAATAGAAAGGGGTTTATTAGCCATTTTATAAGCATAGATAATGGAATTTTGAGAACCCTCTTGTAATAATATTTTGCTTCTTATTTCTTCATCATCCTCTGTTTCATTAGATAACAAATGCTTCCCCTTACCTTCAACTAACCAATTATTATTAAATTTAGCCATTAATAACATTAATACATTAGCATCATATGTTGTTACATACGTTAAATTAAATGATCCATTTTCTTGCTTATAACCTTCTATATTAACTTTATCTTCTACATTAATTAACCCACCAGGAGTATATATATTATATGATAGTTTCAAATTTAAAACTAAGAATACTAAAACAAAAAATAATATGAATACTAAATTCTGTTTTAAAAACTTACAAGTTTTATTTACTATTTTTTTCATTTACTACCCCCTAGTATGCTGATACTCTTTTCCCATTTGAAGTTTCAGCTTGATCTCCAGTATTAATTATAATATTCCAATTTACATTATCTGAAGATGTATAAGTAACATTACCATAATATATTCTACCATCAGTCCAATAATGCCATACAGCAATTTCGTCTAAATCATAATTTGTTCCTAAATCGACAGTAATACATTGCTGTGGGGTATTCCAACCAGAACCATAAGTTGATGATGATATATCTCCATCAACAACATATCCTAAATCTCCAGTATTTACGCCAGTTACTGTAGCACCATAAGCCAAATTTGTTCCGTTTACAATGGCCTGTAATTCCACCCAATGAGTACCTGTATTAACACTATTATCACTTGCACAATCTTTAATATATCGTACATTATTCAAATTATTATTAGTAACAGCAGGCTTAGTAAGAGAAATAAATGTTATTTTTGCTTTTCCATCTCCAACATTAACTCCAGCAGACATACTTCCATCAATGAAATAATAATCAGAATAATGAATAGTATTATAAGTCGGAGTTGTAGATGATGCAGAAGTTATAGCATTAACTCCAGCATAGCCTGATATAAAAGATGATCCGCCAGCGCCACCTTGAGCAACAGTTGTAGCAGTATTGGTAGAAGTCCATGATCCTCCATAATAACCGCCGCCGCCGCCTCCATAAGCCCCATAATTATCCGCACTAATATAGCCTGTTTTACCAATTCCTAACTGATAACCTGAAATTTGTGTAGCTGCTATTGTGTATGAAGAATTGGTTGAACCAATTAAACCGCCACCGATTCCGCCTCTTGCTTGAGCTTCATCAGAAGAGCCTGCGCCTCCACCACCAGCAGCAACCATTATCCTAGATGCTAGTGAAGTAGAATCATTCCAATTTCCGTTTACTAATCTAACATCAGTAGCTCCTCCACCACCAGCACCATTTTCTGGGGTAGTTTCAACACGATTTTCATAGCCGCCATCTCCACCACCATTATTACCTCCTAAGCCATAAGTATAAGAAGCAGTGTCGTAATCATCTTCTCCTTCAGAACCAACATAAAAATATAAGTTATCATTCTTCTCTAAATATATCTCTCCACTAGTATAACTACCAGCTCCACCACTACCTTCGTTAATAGTTGATGTATTAGCTACTCTTCCATCACCACCAGAAGCTCCCCATAATTCAACTTTATACCAACCAGTTAAAGGAACAGTAAACATTTGAGCTCCTTCAATATACGCAAAATAATCAGATTGATATATACAAACAATCCTTTTTGAAACATAAGTTTTACCTTCATAAATAACAATATATGAAACCTCATACTCACCAATCTTATTAACATTTATTTCTGGCAAAGATACAACTTTTATATCAACATCAACAGGATTGCTATTACTATCAACAAAACTAACTCCATCCAATAAATTAATATCTGATCCTAATGCATAAGCAATATTACTTGAACAAACTATATGATAATTATCATCAATCGAATTGTAGGTCCAAAATTCCTCATCATAATCATACTGGTATATAACATCAATATCAAAAGTTTTATCGATTAGAATAGAATTAGTAATTGGAACATATATTTGAAAAATAGAATCAAAGTTTCCTGTATCATTGCCTAAATAAACCGTTCCAATAGTAACATCACCTATAATACAAGAATCAGGTAATCTAGTAGTATAACTACCTACTACGACAGAATTAGATGCTTTATCAAAAGAAATTTGTGAAGTTGTTCCATCATCAAAACTTACGTTAACGCAACTATCACCACAACTTTCTGCATAACTAATTCTTTTACTATTAAATAAAGTATTTATTCTTTCTGAAATAAGCGTTTGCTTACTAATTACCTCTGTTTTTATTCCGTTATTAACATAAGCATCCTTTAAAAACAAAATTACCTCAGTTAAGAATAAAGCAATAACAGCAGCAAGCGAAAAAGAAACAATTAATTCAACCATTGTCATTCCCTTTTGATTCATTACTCATTCCTCCTACTTTTTTAATAATTTATCTTCGATATAAACTCTTTCCACTAAAGCTAAAGATGCAATCAAACATATAACAAAAGAACCTCCATAACTAAAGAAAGGAAGTGGCACACCAGTAAGTGGCATTATACCAAAAAGCCCGCCTAAATTAATGAATATATGCATAAATATATAAGTAGCCACCCCTAAACATATAAACTTTCCCCTAATAGTGCTGGCTTTAGAAGAAACTACAATAATTCTAAATAAAAGCAAAACATATAAAACAAAAATAATAGAAGACCTAATAAAACCATTTTCTTCAGATATTATTGCAAATATACTATCCGTATGTGGTTCTGGGATATAAGAATATTTTTGCTTACTTTTGCCTAATCCCAAACCAAATAAACTACCGTCATTAATAGCAATAAACCCATTGCAAATTTGATAGCCTCCCTCTTCATAATTACTGCAAGGATTTATAAAATCAAATCTACTTAATTGAGCTTCCGTAAAAATGCTTCCTTGCTTAAAATATAAAATTAAACCACCCAATATAACTAACACAAGTAATAACCCTATCGTCTTTAACTTATCAATTCGCTTTATTGGGCTACCTAAAAACAACGTCATAAAAATGCCAACTAGTATTATCATTGTTCCAAAATCTTTTTGAAAAAAAACAATCACAGGAATAAAACAACCAATTAATATAATTAAAGCAATAAGATTAGGATTAAACTCTTTAGCTTTTAATTGCTTATAATATTTATCAAATATCATAGCCAAATAAACAATAATAATGGGTTTAGCAAACTCACTAGGCTGAAAAGTAAAGCCAAATATCGTTATCCAGTTTTGAGCTCCTCTTGTTTCATCTCCCGTAAAGGATAAAACAAGTAAAACAGCTAATATAGCAATAAACAAAACTCTTGCAAATTTTAAATATTTGGAAGTTGGAATATTAATAATAAAAGCTGCTATAATCAAGCCTGCTAAAATCATTACAGATTGCTTTATGAAATAATAATATACAGGTAAATTATGATCTAATACAGCTACTCTAGAAGAAGCCGAAACTATACTTAAAAGTCCCCATACAATCAGGATAGAAGATATAATCAATAAAACCTTATCTAATTTTTTAATATTCTGTTTTAACATTTTATCTATCCTTTCTTATAATATAATAACACAAAGATATATTTTTTAAAAGGAAAAACGATTCTATTTAATAAAATATATTTACGCTTTTATTTACCTTATATTTACACTTTTTTAGTAACTTTTTTCATTAAAAGTGTCAAACAACTTGCAAAGATTATATAATAAAGATAGAAAGGAAGGGATGAATATGTCCAAGAAGTTTAAATTACTATTTGCTTTAATTTCTATTTCTTTGTGCTTAGGCCTTATGAGCAATACATATTCACGTTATGTTGCTGATGCTAGTGGTGACATAAACCTTGCTTTTTCTAAATGGCAACTTTTAGTTAACAACACAGATATTACAACAAGTAGCTCATCAAATATAGAATTTACCCCAGTTATGGAAGAAAATGCTAATGTCAAAAATGATACTGTCGCTCCTTCTTCCACTGGTTATTTTGATATAAATATTGACCCAAACAATGTAGAAGTTTCCTTCATTTATACCATTACACTAAGTGTATTAAATGAAAATATACCAGATTTAATGATTACAAGATATGCTATATTACCTACTGATTACATCGAAGGAGATCCATTAGATTTTATAACACTAACAGAAAACACAATATCAAACGAATTAATATTTGATAATGAAACTCCTGATTTTAGCTTTAACCAAATATCTATTAGAATCTACTTTGAATGGTTTGAAGGAGACGGAGAACTAATGGATGATGAAAGTGACACAGCTGTAGGAAATGATGCAACTATTAACGGAACAACATTAGACCTAAGTGCTAATATAAAATTTGAACAGAAATTATAAAAAGGTAGCTCAAACCCAGAGTTACCTTTTTTTAATACAAATTAGCTTTCAAAGCATGAATAACAGGAATTACTTCACAAGAGGTAGTATTTAATTCATTATATAGTTTTAAATCAGTAGTATTGTTCATAATAGCAAATGATGAAGTTCCATCATAAGTACTATTAGTCCAATAACAACTACTTCTATTTAAAAAACTATAATCTTCTAAACTAAACAAATAATATCCACTATAAGATTTAGCTAAATTAAGCTCTGTTGTCATTCTACCAGCATATTTCAAATTACCAATAATCATATCCGAAAGACCAGATCTAACTAATAAAGAAGAAGTTATATTATTTGAAATTATATTTAAAACATCTTCCACAGTTAGACTTTGATAATCTACCATCCACGTGCTAGTCAAACTAGATAATATAGAGTCATAATTAGCAAATACTCCACTAGAGTAACTACCACTAACATCAGGTAATAAACTAACATAAGAGTCAGACAACTTACTATCAGCATCTATTACATAAGTACTTAAACATGTAGAACTTACTTCATAGCACCTACTATTACTTACAACATCAAATAATATATTATCACCCAAATTATAAGCATAATCACTAGTTCCCTCTTCTTCTAAATACTGTTCAGCACTTATTCTTATAACAACTTTAATAGAAGGTCTTATTTGATATTCTGGGTCTATCGTATTCTGTTCAATTTCTCCTTGCTCAAAGCTATAAGCCTCCATCCCCCAATAACTATCCAGTTCATCAGTATCAGAGTCAAGTGGCCAAGAAATAGAAACTTTAAAGGTACTTTCGCCAACACTTTCTAAAGCATATCCTTTACTTAAAGTCATATTAATATGAAATGGATAATCATGAGATAATAAGTCTTCCACATAAGGAGAAGTTGTAACATCATCTACAGTAAATTCATCAACATCTAAAAGTCTAGCTGAAACAATATCATAACTAATTTGAGCATCAGAATCTCCTTTATTTTTAATACTAATCTCTTCTTCGACAGGAGTCATACCTGGATATATATCAGAAAACGTTATAGAAATATCATTAGATACCACTTCTTCATATTGTGATAATTCAATATACCAAGCTTTAACATTGACTTCTGTAGCAACATCTGCAAGTCCACTATAAGCAAACCAAGCTAACGTAACAGATATAAATGAAACTACAATAAAAACAACTGACATTAAATTAAGCTTTAAATATAGTTTATGCCTCTTTTTCATTTATATCACCTTCTTATTTATTTTATAGATTTACGCCTTGCTTCTTCTTTATCTAATAATGCTGATACAATTTCAGAACCAATTATAAATAGTAAAGGTAAAATAATAAACAAGTAAAAACCTAAAGTATTACCTACAATATTATAAATAGTTGATAACAACCATGATCTATATATTACAACACCATATATTTGACTTTCTTTTACAGAAGGATCTGCTACTAAATTAGCCAAACCTTTAGTTATATATACATATTCACCATCAGCATTCTGTGATATTTCAACAACCTGGTGAGTAATAACCTTACCAGCAAAATCACCCTTTGTTCCCAAATAACTAACAGTATCTCCTACTTTAATATCCTCTGGAGCAATTTCTTTCGAAATCAAAACATCTCCAATACTATATTTAGGCTCCATACTGCCTGATATTACAGTAAACATTCTATAATTAAAAAAAGAAATTTTATTGTTACTAAACCTTTGCAAACAAACAACTAAAATAAAAGCAACTAATACAACAATAAAAATCGCATTAAGTACTTTTGAGATGATTTTAAATGCTTTATTTTCTCTTAATTTTTTCATACTACAAAATACCTTTTGTCCTTTCCAAATACTCATCTAGCGCTGACTTAAATTTCTTTTTAACATCCTCACTACCTACTAGCCTTTTATCTTTTCCACTTTCAATTTCATTAGAAATTAAAGCTAAAATATCCTTTTCTGTTATATCTAAACCACTATTTAAAAGTAATTGAATTGTTTTTTTAAGTTGTTTTCTAAGTAAAACAACAGAATATTCAACAAGTTCTTTTTTTTGTTCTCTTTTTTTCAAAGGCATTAATTCTAATGCAAAATAATTAGTTAAAAATGTATCATCCATCATACTTTTTACAGTTTCAATATCATCTTGATCAGTTCCCTTTGGGGCATCATTTTCTACCGTTCCATACATTTGAAGAAAAGTCCAAAGCCTCATGGCAATTTGAAAATTAGGATTCTTAAGCAACATATTAGTCATACTAATAGGCGCTTTTACTAATGGAACATGTGCCTTATCTAAAGCCTTAATTATTTCACTTTTCTTCCAATAATTAAGATATTCTTTAACGCCCTTAACTCTACTTTTAACCTTAGCTATTTCATCCTCTAAAGACTTATTACTACTTCCCTTAGGTTTTTCTACTTCACTAATTTTTAAATCAACATTAATCGTTTTTGAATCAACCTTAGAAGTAGCAGAATACTCAATAGTTCTTTCATTCTTAAGCTCAAACTTTTTAAGTAAATCTTCCTGAATAGCAATAAACTTATTTAAATAATCCAATAATGTATATAAGAACCTATTCTCATAAGTGTTAAAAGTTTCCTCATTTCTTACTATTAAAATTTTTGATGGCTCAACATCATCAGTAACCTCATCTATTTTATCAATAAACTGTGTATGTTTTGATAAATCCTTTATACTATCGACAGTTATTTTTTTAGCTTTACCTATTTTAACAATATCTTCTTCTTTTATCAAAGAAAGTTTAGGATTTCTTATAACATTATCAATATAAGGGCAAGCCAACTCAATTTCATTAAGCCATTCAAAAGATGTTAAATCTCCAGACAAAATACTTCTATAATGCATTTCAGAAGAAACTCTTTTAGAAAAACTTTTTCCTTTTTTTTCTTTTTCTTTATCAACAAAATTACTAAAAGATTTTGCCATTCTAACTCAACCTCCTATATTGATTTTTTAATACGCTCTAAGAAAGCTAAACACTCTTTCATAGTTCCTTTACCAAACTCTTTATTTAAGTAAGAAATAAATGGATCAATTTCATCTCTAATAAAAGATATATTTAATTGATCAAATTTTCTAAATATTTTTCTCGCAATAAAGTAATCAATTGCATCTATCTCTTTCCCACCACAAGCTACGTAAACTGGTACAAAAGTATTCAATTGTTTCATAATTCTATTACCAAAAGCTATCCTAAAGTGTTCAATAACATAATCATCCATCTTTTTAACCTGCTCAATATTTTTAGCAGATACAGTCTTACTAGCAACGGCTTCCTTAAACAAAGATTCCAAGTAACTAGCATTAATATTCATAGCCTCTTGTTCTCTACACTTAAATGGATCTACTTTTGTATTGATATCTATTGGCATAGCTCTATCATAAACTTTATCTGTTACCATAAAAGTAGAGTCATCATTATTGATTGTCCCAATATACCACAAATTACCAGGCAATTTTATTTTCCCATTTATGATTCTTTTAGGATCATCTGGCCATGAATTAGTAACAAGTTCAATAATCCACTCTTCCCTAGATGGCATTTCCAAAATAGAAAGTAGCTCAGCAAAATAATATTCAACACGAGCTATATTCATTTCATCTAGTATAATTGTATGAACATCATCATCAAGTCCTGCAACATATAATTCTTCAAGAACAGGGCTTTCATTAAACTTCTTTGTAAATTCATTAAAATAACCTAATAATTCTGTTTTATCACGCCATGAAGGCTGTACAGAAGCAACACACGAATCTTTCTTAACAAACTTACCCCAAGCATAAGCTAAGGAAGTTTTACCTGTTCCAGAAATACCTTGTAAAATTAATATTTTTCCACAAGCCAGGCCTGCAAAAAAAGGTCTTAACAAATCAAAATCATAATATAAATGCAAAGAAGAAGCTGCAAAACATCTAAAATTATCAATAAGCTCTGTTAAAGTATAACTATTACCATAATTCTTAGCTTTAAAATTAGCAAACTCCTTATCAATTCTTGTTAACTTAGAAAATCTACTTGTTGTATTTACCGCTTCTTCATCCTCTTTAGGTTTTTGAGGTTCTTCTTCTTCTCCCGGTTTAAGTCCTAATTGTGAGACTTTCATAGCCATTATTTCTTCTTTTTCTTTCATAAGATTTTTTACTTTACTATTAAGTCCTGCTATTTCATCCAACAAATCCTCTTGGTTTACCTTAGAATTTCTAAATCTAATAAGTTTTCTAATACCAAAAAATAATAATAAGGCAACTATACCAACAATTATAACTAATACAGCAATAGAAATACCTACAAATACCCATTGAGGACCTGCAAAACTATCTTTGTAACTATCTAATATTTTAGCGTACTCAGAATAATTAAACATTTTAACAATCCCGTCAACTATGCCATTAAGAATATCAAACAATCCATCAAAAAAGATAGAAATAAATTCATAAAAGAATCTTAAAAATGTATCCATTATTCTTCACCCCCAAAGTCTCCTAGTTTATCAGTAATATCTTCACAAATTATGTTCTCTCTTAAATCCTCTGGAACATAATTTCTTATATCTTCTTCTTCATCTTTAGAACAGAAAATATAATCTAAAACATTTATAAAAGGTTTATTTTTAAGATCAACATCAATTACTCCAACAAACTTAAATCCTTCTTTTTTCAAAGCCTGAATAATCTTTTTATTCTTATTTAAAATACTAACTTTAATTAAAATAAAAACATTTTCTTTAGCATATGCATCATCAATCATTTTAAGAGTACTTTCAATTTTTTTAGCCTTTTTATATAACGTATCAGGAAGATAGAAAACATACTTTCTATTAAAATAAGATTCTCTCATATCCTTTAATAATTGCAAAGAAAGTAAATTTAATAAAACTAACACCTTATCTTCTGCAACAACACCTTCATTATATGTTTTATCAATAACATAATCACTATATACTTTACTAAAATTGATATTATGTTCAAGCTTTAAGCAATATATATCTTTCTTTAAAGACAATCTATTAAATACCAAATTAAACATATTTGTTTCAAACTTTTTAAGTGTTTCATCAATTACAGAATTATAAGTTCTTTTTGTTTTAATTAAAACACCATAAATATATTCAATTTCCTTACTTGGATCTTCATTATAATATTTAGCTAATTCTTTAATATAAAACTCTTTTTTCACTTTATAATCAGTTATAGAATCACTTGCTTTTTCTAAATCATTGATTAGTAAAAATGTATTTTTATATATATCAACAATAGCTGCATAATTCTTATTTTTCCCCACATAATCATCAACTAATTGTATTGATAATAATTTGATATTTTTAGCTATTTTTGCTGATAAAATTCTACCAGATATTTCACTATTTAACTGTAAATCACGATATTTAACATTAATATATAAATCAATAAAAGCATTTCTAACAACAGACTCTTTATAAATGGATTTATTATTTTTAAGTATAATATTAGTTACTTCCTCTAAATAATTCTTCATTATAATCATTGTTAAATCAATAACATTTTTACTCTTTTTCTTTTTAAATAGTTCAAGCTTTAGTTCAACTTCTTTTTCTTCTTCTTTAGGGTCTTCTTCCTTCTCATCAATAGCAACAACTCCATTTGATTCTTTAAGCTCATTTTTAGCAATCTCTAAAAGAGTATCTTTAACTTCTTCTGAATCAACAGAAATCATTCTATATAAACTAGTTTTCTCTAAGTCATCACTACTTTCATTTATACTTTGTTTCATGTTATTTAAGGTATCAACATCTACTTCTTTTTCATCAACTGAAACAACTCTAAATAAAGAAGTTTTCTCTAAATCTTCATTAGATAAACTCTTATCATCAACTAATACTTTTACTTTATCATCTACTTTAACACTATTATCAACTACTTTTTTGCTAACAACTTCTTCATCAACTTTTTTTTCTTTAAATAATTTATTTTTAATTAAAGAAAGCTTTTTCATAAAATCATTATCTTTTTTAAACACAAAATTAATAGTAAATAAAGTTAATATAAGCGTTATCAAAACACCAGGATTAAATAAAGTTTTTCTAAATATCCCAAAAGAAGATAAAATCTTAGTAACCCTACCAACTATTTGACTTTTAGTAATAGGATCATCTTTAGCATTATTAGCGTCTCCCTTAGTAACAAAAGTATCACTATATCCTTCAATTACCCTATGAGTGACAAAATCATTCCCTAACTTATAAGTAACAATATCATCTAATTTCACATTATTAGTTATCTTAACAATTATCCAGTCACCTGCTTCAATAGTAGGACTCATACTGCCAGTTTGTACTTCAAAAAGAGAATAACCAAAAAAATTGTTATAATCGTTCTTTAATACCTTGGTTTGAAAACTTGTATATATAGTAATTACAAGTATAATAGCAAAAAGAAAAATTAAAACATTTAATGTAGTATTCATAATCTTTTCAAAAATATTTTTAAAATTAATATGCATATATATCATCCTTACTTACAAGACACTAGTATATATAAATTTTACCACAACCAACATTCATTTACAATAGAATTAAAAAAAGATATATAAAATATATCTTTACTCTTTTTCTTCTTCTTTCAAAGACTTTTCTTCTTCCTCTTTTAAAGCTTCTTCCATCTTTTCTACAGGAATCTCAGCTATTTTTTCTTTAACAACTTCGACAGGAACGTCAACATAATCTTCTTCTTTTCCATATTTAATTTCAATAACTAAAGCATAGAATTCCCAAACAAACATTAAGAAACTTGGTACTAATACAATAAACAAAAATCCCCATTTTGATTCAATAATAGACATATAAGTTCCTAAATTACTATATTTATCAGTTGCAATACCAGCCACAAATTTCATAGAATATGTGTCTCCATTTACAAAAGTAACAGCATCTTCATCCGTATGTACTTCCCCAATTTCACCTAATTGAATATAAACAGCTCCGCTTCCATCTAACTTATAAGTAAAAATTTCGTCTCCTACATTTAATTGACCAATTTTTTTACTTTCAACAACAACTAAATCTCCTTTAGTATAATTATCAGATGATATATCGCTTGGAATAATTACAAGAGAAGTATTTCCAAACTGTGAAACCCCATAATCATTCATGCCAAGTAATAAAATAGTCATTATAATAGCAAATCCAAAAAATATAACTCCTAAAATTCCCAATATAATTTTTTTAATAACTTTAAATACCTTTTTCATTTTCTTGCCTAATCTAATAAAATTAGATTCCTTTCTAAATACTTTGTTGTATTATTAATATCTTACTAAATACTATAATAACATATTTAGAAAATCATATCAACAAAGATAACAATAATTATAGATATTTTACAATAAAATCACTCAATAGTACAAT
The DNA here is from genome assembly GCA_028691955.1 of Bacilli bacterium. Classification (GTDB taxonomy): domain Bacteria; phylum Bacillota_I; class Bacilli_A; order RF39; family UBA660; genus JALELF01. Next base: position 32,025 of record JAQUYH010000003.1, on the reverse strand, counting down.
CTTCTAAAATGTTGAAATCATCTATAGTATAAGTAGAAGAAAAACTATTTTTATAAAAAACATAACTGATACTAGTATTTGCTTCCAACATAATTTTAAACTCATTAATATAGTTATTTGTATCAGTTAAATAATTTGGAAAATCAGAATAAGGATTATCTATTAAAAACTTACTAGTATTCCAACTAACTTGAATACATTTAGAAGTATCTGATGAATTATATAAATTTAACCTATCATAATTACTATAATCATTCATATTAACTACTATTAATTGATCGTTATCTTTATGTATATAAAATTTCCCACTTATTGTTTTGCTATAAGGACTAGTACTTACTACATCAACATCAACTATTAAATCAGTAATGATATAACTTTGATTAACTAAATCTATATCAAAATAAAGATTGACTTCATTCTTAATACTCTTATAAAGATAACCGCCATTATTACACTCTTCTTCTGTATAAGAAGAAACATCAACTAAATCAGAAGTTTCATTAATACAAGCTTTCACACTACTTATAATTCCATTATATATGTCTGTTGATGAATTATACATATTACAAACCACGTCTGTTTCCGAAACTCCTTCAATAGAACAACTCGCCGTATAACTTATATCATAATCACTTGCTACACTATCATTTAAATTATTTCTAATATTAAAACTTATTGCCTCATAATCCCATGCATTATTAGAATTATTAACAGGAATAATATCTAAATAATCACTATAAAAATAAAAACCCTTTGATTTCAAATAATAGTCCTTTACTAAATTAGAAGCGTATTTAGCATAACTAAATGTCATCGTAAATAACAAAGAAACAATTAATAATATTAATATATTTATTTTAGTTTTACTTAGTTTCAACTATATCACTCCTATTCTATTTTTTGCCAACTATTAGCTTCGATATCAATAAAATCAGTTAAATTAGCATACACCGGATCATCATAAGTAGAAGGAAACTCTATAACTAATCTATAATCATTTAAAGCAGAATTATTGTAAGTTAAATCAAAATTATCAGTTGAACATAAAAGCTCATTGTTTTCATTTCTACTATAAGTTTCATCACAATTCATAATCAAAGTTTCTTCCTCTGTTACAACACTATAAAGCTTAATAGTTATAGGCATTAAATGATATGTTTTTATAATTAACTGATATTGAACATTAACATCACTTACTTTTGTATCCATTGAATTTGTAATAGAAAAATCATATGATTTAGTATCGCCTGGTTTTAAATCAGATAAATCAATACAAAGCTCATCTAAACTATCAGCATTAAAAATAAACTTTGCAATATTTTCGTTAGCAAACATTCCAGTATTGCTTTGAAAATAAGAATAAGTAATTCCTACGGTAAATAATAAAGTCATAGAAATCCCAATAATTATTAAAATTTTTCCTTTCATAACATACCTACCTAACTATAAAATATTTACTAATTGTTCCAACTTTCTCGTCCCCATCATATAAGTCAAAAACAAATTTATACCCTGTATTATCTAATAAATCATTAAGCATTACTAAATCTAATAAATTATATGAATCATTATAACCAGTATAACTTATAGGCGAAGCAAATATAGTATAAACGTTATCTATGTAATAAATTAATCCATTTGAAGTATAAGTTTGTAAATTAACAACTGAATAATCTTGATTATAAGCAGTTAAATTAGTTTTCCTGTACATTGAAACCTTAATACTGGGGCTTTCTAAATCCCCATTTTGTAAAACATCAAAATGTATCGTTGAACTAACATCTTCTTTATATAAAATATTTGTAGACATAATAACATCAAAAGCATAATTAGTTAAATACTCATTATTGGATACAATAACTGGTATAGTAACTACATCACTTCCAATATCATCATAAGAAATGCCATCATATGAAGCATAATTTTGTATTTTTAAATAATAGTCACCATTTTCTAGCGTTCCATTACCGTTATATTTAATCATTGATAAAATATAATCCCCTAATTCAAATGAGTCATCTAAAACAACATGAAACATATCATCGTCACTTATATAATATTCAGTTTCTCCCACTTTAAATTTAACATTTTGAAGATTGTCCTTTGTTACTATAGTTCCTTCTGAATCGACTAATTTAATAAGCAAACAATTATATTTATCTTCATATGTTGTATCAACAATATCATTATAATCAATTAAAGTATAATCCAAGCTACTCTCTATATCAATATTTTCAATGCCTTCATTATTCAAATAAATTGTATCACTATATTCGCTAGATAAACTAAGTGTAGCTTTAGTAGATAGCTCATTAACCAAATAATAAACATTATAATATTTTATATTACTTAATAATGTTTTCCTATCATTTAAGCTTTCATCATCCGATACGCTTAAATAAATATATTCATTTTCCAAATTTGAGTCAATCGAAGTATTTGAAAAATCAACATTAATAGTAAAGTCTTCAACAATAGATCCTAAAGAATAATAAGAATCATCAACATAATTTTTAACACTACTATTCGTTCCTACCTGATAAAATGTAGATAATAAATAAGTTGCTTCCAAACTACAATTATCTAATCCAGCGCAGCTAGTACCATAACCATATATATCTTCACTTGTACCAATTGTATAAATATAAGTTTTAGAATTAATATTATCAATTAAGGTTAACTTAGTTCCTATAGGTAACAACATACTAGATTTAATTTTATGTACTGGATTAACCATTTCATAAGATTCTGCGCTATAAGAAAAATTAAAAGTAAGGCTAGACTTATCTGTTACTATAGGTAAATGCCCACTATAATTATCTTCATTTTTACCAACTATAATACTATCTTCATAATAACCATCATATACTATAAAATCACTATTAACGTATGTTATATAGCCAACATTATCAATCACTTTTACATAAACTATATATTTTCCTTCAGTATCTATTGAAATACCATTATCATAAGTATTCCAAAGCCCAGTATCAAGTAAATCTAACTCTCCACTAGTTAGTATAGAATCAGTAATATAATACTCTACAGTATCTACTCCTGACAAATCATCTATCGCACTAACTGTAATATCTTTACTTTGATTAATATAATAATATGATAAATCTTCTGTTTTAGAATTCCATTCTTCATTATCAAGACTAATATTAATAACCGAACCAGTTAAATCTAGTATTAACAAATCTGAATTTATATAAGTCACTTCATCATCATAATCAACTATTTTGACATATATTACATACGTTCCTTCACTAGTTATTTGAACAATATCACTATAACTAGTCCAAGAAATATTATCAATTTCTACTTGTGTTAAAGGAGTACTATAATTACTTATATAATAATATGACTCTTTAATTGGTTTTAACTCACTAACCCCTTCAATATTAAAAGTAATATTCGTATTTAATTTTATGGGATTTAAATCAAAGCTCAAATTATTCCAACTATAAACATTAGCATTCAAATTAGCTATCGGATTATTGATATCATCTAAATAAAGAATTGGAAAACTATCAGCTTCATAAACCCAAACATTAGAATTATTAGTACTTAAATCATCAAAACTAATAAATGAATCAAAGTTCACATTGTTATTCATATACGTTTCATCATAAAAATTGGTTATTGTTGTTTCTATTGGTGTGCCTGTAACACTACCACTATAAGCAAAAGATGAAGAAGTTAAAATATACACGTTACTAATACTTACATTAGAATTGTTTATAGAATAAATTGAATACGTATTTAATGGATTAAACGAATCATTAATTGCCAAGGTAGAATCATTTATATTAGCAATAATACTACCTAAAGAACCGCTTCCTATATTATAAATATTATAAAAATCACTACTATTTAACTTATCAACATTACCAATAACTCCACCTGAGCTATAATAACTATCAGCTTCTCCCATATTATAACTACGATTTAAAACTAAAGAATCTGTTGCGACACCAATAACGCCACCCGATACTGAATATCCATATATACTACCTTTATTAACGACATTATTTAAAATACTACCTTCGCTATAACCAATAATCCCACCAGCTACTGAATATTTGTAAACAACATTATACTGAACATTAGAAAATGTAATAGATGCACCTTCTTCACCCATAGTTATACAAGATACATTATCTAAAATACTAGTACCCAAATCAATATTAAAACTTCCTCCTGTTACCGCCTCACCATTAATTGTAATAGTTGTATTTTCTTCTGTGGAATTATTAATAATATAATCTCCAGATATAGAAGTTGATACAATTTCCGAATTCAAAAATGACTCATTATTAGATAAATCAATAACAGTCTCTGTCAAAGTAGAAGACAAATTAATATCACTAACTGATATATCAAAGTTCAAAGTAGTATTACTAAGAATGCTTTCACCAACTACGTATCCATTAAATAAAACGTTACTAATAGAAGCACCAGTAGCATTAGACACAACCCCACCAGAAACTCTACCGCCATTTATAAAAGCATTCTCAACATATAAATTACTAACACTTCCAATCAAATTAGTAAATAATCCAGCATATTCTAAGTTATTTAAATAAAAGCCATATACAGAAAAAGATTTACCATCAAAATATCCATCAAAATTATCTAATGGATTAATAATGTTTAAAGAGCCAATTACATTTCCTGAAAAATCAGATTCCAAATAATAATTATTACTTGATAAATCAACATAATATGTAGTTCCATCTAATATATATTCTAAATAACCTTCATTATAAACAAAGCTTCCTTCATTTAAAGCAATATCACTACTTAATACAAAGTACGTATTACTATAGTTATTTGTCTCTAAATTTAAGCTAAAATAAGCTAATTCAGAACCATTCGATATAACATAAGGATCATTTTCACTACCATCACCATCTTTATAAGAAGTAGCGACCGTTCCATCCCACTCTACAACACTTACAATAGAAGTTCTATTTTTAAATCTTGCAAAAGTATTTGTCCCAATATTAAATAAAATAAAAACTATAACTAAAATAATTAATGCTATCTTTTTATTATCTTTTAAGTTAATATTCTGCATAGAATCACTACTCCTATTATCATAACTATTATATCATAAATAGATTAAAAAAAGAAAAAATCCTTATAGGATTTTTATTCATAACCGGCTAAATCTTTTAAGAAGTTAAGAGCTAATATAATAGAAGCACCCTTAGAAGTTGTTGCTAAACTATCAACATCCTGTCCTTCTAACCATACATAAACTCTAAACTTTGTCACACCACTTGGAATATCAAAGATAGGATTAACCAAATCAGCATATTTTATAGTATTTTGTAAACTGAAGTGCTCCGTATCAAGAGCTATTCCAGAACCATCTTGACCATTAGCCATCTCCAGATATGTCCCCTCTTTAATAACTCCATAAGTAGGATAATATTCACCATCAACTAAGTTAATATCAAGCTCCTTTGCCTTTGCTATTGATATATTTGAATGATCCTTATCATTTGGCTCATAAATAACCATTTGACAATTGTTGTTACATGAAAGGTTTTGAATAGTATTTATATCAGATTTAGAGGAAGTACTTGAAATTTTAACAATACCAAATCTTATAGAATTAAGAACTCCTCTTAAATCTTCTTTAATATCTTCATCAACATCTTCCGCAAAATCAACACCAGTTCCATCATCAATATATAAATTGTCACTATAAGGTGAACCACTGACATTCTTTAAGAACAAATCAAAAGCCATATACTTATTAGTAGTACTAGAAACCTTTTCATCACCTAGTGCTGTATTTAAATATTTCTTTGAAGTTATCACACTGCCTCTTTTTTTAACAACTTCACCAATAAATACAGAAAACTTTTCTGAATTTGAGCTATATAAACCATTACTAGAAACAGGCCATAAGCCACCTAAAGGCCATTGATTAGTATTATTGGGATAAGTAGCTTTTAAATCTCTTACAACTGTATCAGCATTAAGTTCCACAGAATCAGAATAAGTTATACCATCTAAAGAAATAAATAAACCACTATCACTTGAAACAACTAAATCAAAAAATTTAACTTTAACATTTAAAGAAGCTGATAGCCAAGCATATGAAGAAAAGATAAGCAAGACACCAGTTAAAAACATAAGAAAAATAAGAAATTTAAAATTAAATTTATTTTCCGGTGTTTTGATTCTAACAAATTGAATAACTTGTTTTTGGATTTTCTTTTTAACAGATGACTTCTTTACAGTCTTTTTTTTGCCTGCTGTTTTTTTCTTTAAGCTGTTACTATTTTTTTTAATTACTTTCTTCTTTTTTTCCATAAATCACCTTCTTATAAGAACAAAGAGTAACCATTATCGATTACTCTTTATAATTACATTATTGAACTATAACTGTTCTAGTAACCTCTACAGCAGAATTATTGTTCCAATCTGTTACATTATAAGTAACTGTATAAGTTCCAGCCTCATTAACATTTACTGGATTAACAACAACTATATCACTAGTTATATCTCCATCAACATCATCTAATGCTGTAGCTCCTGCATCAGTATAAGCCTCTCCAAGCGTTACATTAACGGTTTCATCACCAAGTAATGTTATGACTGGTTTAGTAACATCCTCTATTGGCCCTAAATCAGGTCCTGTATAGTTGATATCTGTATCAATAAATCTTTCCTTAGTTAGACCAAAATTAACAGCAATTTTTTTACCAATTGAAGCATAATCATAATTATCTACGTCTTGTCCTTCAATATAAATATATACTCTAACTTTAGTTATACTATTTGGAGCAAGAGTTATAAATGTAGGACGATCAGTTCCTGTTAAATCTTTCATAGTATCCGTAAAATATGGATAAGCAAATAATTTAGCAGATGAAGTATAAGTGTTATACTCAAGACCATCATAAACATCTACATTGTCTGCAGAACTAATAGCTGTACTGATAGCATATGTAGGATATGCAGTTCCATTAGCAACTGTACCACAATCTCCAGAATAAGATGCATCTAAGGTAACATTTGCCCCAGTTCTAGCAACACAAGAAGTATCATACCAACTAATAGCATTAGTTGTATGGTCAGTATCATTTGGTTCCCAAATTTGAGCTGTTCTACAAATACCTGTTACTGTAGCATCAGTAGCACAAGTAATACCAGTAATTGTAGGAACATCTGTAGTAAAGCCACTAACACGTCCAATTTGAGCAAAAGCTACTCTCACTGAATTTTCAATACCAGTATTAGCTACTCCATCAGCAGCTACTGTTACAGCAGAATTAGTAGTTAAATATATAGCTTCTTCGTCAAGTTCATTTAAAGCTTGAATATATTGATTACCTGAAAAGTTTCTAACAAACAAATCAAATGCAACATATCCGTTTTGCTCAGAAATGCCAGCACCATAATTATTAACACGACTAGCCATTAATCTATATCCACCAGCAGTAGTAGTTAAACTAGCTTTCTCATATAAAATAAGTCTCGAATAATCTGTATCAATCGCTCCCACAGTAGACATCGGTATTAAACCATTTCCAGCCCACCAGTTAGTATTTCCAACATATGATGCAGTATTATAAGTAGTTGATGAGATATCAACAGTTGTATCCCAATGGTCACCATCTAATGATAATAGTAAACTATCAGTTGATGCAATCTCTACATCAAAGCTTGATACATTAACTGTTCTCATACCTATAAACCATGCGTATGTTGAAACAGACAATACAAGTGCGATAAACGTACAAACCAATATCATATTTCTTAATTTTTTTACTCTTGAACGATTTCTTTTTTTCATACTAATTCTCCTCACTATTACTTTCTTCATCAATAAACTCTGAATTAAATTCCATATGTATTTTAATTTCTCCACCAAGAATATTATCAGTACACTCAGGGTCAGTACCCTCAAGCCAAATAACAATTGTATACTTATTTATATCTCCTGGCATAAAACTTTCAACATGATCTCTTGCAACTGCATCATCACCATCTAAAAAAGCTACTGTATCCTTTTCTGGATTACCATCTATACCAAGTTTAGCATAAGTAACATATTCACCATTCTTATAAACCCTAATTCTAATAGCCTCATCTAAATTTTTTATTGAATCATCAATAACAATTTGAGACCAATAATCAGAAGTCATATCTCCCATATTTTCAATAAAAAATGTATACGCCACATAATTATCACCGTTATGTGATCCACCATCACTACTATCTAGATCATTCGGTAACCATTTGTAAGAAATATTATCAAGCTTATCCAACGTTTTAGCATACAATTCAGTTCTAAAAACTTTATAATTGGAATCATCATAAATAACAATATTGTTTTTCAAATATAAATTTTTATCAAGTGTAATACTAAAATTTCCGCCATTGTAGACAATTCCTACGACAATATACATTAAAAGTAGTAGTAATAACAATACAGTAAGTATAATTTTAATAGTTCTAACAAATTTCTTTTTCCTTTTTACTTTGCCAGCTCTTAGTATTAAATCATCATTCATTATTACCAATACTCCCTACACTTAATATACCATCTACCATCCTACAATACATATTCTATTTTAGCATATTTACACAAATTGTCAACCATGTTACAAAAAAAGCTACAACATTATTGCGGCTTCTTTTCTTTCTTTAATAATTTATCTACTTGAACAATAAACCATATTTTTTCAACTGTAATATCACTCTCTTCAACAATTTTTATTCTTGATAATAAATTAATTCTATCAATAATATTCATAAGATTATCTTCATCTATTTCAGCTTCTGTAATATTAATATTATTAAGTCGGTATTTATTCATAATAACTCTTTTAATATTACTCTCTTCAAATAAAGGTAATCCAGTAGTAATAATGTTTAAAGGGTTATTAGCAAACAAATCAAACTCTTCACTATACTTTAATATTTCTTTATAATTATTAATATTTAAAACTTTTTTAATATCTTTCTTTTTAAAATAATCATAACTATAATACAAATTTAATACGTCAGATATAGTTAAAGAACCATTCAAAACAAGTAAAACTTTTTCTTTAAAATATTCTTGATCATACTCTTTATATAAATCATATAATTCTTTTGAAATTTTAACAGATTCTATTTTTAATAATCTTAAATCAGCTTCATTTAACTTTTTAAATAAACCGCTTGAATGAGAAAAAATTTGCTTATTTACTTTATTAAGGCTTTCTTCTTTTTTAGCAATTTGACCTTCAATATTTTTAAGCATTTTATTAGCATCTTTTCTTTCAGCTGCTCTAATAGTTAAAGGAATTTCTTTTTCATATTCCTCTTTAAAATTATTAAATAAAGGTAAAAACTGTGTGTAATTGTAATATTCTAAAACATTAGCTTTGAGCTTATTTAAATCATCATAGAACTTTTCGACCATTTCTTTATTATCAGTATCTATTGGCTCGATCATAAAATTATTATAAGTTGAAATTCTAACTTTACTATCCTCAAAGAAAGTATTTATATCAAATTTATTTTCTTTAGCCTTTTCGACAATATCAAATAAAGTTTCTTTTTCTATACTCTGTTTATTCTTATAAACTGATTTATATTTCTGTAAGCAATCAGCATAATCTTTAATATCATTTTCCTTCATGATATTTTTTTGTAGTTTATGTATATAATTTTCAAAAGTTTTAGAATGTTTTTTAATTAATTTCCTGAAATTTAGCTCTATATGTTGAATTATATCAGGATTAACCCAGTATATTTTTTCAAAAACATCATTAACTTCAGAGAAATCATCTTTATTTCTATTATTTAAAAAAACAAACATATATTCATTTACATAGCAAGTATATTTAAAATCATCTGAATTTAAATTGATATTAACAAGTTCAAACTTTTTAAGTAATTCTTCTATTATTTCATTAATAGAATCAAGATTAAAATCATAATAATATCTAATTTGATAAAGTAAATTATCAAATCCCATCTTCTCTAAATAAGTATTCATAGGATTTAATATAAATTTTATATGTTCAATTTTGTCTAATTCTTTTGTTACTTTATCTAATTCTTTATTTTCTTCCTTATTGACCTTAAAAGACTTACTTTTAGCAATCAAATATTTTTTTACAGCCTCTTTATAAGATAAATACTTCTCATCAATTTCATTAATTTTAACATTAAATTTTTTGATATCTCTTTTATGAGTGGTAGGAAGTGTTGATAGAAGCGCTCTTTTAGCAGAAATGTCTTCTTCAATAAACTTTAAAAAACTACTCATCAGCATCATCCTCCTCTTGGACGATCTTACTTTCATTTAAAAAGTCAACAAATTCATTTATCTCTGTATAAACATTAACTAGTTCACTCAATTTCAAAGTTGATAAATCAAAATTAACCTTACTTTCCTCTTTATTCATAAAACCACCTTTTATTCGAAAAATTTATAAATATAAAGAGTAATCAATGATTACTCTTCATTATTCATATAAATTACTACATAACCACAATATTTTTAGTATTTAGTTATTAACTTGCTACTACATTTACAGTTCTAGTTTTAATAGCCTTGTTTCCAGCAGTATCAGTTACTTCATAATCAACACGGTATGTTCCTACTACAGAAGTATTAACAGTTCCTGAAATTATAATTGCAGATGTCATTGCTTCAGTAGTATCTACATTATCAGTAGCAGTTGCCCCAGGTTCAACATATTCGTTACCAACAACTACAGTCATAGGGTTATCACCAAGTAATGTTATAACTGGATCAGTTGTATCTGCTGCTGCGGGTCCGTCACCTTCATTTAAATCAGGTCCATCGTAATTTGTATCGTCTTCTGTGTATCTTTCTTTAGTAAATCCAAAATTAACAGATATTTTTTTACCAATAGATGCATAATCGTAATTATCTACATCTTGTCCTTCAATATAAATATATATTCTAACTTTAGTTATACTATTAGGAGACAATGTCATGAATGTAGGACGCTCTGTTCCTGTAAGTAATTTCATTGAATCAGTAAAATATGGATAAGCATATAACATTTGATCTTCTTCAAGTTCAGGGAAATATCCATTATAAGCTGCACCATCATATATATCAACATTATCAGAAGAAGCAATATCTTCTTTAACAGCATATGTTGGATATGCTAGACCATCTATTACTGTTCCACAATCACCAGCATATGATGCATCTAATGTAACATCAGTACCAGTTCTAGCTAAACATGATGTATCATACCAACTAATTGCATTAGATACGTGATCTCTATCATTTGGCTCCCAAATTTGAGCTGTTCTACATATTCCTGTTACACTTGCATCAGATGTACAAGTAATTCCAGTAATTGTGCCAGCTTCTGTAGTAAATCCACTAACACGTCCTATTTGAGCAAAAGCTACTCTTACTGAATTTTCAATACCAGTATTAGCTACTCCACCATCAGCTACAATAACTGCAGACTCAATAGTAAGATAAATTGCTTCTTCATCAGCTTCATTTAAAGCTTGAATATATTGATTACCTGAGAAGTTTCTAACAAATAAATCAAATACAACATATCCATCTTGTTCAGGATCACCATTTGCATAGTTATTAACACGACTAGCCATTAATCTATAGCCACCAGGTGTTGTAGTTAAACTAGCCTTTTCAAACAATTTCATTCTTGAAACTGCAGAATCCAATTCTCCAATAGAAGAAACTGGAATTAATCCTCTTCCCCCCCAATTATTAGTATTACCAACATATGAAGCAGTATTATACGTATCAGATGAAATATTAACCGTTGTATCCCAACTAGATCCATCCAAAGACAATAATAAACTATCTGTTGATGCTATTTGAACATCGAAACTTGATACATTAACCGTTCTCATTCCAACAAACCATGCATATGTTGAAACAGATAACACTATTGCCGTTAACGTACAAACAATTATCATACTTCTAATTCGTTTTGAATTAGTATTTTCATTTTGTGTACCCATAAATAAACACATCTCTCCTTCTTAATAAACATAAGTATTAAAAAGCGTTAAAGTTCCCTAGTAATCTACCGCTCTACTATACAATTATTATTTTAACATATTTAGACAAAATGTCAACCTAATTTACGCTTTTTATAAAAGAGAATAATAAAAAAGAATTGACTTTATAAAATCAACTCTTTTCAATTATTTTATTCAACAGTTACAGTTCTGTAAACTACAACAGCATAATTTCCAGCCCAGTCACTAACAGTGTATCTAACATAATAAGTTCCTGCTTGACTTGTATCTACATTACTGTCTGTTTCAATCTTAGTAGTTATATCACCATCTTCAGTATCTAATGCAGTAGCACCTGCATCAACATAATTAGCACCTACTGCTACAGTTTCAGTAGCATTACCTAATAATGTAATAACTGGAGCATTAACATCAGCACTTAAATCAGTACTTGGTCCATCGTAATTAATATCAGTTTCTTCAAATCTTTCCTTAGTAAGACCAAATTTAACAGATATTTCTTTTCCAATTGAAGCATAATCATAATTATCTACATCTTGTCCTTCAATATAAATATATATTCTAACTTTAGTTATACTATTTGGAGCTAAAGTTATAAATGTAGGACGATTAGTCCCAGTTAAATCCTTCATAGTATCAGTAAAATATGGATAAGAATATAATAATGCACTACCAGTATATGTGTTGTAAGCTGCACCATCATATATATCAACATTGTTTGTTGAAGCTATATCACTAGTTACAGCATACGTTGGGTATGCAGTTCCATTAACAACTGTTCCACAAGCTCCTGTATATGAATCTGGATCAGTTACATCAGCGGCAACTCTTGCTATACAAGATGTATTATACCAGCTAATTGCATTAGATACATGATCTACATCATTTGGCTCCCAAATTTGAGCTGTTCTACAAATTCCTGTTACACCACTTATTACTGAAGGATTACCTTCACCATCAGCTTCACAAGTAATTCCTGTAATTTTAGAAGCATCAGTAGTAAATCCACTAACACGTCCTATTTGAGCAAAAGCAACTCTTACTGAATTTTCAATACCAGTATTTGCTACTCCACCAGCAGCTACAGTAACAGATGAATCAGTAGTCAAATAAATTGCTTCTTCATCTAACTCATTTAAATTTTCTAAATATTGTGTACCTGAAAAGTTTCTAACAAATAAATCAAATACAACATATCCATCTTGTTCAGGATCACCACCATCATAATTGTTAACACGACTAGCCATTAATCTATAACCACCAGGTGTTGTAGTTAAACTAGCTTTTTCGAACAATTTCATTCTTGAAACCAAGGTATCCATAGCTCCAACGGATGATACTGGGAACAATCCAGCTCCCGCCCAATTATTCGTATTTCCAGTATATGAGGCTGTATTATATGTATCAGATGAAATACTAACTGTAGTATCCCAACTAGATCCATCTAATGATAACAGCAAACTATCAGTTGATGCGATTTCTACATCAAAGCTTGATACATTAACTGTTCTCATACCTATAAACCATGCAAATGTTGAAACAGAAACAACAACTGCAATAAGAGAACAAATCATAATCAGATTCTTTATTCTTTTTCTTTTTAACTTTTGGTATCTTCTTGGCATAAATACATCTCTCCTTTTACCTAAGCCATAAAACATTTATATATAAAATAGACTAGCATTCTATTTGTAATACTAAAGTTGGTGCTAATGTCTCTACCTACTATACAATTAATATTTTAGCATATTTGTTCAAATTGTCAACCTAATTTAAAGTATTTCTCTTTATTTGTTATTTACACTCATTTGTCTAATGTAGTAAAAGAAAAAAATCATTACTTTACATAATGACTTAAACCTACATTTCATCAACTTCATTAATAGCTAAAATATTTAATAAATTATGACAGATATTATAAACAAACTTTAATAAAGCAATGTAAGTTTCCTGAGTATCCTTATCTTTTTCATTTAAAATATTATTGTTATTATAAAACTTATTAAATAAATTTGTTATTTCAAATAAGTAATCAGTTATATAATTTAATGTCGCTTCTCTATATGATAAATTTAATACTTTAGATAACTTAATAGAACTAAGTATAATATCTCTAACATCATCGTTTGGTATATTATTAAATCTACTATTTTCAATATCTAATTTTTTTAACAACGATTTTATTCTAACTATTCCATATAATATATAAGGCCCAGTTTTTCCTTCAAAAGAAGAAAATTTAACCAAATCAAATACATAATCTGTCTTTCTATAAGATAATAAATCAGCATATTTTAAAGTAGCAATAGTTAAATTATTAATTATATCTTCTTTCCTATCATCACTAATTTCATCCTTGACTTTTTTTGTTATTTCTTCTTTTACCATACTTATTAAAGAAGATAATTCCATTACTTCGCCAGATCTAGTTTTAAATGGTTTTCCATCAGTTCCATTTATTGTACCAAAACCCAAAAACTTTAAAGCAACGTCATTTCTTACTAAACTAGTTTTATAAGAAGCTCTAAATACTTGTTCAAAATACATTGACTGTCTATCGTCAACTACATACCAAAATTCATCAGGATTAATTTTATTAACTCTATTATAAATAGTTGCTAAATCCCTTGTTGCATATATAGTTGCCCCATTTGTTTTAATTACAATTAATGGTGGGATTGATAGTTTATCATCATCTTTTGTAACATCAATAACTAAAGCACCTTCTGATTCATATAAATAATCTTTCAAAACTTTTAATGTTTCATCAACATACTGCATAGAAGATAATTCACCTTCCCACAAATCAAAAGTACAATTAAGTTCATTGTATACTTTTTTTATTGTAGGCTCTGAAATTTCAACAATTTGTTTCCATAAATTAGTATAAGCAACATTTCCTTTATCAATTTCTAAAGTTATATCTCTTACTAACTCCATCCTAGTTTCATCTTCTTTAGCTTTTGCATTAGCTATTTTATACATTCTTCCCAAATCTTCAATAGTTAAATTAATTTTAGGATATTCACCCTTATAATTTTTATCAAAGAAAACTAAATCAGGTTGCTCTTCCATTAGCTGTGATATAAGCATACCAGATTGTCTTCCAAGATCTCCTAGATGTACATCACCTATTACTTTATTTCCAAATAATTTAGCTAACCTTTTTAAAGCCTCACCTATATTAGCACTTCTCATATGACCTACATGCAAAGCTTTAGCAGCATTTGCCCCACCATAATCAACTACTATTGTTTTAGGCTTTTCATACTCAATATATTTTTCAAAATCATTAATATATTCATTCGCATACTCCAAAAGTTCTTCATCTTTTAATGACAGATTAATAAACCCCGGTCCTGCTATATTAACATTCTTAAATCTAACATCTAAAACTCTTTTTACTTCTTCAGCTATATCTCTTGGACTTTTATGATAAATTTTAGATAATTTCATTGCAAAATTCAACTGAAACTGTCCCAGTTCTTTAATGCTGCATTCTTCTAATGACACACTATCTATTTCATATCCTATTTTTGCTATCTCTTTTTGTATGAAATCTTCTATTCCTTTTAATTTTGCCATATTATCACCTACCAACCATTTTAAGTTAAATGTATTTTAAAGTCAACCTAAAAGTGCTATAATAAGATAGGATGGTGAAATATGAAAAAGCGAAAATTAAACAAAAAAGCATATATTGCTATTGCCCTTATCATAATTATAATTATTACAATTATTTTATCAGTTAAACATTATAACTACATTAATAGTACATACTATAAACTATTACAAACTGGTTATACTAAAGAAGAAGTTACAACTATTTTAGAAAAAGACATAAACATAGATGTTGCTTTAGAAGAATATAATGCTAGTTTTGTAAAATTCTTAAATAGTAAATACTTTATGCGCAATCATTTTGATCGATATCTTGCATACTATAAAGAAAACTCCACAATAGAAATAAATAGAATTGTCAGCATAGTAAACGCTAACGCTGATAAAGATTTTTACACTGATGTTAATACTGTGTATGGGGACGATTATTTAATTTTAGTCAATAAATATAACACCTTAGAATCTAGCTTTGCTCCAAGTGATTTAGTAGATATAAGTATTCAATATGCTTATGATGGTCATCAAATAAGAGATGCCGTAAATACAGCTTATATATCTATGGCAAGAGCAGCAGCCAAAGAAGGCTTAACTCTAATAGTTAACTCTTCATATAGAAGCTATGAAAAACAAGAGACAACATACAATAGTTTAGTATCATCAAAAGGTAAAACAGTAGCTGATCAAACAGCAGCTAGACCTGGATATTCTGAACATCAAACAGGTTTAGCTATTGATATAACTACTAGATTAGAAGATGATGAAGAATTTGTAGATACTGAAGAATTTACTTGGTTAAAAGAAAATTCTTATAAATATGGTTTTATATTAAGATATCCTGAGGATAAAGAAGATATTACAGGATATGCATATGAACCTTGGCACTATAGATATGTTGGAGTTGACGTTGCAACACAAATTTACAATGAAGGCATTACTTTTGATGAATACTATGCCTACTATATAGAAACGAGTATTAAATGAGAAAAAGAAAAATAAATTACAAATTAATTCTTACTATTACTGCTATTATCATTTTATTAATACTTATTGTTTATAAACCCAAAAATGAAGAAACAAATAAATTAGAAGAATTAGGATATAACAGTGAAGAAATAGAACTAATTAACAATTTAAATGAAACCAATATAACATATATTACAGATTCACAGTACAATGAACTTTATATTGATTTAATTCAAAACACAGATTTTATTGAAGATAATTTTGAAAAATATATTGAATATATCAATCAAAATAATTGTTCAATTGATGATGCTGTATATTTAGTAAATAATAATATAGATAAAGAATATAATGAAAATTTAGTTAATTTAATAAAAGAAAAATATTATATCAGTTCTAATTTAGATAGATACTATAATTACTTAATTAACTACCCTAACCTATCAACAAATGCTATTATAAGTTATATTAATAGTAATCTAGATTATGACTATTATAGTACTGATTATAGTGCTGATTTAAGTAAAGATATTTTAGTTTTAGCAAATAAATATTATGTTTTATCCAGTGATTATGAACCAAGTGACTTATATAATATTACCTCCACATATGGTGGGAACGGTCAATATATTAGAAAAGAAGCTTATGATAATTACATTAAATTGTACAATGATATAACTAGTGCCGGTCTTACTTTAGTAGTTAGATCATCATACAGAAGTTACAGTTATCAATCAACTTTATACAATAATTATGTAGCAACAGACGGAACTACTTTAACTGATACTTATTCAGCAAGACCAGGGTATTCTGAACATCAAACAGGTTTAGCAATAGATGTTGGTAATTCTTATACAAGTAGCTTAGGAGATTTTGAATATACTGAAGAGTTTGTTTGGATGCAAGAAAATGCTTATAAGTATGGCTTTATATTAAGATATCCTGAAGATAAAACTTTAATAACAGGATATATGTATGAACCTTGGCACTATAGATATGTTGGTGTTGATGTTGCAACTTATATCCATGAAAACAATATAACATTCGATGAATATTATGAATATTTTATTAAATAAAAAGCATCCTATTAGATGCTTTTATTGTGTTAAAATTGTAAAATATATGGATTATTAGATGTTCCATCTCCACTATTTATACTAACTGTTGATACAAGATTTATGACTGGGCGCACACCACTCCAACTAGTAGACGCATAGGTAGTATTGGCGTCCCCAGCAGCACTAATATAAGATACGCTGGAAGAAGAATTTAATTGCCTATTTAGATACCAATAAGCGATATTTAAATCATTACCACTAAATATATCTCCCCATGAAATTAATCCTATATTAGCCTCTATCATTCCATCATTTAATGTATTTGGATATATTCCAGATGTATCTTTATTTAAGCTTTGTGTATAATCTATTCCAAAGGAACTGACTGCTAAATTCCAAGTTTCTTCTATAATATTATTTTGTACTTCTTCACTTAACCATGTATAATACCCATTTATTGTATTGTTTAAAAAGTATCCAATGTTTTCACTATCTGTATATGAATATGAACCACTTCCTGATATGCTAAAATAATTGTTTCCACTACACCCTGTATATATAGTTACACTATAATCACATGTACTTTCATTATAATAATATGCTAAATACTTATCACTATTTATTGCTATTGTGGAAGGTAGACCTCTTAATATATCTGCTCTTTGTAGCTTTGTACTTCCATCATTGTTTATTCCAATTACTCTATATCTTACTTTTGTTTTATCATATGTATAGCTTATATTATCAGTTACGTTTTCAGTTGTTGTAGTATAAGGGTTATTTTCTTCGCTTATATATACATATGAACCTATTGTAACCATATTTAGTAAGCCACTATTTTCAGCAGTTTGCTCTCCTACTAATTTATATGGATTTGTTATTTGTCCGTAATCCAAATCTCTATTATTTTCTACTAGCAAATCATTTGATAGATATATTACTGGACGAACTCCTTCTCCATAACTTCCATTGGTTGATGCCGTATGACCCGTATAAGCTAAATATGATGGTGCATCATATGTTACTGACCACATTCTATTTGCTGCTCCACCTATTATTGTGGCTGGTGATATTGTCCACTCTCTTTCATTTTCATCTATAAATGAATTCCCTAAAGCTCCTGTTCCTCCATTTATTCCGTCTAATGAATATGCATAATCTTCAAAAGTCATTAGTCCTATTTTATCAGTTGATACAGAAGAACATGTACTTATTTTAGTAAAGGCTGTTACAACATCACTACTTACTGTTACACCACTTGGCTCATCTAGACAAAAACTTCCATCTAATAATAAATCTGCTCTACTTAAATTATGATAGTATATTCCATCTTTATTTGATGTATCATCTATCTCATTTAACCATTTTCTTACCCATGATGTATCCCAATCTGAGGTTGTTCCATATGCTATAGAAGTTACAGAATTAGCTGTAATTAACTTAACATAATTATCTGTTGTTTCTAATACTTGCCATAATTGTCCGGAATAATATACCCAGTTTTTAATAGTCTTTTTATCTGCTTTAGTTCCTATTACTTTATTTACTGTTAATCCATTTACTACAACATTGTTTGCTATATGCGAACCAATATTATTTTCTATTATCGCTTTTAATGTTTCATTATCAGAATAAGTATAAGGATTATCATCTCTTCCTGTATAATAATAACTTATACTATTGCCTGACTTTTTAACTACAACATAATTATCTTTTATATCATCAGTTATAGGATCTAGAACTCCTGCTAAATCACTTACTTTAATATAATATTCTTCATAATCGTTTAAATCCGCTATTTTAAAATCATCAGTTAAATAATACTCTGCTGCTTTTTCAATATTAGATGCTTCTATATCAAAAGCTTTCTCCTTACTATCTTCTATCACATTTAATATTATTGGAGTTGTAATAACAGCTATTATAGCTAATATCACAATTACTGCTAAAAGTTCAATTAAAGTAAAACCCTTTTTCATTGTACCCTCCTAGTTAATTACAAGTTAATTATAACAATTAATTTATAGTTAATCAAGAGTTAATTTTTAATATACAAAAAAATTCATTAGTTAAACTAACGAACTCTTCTAACCTTTTTCTTCTTCTTTTTCTTAAGCTTACTTATAAAATATAATATAATTAATAATAAAATAACAAAATGAATATTAGATAAAATAAACATAAATATAGAAAAATGAATATCTCTATCTAATAAAACATCAAAAGTTTTAATAATCTCACCGTCATAATATGCATTAACAACACCTAACTTAGTACCTTCACTCATATTACCACTTATAAAACTAATTCCATCATATTCCAAAGTAACCTTACTTTTATCAAAATCATTACTTCCATAAATAGTAATATCACTTAAAGAATTTAAATCAAAACTCTTTTCTTTTGTATATTTAGTTTTAATACTAACTAAAGTATCACCTATATCTACTACATTTTGATAACCATAATTTTCAAAATAATATTCATATATATTTTGTGCATCCAATAAGTGATAATAACTAGTAGTTGTAGGAGCTCCTGCTGTAACTAATAGATAATAAATATCATTAACTTCATCATACGCAATACTAGCTAAACATCTGCCTGCATTTAATGTATAACCCGTTTTACCACCAACAACATAAGGTAGATCAATATCATATAACAGTGCACTTTTATATAAAGTTGAATATAAAGTAAGAGACTTATCACTAGTCAAATAAGAACTAGACATAAAAATATTTTTAAAAATTTCATTTGAAAAAGCTGTTTCCAAAATAATTGCTACATCATTAACCGTAGAATAATTATTATCATCATCTATTCCTGTGACATTAGAAAAATGAGTATTAGAAAGACCTAATTCATCAGCTTTATTATTCATTAAAGTAACAAAATCATAAACAGATCCAGATATATTAAGAGCTAAAGCCGTAGCAGCCTCTGCCCCACTTGGTAAAAGAGTACCATAAAGTAAATCCTCATATGTAACACTTTCACCAACATAAAAACCAGCCAAAGAAGCATTTTCTTCTTCTAGTCCATCAAAAGCATCTTCACTAATTACAGCCATATCTTCTATATCATCAATATTTTCTATAGCCACTAAAGCGGTCATTACTTTAGTCATACTAGCAATTGATACAATATCATCCTTGTTAACAGAATCAACAATAATATCATCACTCAAATTATACAAAACCATATTACTAGAATATATATCTATCGCATTAACATTACTGATTAATATAAAAAAAGTTGCAAATAAAAATAGTATTTTCTTCAATATAATCACCTTTTCCATTATAAATGATAAATCTTAAAAACTCAACCAAACATATTTAGATAATCATATTTTTTTGATATAATAAATAAGGAGGTAATAATATGTATGATGTTACTATAGTTGGAGCAGGTCCTGCCGGATTATTCGCAGCTTACGAATTAATAAGTAAAAATCCATCACTTAAAATAGTTTTATTAGATAAAGGACACAAAGCAGAAAATAGAGTTTGTCCTATGAATAAGCAAGGAATAAACTGTATAAATTGTAATCCTTGTAATATCCTATCAGGTTTTGGTGGTGCGGGAACATTCTCTGATGGTAAACTAAACTTTATACCTAAGCTAGGAAAATCCGATTTATTTAAATACATGAATAGATCAGACGCCTATAAAATAATAGATGACACCGAAGAAATATTCACCAAATTCAAAATGGATAGTGAAACATTCCCATCCAATATGGAAGAAGCTAACAAAATAAAAGAAAAAATCACTAAATTAGGACATAATATAATAATAATTAAACAAAAACATTTAGGTTCAGATAAACTGCCTAAATATATAGAAGATTTTACTAACTTCATAGAAAAACAAGGAGTTAAAATAATAGCTAACGCTAATGTAACAGATGTAAATAAAGAAAAAGATCACTACACAGTTAAATACAACAAAGAAAATATAAAGACTAAAAAAGTTATTATCGCACCAGGTAGAACGGGAGCTAAATGGGTCCAAGAATTAGCTGATAAATATAATATTCCATACGTTTCACAAAGTATTGAAATAGGAGTTCGTGTTGAAGTTAGAAAAGACATTTTAAAAGAAATTACCGATATAATATATGACCCATCAATATTTATTAAAACTGACACTTATAACGACGAGATAAGAACATTTTGTACTAACCCAGGAGGCTTTGTTGCAAAAGAAAATTACGAAGGATATATATGTGTTAATGGGCACTCATTAAAAGATATAAAATCAGATAATAGTAACTTTGCCTTTATTTCAAAAGTAACTTTAACACAACCCACTACAAACACTAGACAATACGGTGAATCAATCGCCAGAATTGCTAATGTTTTAGGAGATGGCAAACCAATTATTCAAAGCTTAAAAGACTTAAAACAAGGTAGAAGAAGTGAATGGCATAGATTAAAAAAAGGATTTATAGAACCTACCTTAAAAGATTGTGTAGCTGGAGACTTAGCGTTAGTATTACCACACAGAATAATTAAAAATATACTAGAAGGATTAGAGAAACTAGATGAAATCATTCCAGGAGTAAATAATAGTGAAACACTATTATATGGTCCTGAAATAAAATTCTTCAGTAATGAAATAATAACAAACAATAACATGAAATTAGAAAACGACGATATTTATTTTGTTGGTGATGGTGCCGGTAAAGCAGGTAACATTGTAACAGCGGCCGCAACTGGTTTAATAGCAGCAAGAGACATACTAAAAGGAGAGTAATAATTACTCTCCTATTTTTAATTCATTTTTATCTAATATATTATTCATCTTGGCTGATTATATTCTTTGCATTTTTCTTCTAATAATATAAAGTTACAACATCTATTTCTAATAGCAGGTAGCAATTTATCATCTACATATTTACTATATAAATTAAAAGACTTGTTATGTATCTGGTCAATATGTTCATTTAACCAATTTAGTTGATACTCTAGCATATATCTGTATCTTGATTCTGAATATGTTAAAGATTTTTTCTGAGATAATTCTACAAGAGTATAGTTATTTGATGTAACTGGAATCATATTATTAAAATTAACTGCTCCAAGTTTTCCTTCTTTTATTCTTATAAAATCTATTGTATTCTTCATTTTTAAATGTTTAATCTTAGGACTAGATAAAGGAGCAAAATATTCAAAATTATTTACTATAAATAATATGCCAATAAAAGGACGCAATTCTTTTTTATTCATATTAAAAGCTACCTTATTGTCAAACTGTCTTAAGAAATCACAGTAGTCAGAACTTACTCTTACAATTATTAACTTTTCTTTCATAATACCAGCCTCATTTCATTACAATTGTACATTATGAACAAACGTTTGTCAATTATTCAATTTGCTTTTTTATTCTAAATATGAAATTTAATTTATAAAAAAAGACTAGAGTTAGCTCTCTAATCTTACTTTTTAAATCTCCAATTTATATGGCTGGATTCACCGCTTTTTAAATCTCCAATTTATATGGCTGGATTCACCGCTTTTTAAATCTCCAATTTATACGGCTGGATTCACCGGCTTTTTATTACATGCAACTTTTGCACAACATAATCACTTATGTAATTTACATTGTACAATTTTTTTCAAATAAAGTCAACTATTTATTTAATTTCTAAATTTATGCTCCTATTTTTAATTCATTTTTATCTAATATAACATTAATTTTATCGCCATACTTAATAGTATCATTTAAAATACCATTAGCAATTAAATTTTCCACATTACGACTAACATATCTTTTAATAGGTCTAGCTCCAAACTCAGGATGATATGACTCATCAATTATAAAATCTTTCGCTTCTTTAGATAAGTTTAATCTAATATTTTTATCTTTCAATCTATATTCAATATCTAAAACAATTTTATCCAAAATGCTATACATATTTTCTTTAGACAGTTTATTAAATATAATAATTTCATCAATTCTATTTAAAAACTCAGGTTTAAAAGTTCTTCTAAGTTCATTCATAACCAAACTATTGCTGTCCTCTTTACCATCTAAAATATATTCACTACCCAAGTTAGAAGTCATAATAATAATTGTATTTTTAAAGTCAACAGTTCTACCTTGCGAATCCGTAATACGACCATCGTCCAATATCTGAAGTAACAAATTAAATACTTCAGGATGAGCTTTTTCTATTTCATCAAATAAAACAATACTATATGGATTTCTTCTTACCTTTTCAGTTAATTCTCCACCTTCATCATAACCAACATATCCAGGAGGAGCACCAATTAATCTAGAAGTAGAAAACTTCTCCATATATTCACTCATATCAATTCTAATCATGTGGCGCTCATCATCAAATAATTCATAAGCTAAAGTCTTCGCAACCTCTGTTTTACCAACACCAGTAGGCCCTAAAAATATAAATGAGCCAATTGGCCTTCTAGGATCTTTTATCCCCGCACGAGCTCTAATTATAGCCTTACTTACTAAGCTAATTGCTTCATCTTGGCCCATTACTCTTTTTTTCATATTATTTTCCAAATTAATCAGTTTTTCTCTTTCACCACTAACTAATTTTTGAACAGGAATATTAGTCCATTTAGAAATAATAGAAGCAATAGATTCATCATCTACCGTATCGCTTAAAATTTGTGATTCATCACTTTTTCTTAAATTTTCCAATTCTTTTTCTAAATCAGGAATAATACCATGTCTTAACTTAGCAGCTAATTCCAAATCATAATTATTTTCTGCTAGTTCCAATTTATGTTTAGAAGATTCAATCTCAGCTTTTTTCTCATTAATTGCTTCATTAATTTTCTTTTCATTTTCCCATTTGTCTCTAAGAATTTTTTCTTCTTTTTTAAGTTTATCAATTTCCTCATTAATTTTCAAAACTCTATTTTTAGAAATACTATCATTATCTTTTTTCAAAGCTTCTTTTTCTATTTGCAAACGCATAATATTTCTAGTTAAAGTATCCAAATCAACCGGAACAGAATCCATTTGAACTTTAATAGTAGCACATGCTTCATCAACTAAATCAATTGCTTTATCAGGTAAAAACCTATCAGTTATATATTTATCAGATAAAGTAGCTGCAGCAACAAGGGCACTATCTTTTATATTAACACCGTGATAAACTTCAAATCTTTCTTTAAGTCCTCTTAAAATAGTTATTGTATCTTCTACAGTAGGTTCTTTTACTAAAACCTTTTGAAGACGCCTTTCTAAAGCCCCATCCTTTTCAATATACTTTCTATATTCGTTCAATGTAGTTGCTCCAATTAACTTAATCTCACCTCTAGCAAGCATTGGTTTAAGCATATTACCAGCATCAACTGCTCCTTCTGCTCCACTGCCAACTATCATATGTATTTCATCAATAAACATAATAATCTTGCCTTCAGAATCCTTTACTCTTTTTAATACAGCTTTAAGTCTTTCCTCAAACTCACCACGATATTTAGCGCCTGCTATTAAAGACGTCATATCAAGTTCCCAAACCATTTTATCTTTAAGTGAATTTGGAACATCACCTTTTACAATTCTTTGGGCAAGCCCCTCCACTATAGCAGTTTTTCCAACACCAGGTTCACCAATTAAAACAGGGTTATTTTTTGTTTTACGAGATAATATCCTAGTAATATTTCTAACTTCTTCATCTCTTCCAATTACAGGATCTATCTTATTATCTCTAACACTTTTAGTAATATCTCTACCATATTTTTCTAAAACATCTATATTTTCATTTTCCATTTGCATAAATATACCTCCTTTTTATATCAAAAAAGTGAATGATTAATCATCCACTATAAATTATATCACTATTTTAGCACTTGTCAAGAGTGAGTGCTAAAGATTATTTATTACTTAAAACATCTATTATTTGATCTAATCTGTCAATAACTTTAAATCCTTTATCTTTAAGACTTTTAGAAAATAATATACCAACTCCACCAGCCTCTTCCCATTCTTTTAGATTCTTATCATAATCATCTACTAATATAGAATCTTTAGCATTAACCATCTTTGTTTTAGAAATCTTTTTAGGTACAGGTATAACTGTAATTCCGTCAAAATATTTTCTAATGAAATTTACCTTTTCTATTGTTTCATTTAAAGAATTAACATGAGTTAATATAGAAACATCAAAAATATCTTTAGATATAATTTCTTGTAAAAATTTAATTCCATCATTAATTTCAGGAGTTATTGCAAGTATATGATTCCAATCCAAAGTCTCATAAAACCTTCCAACTGCTTCATAATCTTTAGTATCAATATTTAATTCACCTAAAATTTTATAAGTAACATCTATAGTATCCAATAATACTCCATCAAAATCTATATACAAGTTTTTCATATAATCACCATTAACATTATATCATTAAATAATCAATTAAGATATCAAGTTTCTTGTATTACTATTAATATATAATGTAATTATAACATTATTAACTTTACTATAATTAAATAATTCCTTGTTTTTAACGTCATCAATAAACAAATCAAAAGCATTAATCTTGTCATCAGTAAAGTCAACTTCTATTTCAATATTATTTCCACTATCAATTTTTACCACATCATAAATAGCATAATATTCAACTTTTATCAATAATACACCATCTTCTAATGTATTATCTATAACAATATCTTTAAAATAATCATTGGTATTAACAAAAGTTTTCTCAGTAATATTTTGCTCATAAGTAACAGTCTTAGATAATGAACTATTTACTAAATTATTACTATAATTATATCCAAGCATATTTTCAGCAAACATTAAACTACCCACTACAAGTAATATTGCACTAATAAAGAATGGATAAAAATATACCTTTTGCTTATAAAATACAATTCTTCTAATTGAATCTGAAACAAAACCAAATAGAAAACTAAGCCCTGCAATTAAAATCAAAAGTCCCCATAAATATATCCCTTTAGTAATTAGGTAAATAATTACAGCTAATACAATAAACAAAGAGAAGTTCAAACACCAAAGAGGAAATAACACTAATAAAGACACAACTACCTTTAAAATAACACTAGTAAACTTATCATCACTTTTATTTTCAACTTTAGAAACATTAATTTTTTCATTTTTTTCAAATAAATATTTTAAAAATTTTACAACAATATATATTGACAATAATAAATAAGAAATACCAACTAGTATTTGCCAAGAGAAAGACAAAATAAAATTTAGCGGATTGAAAAACAAGCCAAAAAATCCAGTTCCAAACAAAGAAAATAGTTTAAAAGGTAAAGCAAGTACAATTAATAGAAATAATAACAGCAATACCTTAACAACTAAATCAAAAAAGAAATTTGTATTAAAATTGCCTTTTTCATCATTAAAATTTTGCTTTACTTTTTTAAATCCTTTATTTAACCAAGACATAAAATCAGATAATTTATCATCCATATTTTGAACAAAGTCTTTCGCCTTATATTCCGTATTATTATAATTAGGATTAATTTTATGTTCAGATAATACTTTATAAACTATATCTTCAACATCAAATTCACCAACAACTTCTTCTTCTGTTTTTCCTTTTTTTACAGCCTTATCAATCATACCACTATATTTTTTTAATATAGACTCTCTTTCTTCATCATCTAAAACCTGCAATTTTTTACTTAATAATTTAATAAATTGTTCTTTTGTCATTATATAAACCTCCCACACATTCTCTCTTAATTATATTTTACATTAACTAATAAATAGTGTCAAATAAAAAGTATATTTATAATATACTTATCTATCTAAAAATCCATATTTAATTAAATCAGTAAATATTTGATCAAAAGCTTTGCTCAAAAATTTTTCAAAATCCAAATAATCTAATACACTAGGATCTTTATTAGATTTTAAATACAAATATCTTTTATTTTTAAATACAGCATCTTTACAAACCCTTTTATCATCAAAATCAAAAAACAAATTAACATAACTAAAATCAAAATTCCATTTGTTCAAAATATTATTATTTATCAAACTATAATCATTATAGATTCTCTTTACATCCTTATGTCTTATCTTTTTTGAAACATATTGAGTTACAAAATAACGGTCCAATAATAAATGACACAAATATCCTAAATAAAAATCTCTATTTTCATTTTTATATTTCTTCAAAAATTTATCAATATCAGGAATATAATAACTAAAATATCTTTCGTAAAAATGCCCACGACAAACTAAATCAGGATATATATTTCCCTTATAAAAATCATTTTCATTTTTTATATTAGCTTTATCTTTTATATATGTTGCACAGGCAATATGGGAAGCAATACTAGGCATATAAATAAAAAGTTACTCATCAACGATGAGTAAACTCCTATTTGTCCTCTTTTTCTAGCTTTTTAAGGACTTCTTTTGTAACAACAATTGCCTTTTCTCTAACAGCTTGTGCAGCATCTTCTAAAACTGGAGTACCTTTTTCAACAACATATTTTACTAATTCATCAGCCAAATCAGTTACTTCTTTGGCTTTAGACTTAGCTATTTTCATTACCTTTTCTTAATCTAAATCTTCAAGTTCAATTTTAATTTCTTCAATTTTAGCAGCAACTTGCTTTTTAACTTCCTCAGAATCAACATCTTTTAACTTTAAAACAATCTCATCAATTTTTTGCTTTAATTCTTTTCTAGTTTTAGCACCCTCTTTAGGAGCAAATAGTAATCCAAGACTAGCTCCAATAGCAGCTCCTGTTACAAATTTAAATAATCCATTTCCCTTTTTACTCATCGTCGTTCTCTTCCTTTCCTTTCTTTTTCATAAATAAAGCACTTAATGCTTTAACAGCTAGATTAGTAAACTTATCCGTTATTACTGATAAAGTATCAGTAGTTGAATCAATAATATTAAAAACACCATTAAGTTTTTCTGATTTACTATTTACATCATCAACAACCTTTTCAACTTTTTTTATTGTTTTAAATAGTCTTATAACAAATACAATTAAAACAACAACTAAAATTGATAACAAAACATATAATATTATAGCTAAAGCATCACTTACTATCATCACTATCACTCTTTTCATACATAGAATCTATTAAGTCAAACAAATCATTCTCTTTTATATTCAAGTCTTCAGATTTATCATCATCAAATTTATTTAATTCCTCTAATGTCATATTTTCATCTACTTTTTCTTCTTCTTTAGTAACAAAGCTATCAACTATTTGTGCTTCAACCTTCTCTATAGGCGTTTCAATATAAACTTCCTCTTTTTCAAAATATGTAGGCTCACTTTGAGTAAATGTATTTTCAAGTTCTTCTTCCAAAGTTCCAAAAGCCTTTTTTCTAACATCCTCAACTGATATAGATTTAGTTGACTTATAAGAAGCTCTTACAAAAGGTTTATCAGCAACATCTGCTCTATAATTTTTATCCAAAACTCCATAGACTGGCGAAATAACAGGAGAAAGACTAAACTTTTTAACTTCTTTTATCTCCCTTTGTTTAGCATTATATACTTCCTTTTTAGGCTCAACTTTTTTTTCTTCTTTAGGCTTCAATTCTTCAAAATCTTTATCATCAAAATAAACTGGGAAAACAAACTTTTCTTCTTTCTTTTCCTCTTTTTTTTCAACAACGTCATCTTTATTTTCTTCAATTTTCACTGGGCCTGGAATTTCCACTTGTCTAACTTCTTTTTTAATAGGTTCGTCTTCCACTTCTTCTGTAAATATATTTTTTAATTTATCAAATAAACCCATTATCTCACCCCTATTCTTCCTCACTAGGATATTCCAAAAATTTATTTGTCGTTGCTACCGAAGTAAATATATCATACTTTTCTTCTTGATTTACTAAATAGTCATTATCTAACATCAACCTTATTATATTATCATTAAATTTGATTGTTGATAAAATATAGGAAGCATTTAATATGACATCATTTATATCTTCTTCATTTACCAAAGCTTCAATTTTAGCATAATTATACATAAACTCTACTAAAAATTGTCCACTATCCATTTGATTAATTTCAACATATCCCTCTTTATCATTATAATCTATCTTCTTTGAATAATAAGAATTATCATTTTCTACATAATCAACACTTTTTTTATAATAATAACTAATAACATCAATATACAAATAATAATAGTTCCCATTAGAATACAACTTATCATTTAATTCATTATTATCAATATAATTAACATCTCTTGGAACATAATATTTATAACCTTTTCCAATTCTGTTAAATAACTGATTATTCTTTGATAAAACAACATTAATTGTATTATTTATACTACTAGTATCAATCCTAACCACTGAGCAGCCTGACACTAATAAAAGTAGTATAACTATAAATATACGCTTCATATACTCACATCACCCTCATTATAGCAAAATTATATTTAAATATAAAGCATTTAAATCAACATTCTGTAAAATATTTGTCTATTTATATACTTCTATTTTATATATTCTAAAACCTTTCTTGCTAAACTTCTCTTCATACTCTGTTTTTATATTAAAAATATCTGCATTATGTAAATCCAAATAAATATTTTTAATCTTATAATTATGATTTACAAAACTAACAACAGAATACTCAAATAAGTCTTGATTATCTGTTTTCATAACAATTTCTTTTTTATCAAAAAATATACTTTCATACTTATCTAAAAAAATATCACTTGTAAGTCTCCTTTTATGATGCCTTTTTTTAGGCCATGGATCAGAGAAGTTAAGATAAAGTATAGAAATATCCTTATCAAAGATATCATCTATTTCACTTGCATCAGTACATACAAGTTTTAAATTATCAACCGGATCTAATTCCAATCTTTTTACTAGTTTATATAAAGCACTTGCATACTTTTCAACAGCTATAAACATAATATTAGGATTTATTTTAGCCATTTCATAAATAAATTTTCCTCTACCTGATCCTATTTCAACATAAATTTCTTTTTTAAAAGTTTCTTTATACTTTCCTTTATATTCTTTAGGATTATTAATAGTAAACGGTGAATTTAGAACAACAGTATCTGCATTTTTAATCTTCTTTAATCTCATATAAACACCTATAACAATTATAGCACAATTAATATTTTTTGCATATAACATATATTGAAGCAAAAAAAAAGCGTTAAAATGCTTCAACGTTAATTTTAACTTTTTTTAATTTATTTAGATATGCAGAGGCTTGTACAATCGTTCTAATAGCATTGATTGTATTACCACCTTTTCCAATGACTTTACCCATTTCATCACTGTTTACAAGTATTTCTATTGTTATATAATCCTCATCATCATATTGTTTGATAGAAACAGATTCAGAATCAGATACAATACTTTTTACCAAAAATTCGGTAAGCTCTAAAATACTCATTATTTAGCTCCTTTTTGTTCATGAAATTTTTTCATAATGTTTGCCTTACTAAATAATGATCTAACTGTATCAGTTGGTATTGCGCCATTATTTAACCATTTTGAAGCAACTTCTTCATCAATTTTTGATTCTCCAGTAAGTGGATTATAAGTTCCAACTGATTCAATAAACTTTCCATCTCTTGGACTTCTAGAATCAGCGGCAACTATACGATAAAAAGGACTTTTTTTAGCTCCCATTCTTTTTAGTCTTAACTTAACTGCCATAATCTTCCTCCTTGCTTCAATAATTTTAACACACCGCCAGACGGCTGTCAACATATTTTAGTTGACAAATATTATTTTTTTATTATAAATGTTCATGATTTATTTGTAATATTTTACTTTTTTTGATAAAATATAGTCGTTGGTGATGAAAATGTTTAAAAATATCAATATATTAGATGAAAAAGATAAAAGATTAAGAAAAATAAGTGAAGAAGTAACAATACTTTCAAAAGAAGAAAAGCAATTAATTAAAGATATAATAAAATTCTTAACTTATAGTCAAATAGAGAAACTTGCCGAAAAATACGATTTAAGACCCGGTATGGGATTGGCTTTTCCACAAGTTGCAATTTCAAAAAGAGTCATAATCATAGTTTATGAATATGAAGAAGGAAAATTTGATAATTACGTCGTTATAAATCCTAAAATAATTAGTCACTCTGAAGAATTAATAGCAGCTGACACAGGCGAAGGATGTCTAAGTGTTAATAGAGATGTAGAAGGACATGTTCCAAGATTTGCAAGAGTCACCGTTGAAGGATACGACGAAGATGGGAATAAAATACATATTAGAAGCAGAGAAGAATTATCCATCGCCTTCCAACATGAAATAGATCATTTAAACGGAATACTATTTTATGATAGAATTAATAAAAAGAAACCATTTATAACTGATGGTAGCATCCGGTTAATATAAAAAAACTTATTAACATTAAAAAAACTTAGATTTT
>JAQUYH010000020.1 GCA_028691955.1 Bacilli bacterium | reverse complement strand
TGCCTTCACCACATCATGCAAATTTTATTGATGCTATCCGTTCAGGAAAATCAGAAGACCTAAATTGTGACATTCTTGAAGGACATTATTCATCTGTACTTCCCCACCTGGCAGATATATCTTATCGTCTTAAACGAGAATTGAAGTTTATGGGAGAATATGAAAAGTTTGTAAATGATTCTGAAGCAGATTCCTATCTGACACGAAGATATCGCAAACCATACGTTGTCTCGTCCGAAGTATAAAATAAGAATAATTAAAATCAAATGAAAAAAAGCAGAAGAGATTTTATTAAATTTATAGCGGCCACGGGTATAGGTTTCACCGTAATAAATCCTTTGATGGCATGTTCACGCATTGGAAGTTCAAGAATGAAGTTCGGTCTTGTCACCTACAACTGGGGAAAAGATTGGGATTTACCAACTTTAATCAAAAATTGTGAAGACACAGGATATGAAGGAGTTGAGCTTAGAACAGAAAACGCACATGGAGTTGAATCCACTCTAAGTTTATCCCAACGTAAAGAAGTAAAAAAACGCTTTGCTGATAGTTCGGTTACTAATATTGGTTATGGTTCAAATTTTGAATATCATAGTCCTGATCCATCTAAACTTCAATGGAATATAGAGGGGACAAAAGAGTATATAAAGCTTTGTTCTGATATTGGAGCCACAGGGATTAAAGTGAAACCAAACACTCTACCACCAGAAGTTTCTGACGAAAAAACTATTGCGCAAATTGCCGCTTCTTTAAACGAGGTAGGAAAATTCGCCAAGGATTACGGGCAATTAATCAGAGTTGAAGCACATGGACCCAGAACCAGTGAATTGCCTAATATGAAAGCTATTTTTGACCAAGTAACAGAGTCAAATGTTAAAATATGCTGGAACTCTAATGCGGTAGATTTGAACCCTCCAGGGATTGAAGGAAATTTCAATCTTGTAAAACAATGGATTGGTGATACGGTCCATGTTCATACTTTAAACAAAGGGGATTACCCCTATCAGGAACTTTTCAACTTGCTAAATGGAATAAATTATAATGGGTGGATTCTACTGGAGGAAGGCCGTGTACCAAATGATATTATTACAGCTATGAAGGAGCAAAAATTAGTATTTAATGAATTAGTTTCCAAAATAGAATAATTGGATTATTATATAATAATAGAAATAAATAAGGCGATGAAAAATGTGTATGTTGGATTAGTGGTAACAGTAATTTTATTAGCATTTATCAATTGTACCAAAGCTGGTTCAATAGAATTTAGGCTGGAAGTTGAACCCACCAACTATAGCAGTAAAGAAGTACCTGTTCATGTTGAAGTGAAGTTACCTCTTCGATTACAGAAAATACCTGTTGAACAGTTATCAGTTACGTTAAAGTCTGCCGATGAGAAATTCAGAAATGTACCTGGTCAGATAGTGGAAACCGTGAGTGGAAAATATGAACTATGGTGGATATTACCTATAACAAATAGTAACGAGCCAGTTCAATGGATTGCAAACATAACTCATGGCGATAGCCAGAATGTTCCCACATTTAAGTGGGAAAACAGACCTGACAAACACCTGGATTTATTTTTTGACGGGAAACGTGAGTTCAGGTATGACTATGAATTGGATAATCATTTTGAGAAGGGAAAGACATATGCAGCCCTTAATAAACCCTTTTATCACATATATGATCTAAAAGGAGAGAATATGATTACAAATGAGGGATTGGAAGAGAGTGAGTTTCCGCATCATAAGGGAATAATGATTGGATGGAGGAGACTCGGATTTAACGGAGAGAATATCTCCTTTTGGGGTATGGAAGATCTGAATGTTCAGAAACATATGGAATTTAATAGGAATGTAGCAGGTCCAGTAGTAGCAGAAACTGAAGCATTGATTCAGTGGAATGATAGTTCTGGTGTAACAATTATTGAAGAAAGACGACAGGCTATTATTTATAGACAATCATCGCCTGATATTTTATTAATGGATTTTACCTCAAGCTTAAAAGCAGTAAACGGACCTGTCATACTTGACGGAGACGCTAATCATGCAGGAGTACAATTTAGAGCGCATAATGATGTAGCTAAAGGTGCCCCAGGTGCAAAAAAAGCCACCTATTATTTTCATCAGGATAGTATTAATCCACTTGAAGATTTCAATCTTCCTTGGGTTGCCATGAGTTATGGTTTAAATAATAAATCGTATAGTATCCTTCAAATGAATAATCCGGATAATCCGGATCCTACCATTTGGTCAGCTTATAGAGATTATGGACGTTTTGGACCATTTCCTCGAAAGGACTTGGATGCTAATGAAACACTGACCCTTCATTATCGTTTTTGGATTAGTGAGAGTGATATGCCAGATCGAGATGTTCTTTCCTCAAAGTATAACGCTTTCATTGAGCCTGTGAAAATTCATGTTCTCTCACCTTGAGTAAGAGGTAACCTATTTGAGAATCCGGACATTTAATAAACGGATCAAAACCATAAATAAATGCAACAAAAAATAAATATTTCTCACTATTAATTACGGGAACTCGTTTTTTTAGTTGCACACATATCTGGGAAAGAAATATGGTCAGGCTTTTAGATAGATTAATAATGATTGGAATGGACTCATAAACTTAAAGCATCGTTGTAAATATAAACAATTGTCCACACACATGAAATATAGAAACTCATTTAATACGATACTTAAATTAAAACATTAAATAATGACAACAATGAAACAGGAAGCAAGGGAATTTAAAAAAGAGAAACTCTTTGTTCATATTTCTCAGGATGAACAGTCAGCCGGAGAGGCGAGTGCATTATTCGTAGCTAAGCATCTAAACGATGCAATTAAATCAAAGGGGTCTGCAAATTTAATCTTAGCAACCGGAGCATCACAATTTGCATTTTTAGAAGCAATCAAGAAGTTAGATATTGACTGGAGTAAAATTACAGTATTCCATCTTGATGAGTACATAGGAATATCTGCGACTCATCCGGCAAGTTTTAGAAAATACCTAAAAGAGAAGATTATTGATGACGTAAAGCCGAAAAAAATGTACTATATTAATGGCGACGTAAATGATATTGATAATGAAATAGCAAACTACGAAAAACTTTTGAAAAAGTATCCTACCGATGTTGCTTGTATAGGCATAGGGGAGAATGGTCATATTGCTTTTAATGAACCTGATGTCGCAGACTTTAATGATCCTAAATTGGTAAAAATAGTTCAGTTAGATGATGTATCTCGTAACCAACAATTAGGAGAGGGATGGTTTGATACACTTGACGATGTTCCAAAGGAAGCAATAAGTTTGACAATTCCTGCAATGATGAATGCCAAAGTAATCAGTTGTATGGTGCCTGACAAGCGTAAAGCAGAAGCTGTTTACAATACATTGAATGGCGAGATATCTACTAATTGTCCGGCAACTATTTTACGTAAGCATGATAATTGTGTATTATTCCTTGATAAAGATTCTGCATCTAAACTATAATAATAATTCATTATGCGTAAATTGATTATATATGTATGGCTTTTGCTTATTACTATTAATCTACAGCATTCATTTAGCCAGAGTAAACTTCCAAAGGTTTACTCCGGGGATGATGCTAATGATATAATTGCTCTGACTCTTGAGCATGAGGCAGCAAAAGCTTTTGAGATTTTACAAGTACCCAGTAGCAAAGAAGATTGGTTTCGTAATAGAAATTATTTAAGATCACAAATTATTGAAAAAGCACGTGTTTCCTTTTATCCTGATTTACCATTAAGGTATAATGAAACAAAAAGTCATAAACTCAAAAACTACACAGTTAAGAACATATATTTTCAAACAAGACCTAATGTATATGCTACAGCTAACTTATATATTCCTGATGGTATAGGCCCTTTTCCAGGAGTAGTTGTAATGATGGGACATTCAAGTAATGGAAAGCTATACGATGTATATCAATCCATTGGTCATTCGTTAGCAATGAATGGTTATGTTGCGCTAAATATAGATCCATGGGGAGCAGGTGAGAGAGGTACAAATGATGGAGAATTTGAATATCACGGGTCTAATTTAGGGTCATCTTTATTGAATGTAGGAGAGACTTTAATGGGAATGCAAATTACAGATAATATGCGTGCCATTGATCTTTTATGCTCTTTACCATTTGTTGATTCAAATAATATAGGAGCTACCGGAGCAAGTGGTGGAGGCAATCAAACAACGATGCTTGCTGCTATCGATGAGAGGGTTAAAGCTGCAGTGCCGGTTGTTAGTGTTGGTACATACCAATCATATATTATGAATAGTAATTGTATTTGTGAGACTTTGATTGATGGATTAACATTTACTGAAGAATCTTCCGTTTTGGGTCTTATAGCTCCAAGAGCTTTAAAATTATGTAACGGTGAAAAAGATTCAAACCGAGCATTTTTTCCACAAGAGATGTTGAGAAGTTATAAAGGAGCACAAACAATATATAAATTTTACGATGCAGAAGATAATCTATCGCATCAAATATTTGACACTCCACACGGTTATTACCCTGAAATAAGAGAAGCCATGTTAGGATGGTTCGACCTTCATTTAAAGAAAAAAGGATCAGGAGCATCTAAGAAAGAAAAGGATTTCACTCTTCTGTCAGAATCAGACTTAAGGGTTTTTCCTGAAGGTAGCCGATATTCGGGAATTATGTCAACTGCAGAATATTGTTTAAATCAAGGAATGCTCTTTAAACAAAACACATTATCAAATAAAGAGATAACAGCTCAAAATAAAAGGGAAGAATTAAAAAATATTTTAAGAATACCTGAAAGTAAT
>JAQUYH010000013.1 GCA_028691955.1 Bacilli bacterium | reverse complement strand
ATATTAACTGATGAATCAATTTTAGAAAAAACGATTAGCAACTTAAAAGAAACAGAAGCAAGAGGAGCTAATATCATAACAATAAGTAATAGAAAAGAAAATATTTTTAATTATAGTATACATATTCCTAAAACAGATAAATTATTACAACCTCTTCTTACAGTAATACCATTACAAATGGTTGCTTATGAAGTTGCTAAACTAAGAAACTGTGATATAGATAAACCTAAAAATTTAGCAAAATCCGTTACAGTAGAATAAAAGTAGGAAAATCCTACTTTTTTTAATAATTATCAACCAAAGAAAATTCCACATTTTCTTCTATCCATTCTTTTCTAGGTTCAACCTTATCCCCCATTAGAACACTTACTCTTTTCTCAGCTAGTGCGGCATCTATTATATTTACCTTAACTAAGCTTCTCTTCTCTGGATCCATAGTTGTTTCCCATAATTGATCTGGGTTCATCTCACCAAGTCCTTTATATCTCTTAGTTTCCATTTTAGAATTTTTATTTTTTTCAATTATAGCTACTCTCTCTTCATCAGTATAAGCAAAATAATGATTCTTGCCCACCGTTATTTCATATAAAGGGGGCATAGCTATATATAAGTGTCCCTCTTCTATAAGAGGTTTCATATATCTATAAAAGAAAGTTAAAAGTAAAATTTGAATATGTGCCCCATCATCATCAGCATCGGTCATAATTATAACCTTGTCATAATTACAATCACTTATGTCAAAAGATGAACCGGCTCCAGCTCCAATAGTATAAATCATTGTATTAATTTCTTCGTTTTTAAATATATCATCCATACTAGCTTTTTCAGTATTAATAACCTTACCTCTTAAAGGCAAAATTGCTTGATATTTTCTATCTCGCCCTGATTTAGCAGAGCCACCTGCTGAATCCCCTTCAACTAGAAATAACTCATTTTTATCTGGATTTCTTGTTTGAGCGGGTGTTAATTTACCACTAATATTTTTTTCTTTTCCCTTTTTATTTTTGCCGGCACGAGCTTCATCACGAGCTTTTTTTGCTGCTTCCCTAACAGTCTTACTTTTAAGCATCTTATCTAATATAGCAGTAGCTATAGCTCTATTTTCTTCCAAGAAAAATTGCATTTTTTCTGTTACAATACTCTCAACAATTGTTCTCGCTTCTGGTGTTCCTAATTTAGCTTTAGTCTGCCCTTCAAATTGTAATATCTTTTCAGGAATTTGCAAGCTTAAAATTGCAGTTAATCCTTCTCTAGTATCTGATCCTTCTAAATTCTTATCCTTATCTTTTAATAATTTGTTACTTTTAGCATAATCATTAAAAACACGAGTTAAAGCTGACTTTAAACCAATTTCATGAGAACCACCATCAGTAGTTTTTACATTATTAACAAATGAAATTATATTTTCTGAATAAGTATCAGTATACTGAAAAGCAAGTTCAACATTAATCTCATCTTTACTACCTTCAAAATTAACCACTTTATGTAAAACAGCCTTATCATCATCTAAATATTCAACAAAAGCGTCAAGTCCTTTTTCATAATGAAAAACATCATGTCTTTTATCTTCTTCATCTATTACTTCTACAGTAAGCCCTTTAAGTAGAAAAGCACTTTCTTGCATTCTTTCACATATAGTTGTATAAGAAAAATTAATACTATCAAATATAGCTTTACTAGGTAAAAATCTTACCTTAGTCCCGGTTTTATTAGTTTTGTCTAATTTAGTTAAAGGTTTAGCTACCTTACCATTTTCAAATCTAATAAAGTACTCATACCCATCTTTTTTAATAGTTACTTCTAGCCAATCACTTAAAGCATTAACAACAGAAGCACCTACTCCGTGAAGTCCACCTGAAACTTTATACCCGCCACTTTCAAACTTACCACCAGCATGAAGTACAGTATAAACTACTTCTGGCGTCGAAATTCCAGAAGCATGCATCCCAACTGGCACACCACGTCCTTC
This sequence comes from Bacilli bacterium, assembly GCA_028691955.1. Classification (GTDB taxonomy): domain Bacteria; phylum Bacillota_I; class Bacilli_A; order RF39; family UBA660; genus JALELF01. The sequence continues at coordinate 21,747 of JAQUYH010000013.1, read as the reverse complement.
ATCTTCAATACTAATGCTTTTATCACTATGAAGAATTATTTTAATTTTACTACCAAAACCATTTATTACTTCATCAATACTATTATCAACAATTTCCCATACTAAATGGTGAAGTCCTTTTTTATCAGTTGAACCAATATACATTCCTGGTCTTTTTCTAACCGCATCAAGTCCTTCTAATATTTTTATCGAGCTCTCATCATATTTTGCCATTATATCACCTTACTAATTATATCAAATATTTGTTTATTTTCCAAATAATTCCTTTATTTTCTACAAATTATCGCTAAAAAAGCTTAATACTTTTTCCATATATTCTTTACTGTTTAAATCATAACCCTCTAAATGCTTACAATTATCTATCTCCCATAAGGTAGAATTATCTTTTACTAAATTATAATAATTATTATTATATAGTCTTTCATCTTCTTCGCTAGAAGTAATAAATAAAAACTTTGTATCTTCTACATTACTTAATGAATTAATTGCTGATTCAGGCTCTCTCATACCTCCAAATAAGCTAGCAGAAATAAACTCTAGTCTAACCCTAAAGTTATGAATAATATTATTATATTTATCAATTGCTTTATAATCATTAGTCGTTCTATAAGTAGCTCCATCCACTACCATAGCAGATATTTCATCTTTATATGCATATGAAAGTAAAATATCGGCTCCTAAACCAATTCCTAAAGCACCAATTTTTACATTAGAATTTTCCAGTTTTAAATAATTGATAACAGCATCTAAATCTTTTTCACTATTCCAATTATATGCATTAACGCCATCTCCATTGCTATCACCGTGAGCACGCATATCAAAAACTAAAACTCCGTAACCAGCACTAATTAAATCATTAGCATATTTAATCATATCAGCCTTGTTATCATAAGCATCATGCACCAAAATAATAACTTCATTATTACTAGACTTTGCATACCATGCACTTAAAGTAACCCCGTCTTCTGTAGCAATACTAATCTCAGAAGCACCATCTAATTTTTCTGAAACAGTTGTATTTAGCTTAAACGTATCCATAAATCCTTTACCAAAAGGAATTGCAAAATAAATAATAAACAAAACTATTATAATAGTTGAAACTATCATATCATATCTTTTAGCCACAATATCACCGTACTAATTATATCAAAGTAAAAGAAAAAAAGAAATTAAATTTCTTTTTTAAGGCATTATTTTTTTAGGGCTATGGCCTAAATCTTTTATTTCTTTAGGCTTTATTCCCACGATTACAATTTTAAACTTATTACTTAAACTAACCATTACATCGCATTGTGTATTTAAAGGTTTTCCCAATACTGCTTTCCCAATAGGAGCATTAATAGATATTTGTTTTATTCCATCACCTCTATTGGATAATTCATTGACAAGTTCAAATTCAACAATAAAGCCATCAGGATATGATACTACTACTACATCGCCGACGTTAACTTTGATGTCCTCGCTAAGTTGTTCTGCCGCATTTTGAATATGTGACATAACAAACCTCCTAATCACATATATAATAACACTCAACACCTAATTAGTCAATGTTTATAATACTCTTCTAAAGTATATTCTAATTTATATAACTTTTTTGATAAAACTTTACCTACATATCTAAAATGCCAAGGTTCATAAGAATATCCCGTAATTTCTTCTTTATCCTTAGGATATCTTAATATAAAGCCATACTTATAAGAGTTTTGCTGTAACCACTTCACTTCATGAAAAGAATCATCAAATTGAGCTACATGTTCCTTATTAATAATCAAACCAATATCAATAGCTAATCCTGTTTGATGTTCTGAAGTTCCAGGCAAAGCTACAAAGTTATATGCATCTTCTCCATCTTTATTAAGCCAATAATTTAACACTTTAATTTGATAATCATAAGATCTATACCCTGAATCAACTACAATATTATAGCCAAACTTTTTAGCAGCACTTCTCATTTCTCTAAAAGCTCTGTAAGCTCTTTTATTTAAACAATTTTTATAACTGTTATCTATATACTTTCCCTTCTTAGATTTAATATTAACCAAATCATTTGGAATAAAGCTTTCTAATAATTTATTTTCTTTATTAACTAACATTGCATAATTCATAAATATCACCTATCAAAATTATAACACAAAAAAAATTCAAAATAATTGAATTTTATATTGTTTCTATTTTCATAAAATTAGTATTAGGATTTACTTCTTTATCAGTGAAACCACCTGTGATAATAATCAAATCATTATCTTTTAAATCAGCAAAAGATTTAGCCTTTTCTATACTATCTTTTACTATCTCATCAGTTGAGGCATGAACACTTGTCATAACTGGATATACACCCCAGTTTAAAGATAAACTTCTTGCTACTTGTTCATCAACACAAGGAGCTAAAATAACACAAGTTGGCTTTAAATTACTAATTAATCTAGCCGTTTTACCAGTCATAGTAGCAGCTACTATAAGTTTTGCATCAATTATATTAGCAGATTCTACAACACTAGTAGCAATAGCACCTGCCACTTTTTTATTAACCCAGTCAGCATTAATCTTATAATCATAATACTTTTCAGCACCCATACAAATATCAGCCATAACTCTAACCGTTTCTACTGGATACTTTCCTGTTGTAGTCTCTCCTGATAACATAACAGCATCAGCACCAATAAGAACAGCATTAGATACATCTGATACTTCAGCTCTAGTAGGCCTGATATTTTTCTTCATTGACTCTAACATTTCAGTTGCAACTACACACATACAACCTTTTTGTCTACATATTTCAACCATTTTCTTCTGAACATAAGGAAGTTCAGATACAGGAACTTCTACTCCTAAATCACCACGAGCAACCATTATACCATCTGACACTTCAATAATTTCTTCTAAATTATTAACACCAGTTATACTCTCAATTTTAGATATAATTTGTAAATCTTCTCTATTATATTCTTTTAATATTTTTCTTGCTTCTAATACATCTTCTTTAGTAGAAACAAAAGATAAAGCTATAAAATCTCCCTCATGAAGACATGCATACTTAATATCTTCATAATCATCTTCTGATATAAAAGGAATATCTAACTTAACGCCAGGAACACTTATACTTTTTTTGTTACCTAAAACACCACCATTTACAATCTCGCAAGTAACTCCATCACAATCTTTAGATACAACATTTATAGACATAAGTCCATTCTCTAGTAAAATATTATCACCAACATTAATTGAATTTAAAGCTTCTGGATGATTTACACAAAATTTTGATTCATCTCCTACAACTTCTTCTGATACAACTTTTATAGTTTTTCCAGGCTCTAAAAATATTTCATCGTTTTGAAAACAGCCATTTCTAAATTCAGGTCCTTTTGTATCATATAATATTCCTATATTTTTACCTGTAATCTCTCTTACTTTTTTTACAGTACTGACAACATTTTCTCTTTCTTCCATTGTCGCATGTGAAAAATTAATACGAGCCACATTCATTCCATTTTCTACCATCTTAGTCATAACTTCAACATTACAACTAGCTGGTCCTATACTGCATATTATTTTTGTCTTTTTCATTATTATCTCCCTATTCCATTATTTCCATAAGTGCTGGAACTATTTGTTTCTTTCTAGAAACAATTCCCTTCATAAGTTCTCCTTGTGAAATATCATTAATTCCAAACGCTTTTTCTAAATTATTTTTAGCTAATCTTGTATATAAAAAATATGAATTTTTATCTATTGCATTAGTTAAACAAACAATCATAAAAGTTAACCCATTCTCTTTTATGAATTTTTCCATATCCTCAATATACTTTTCTTTTTTATCTAATATTTCATTATGATTCAAAGTCAAAATTTGTGAAACTGCAAAATTATTGCTACCACTTGTAAAAACTTTCATGTCACCTGTAATAATATTTCTTATTGTTTTACCTTTTATAGAAGATGCTGCTTCAAACATTTTTAAAGCAAATTCTTTATAATCAATTTTACATTTTTCTTGTAACTTATTTAATACATCAATATCACTTCTAGTAGTAGTTGGACTAGTTAAAGAAAGCGTATCAGATAAAATACCAGCCATCATAATTCCCGCTATATCACAAGGTATTTCTATTCTACTTTCATTAAATAAATAGTATAAAATAGTATTAGTGCTTCCAACAGCCATATTCCTAAAATTAATTGGGCTATTAGTTGACATAGATCCTATTTTATGATGATCAATTACCTCTAATACATCAGCTTCATCAATTCCAATAGCACTTTGCTCAGGCTCATTATGATCAACTAAAATAACTTGCTTTTTATTCTTTTTATCATTTTCTGTCAATCTTAAAAGCCCTTTACAAATATTCTCTTTATTTACAACTGGATAATTATTATATTTAAGTCTTTCAGCTTCTTTAATAAATTCATGATAATAATCCGTTTCATGAATAACATAAGATCTTTTATTATTTAATAATTCTTTAATATAACCTGTTGTATTAATTAACCTAACTGTTTTATAAGAATCAAATGGTGTTTTAATAATATTTACTTTATTTGCTTTAGCTAATAATATGTGTTGCTCTTTAACCTCACCATTACCTACTATTATTAATAACTTAACATGTTTTTTAATAGCATTTTCAATCACACTATGTCTATTCCCTACAATTAGAACATTGTGTTCATTTAATTCAACTTCTTCAATTATTGTGGTACTTTTATATGAAGCTGCTATAATGTTTAAATCAAATTCATAATCAAATTTTAATACTTCTTTAGCACTCAATATTTTTAAAATATTATTGTAAGAAGTTCTTAAAACATTAAATTCTTCTGTTTTAAACATTTCGCTTAATAAATCCTTAGCTGTAACAAGGCCTAAAAACTTATTTTTATCATCAACAATTGGTATACCTGTTGTATGATTATCACTCATATAATTGTAAGCTTCACTTATCGTTGCCTTACCATTTATATAAAAGTCTTTTCTATAATCAATATCTTTGATTTGTAATCTAACATCATTTAAATATTTTGGCTTTTTAAACTTAAAATAGTTTAAAACAAACTCCGTTTCACTATTGATATCTCCCAAAACCATAGGTGTTGCTTTATACCCTAATTGATTTTTTAAATAACTAATAGCTATAGAGCTTGTAACTGAATCAGTATCAGGATTCTGATGACCAAAAACATATATTTTTTTCATTACTAATCTCCCCCTCAAAAATAAGCAATAATTAAAGATTTTAACATATATATTACCTTTTGTCCAGTAAAAAGAAAGAGTTTTTAAAATAAATATAAAAAATATGACCATACGTCATATTTTCACTTAATTGTTTTAAATCCTCTAAAAGCAATTATCAAAGTTGCAATAGATGTAATAACAATTAACCTTTCATAATTCTCAATATTTTGCGTTGAAATAATTATTGATATTCCAATCCACATAGTTGCAATAACAAGCGCTGTATATGGATATTTTACATAAAACATTGCATTACTTAAAATATTACTATCTCTATTCATGAATTCATCCCTTTCAAAATACTATTAAATAAAAACTCATCATTTTCAGCTATTGAAGATATAGCATCAACTAATACCTGATAGCTTTCATTAACACTATATTTTGTATTATAACTGTAATCTTTTTTAACACCTAAAATATCACAATATTTAAAAGCATATTTCATAGAACCAATCATTAACTTAGCAAATCTATTATTAGCATCTTTATTATCAATTGTTGTAATTGACGATAAAAAGGCCTGCATAGCTTTTAACAATTGAAAATTTCTCATATCTAATTTTATATTCAAAGCATTCTTATTATCAATAAAACCGGTAAACATTTTAATGAAATGACCATTTTGTATTAAATTCTGCATCTTATCATTTTTATCATAAAGTAAACTAGCCTTACTATTAATAGCTTTAGCAATGTAATTTACAAAATCATTTTCGAAAGAACATCTTCTAAAAGCATTTATTAAGTCTGGACAAAAGCACATATATGAACTTTCCAAAAGCTTACCATAGTCTTCTCCACCAACTAATATATCATAATAAGACTTCATCCATAAATAGAATGCTTCTTGCGAAAGCGGTTTATTAGCTACAATTCCAAAATCAATGAAAGCAATTTTATCATCAGGTAAAATCATAATATTCCCAGGATGTGGATCACCGTAAACAAAGTCGGCTGTTATTGCCGTTCTTAAAGCTTCTCCTCCCACAACCATTATTTGTGACCAAATGTCTGATTTAGTTAAATCATAAGTGACTTTATCTAAAGGATTATTTATATCCGTTTTTGCCATCAAATCAGCTAATGTATAACCATCTATAAAATCCTGAACAATTACCTTCTCATTTGACATATTAAGATATGCTTTAGGTATTACAATTCTTGAATTACTCTTATATAGATTATAAAAATAATTCATATTAGAAACTTCATTAATATAATCCGTTTCTAGTAAACAAGTAGAACTAAATTCATTAAAAGCCATATTATAATCAAGCATATTACTAGAAGCAAAAAAACTAAAAATTTTAACTATTCTTTTTAACTCTAATAAATCTTTTTTAAGATTTCTCTCAACACTTGGTCTTAGTACTTTTATAGCTACTACTTCGCCTGATTTAAGTTTGCCCTTATAAAGTTGAGCAAAAGAACCACTAGCAAAAGGTTCATAACAAATACTTTCAAAATTATTAATATCTATATATCTATTTAAATCAATATTCTCAAAAGGGACTTTATTAAATACTTCATATTCCTTTGGACCACTCCATCCATTCATAAAGTCATACATAGTTGAAAGAATTTGCAAAAATTTTATATAAACACCACCAGACTTTTTTAAAGTATTATATAAAGTTCTTTTATATTCATATTCTTTATTTAAACTATTATTAAAGCGAATACTCATAAATTTAGATAATAATTCATAAATTATAGAGTAACTCATTTCTTACCACCAATTCCTATTTCAAATAACAAAACAGTCATAACTATAGCTACAATAGGCAAAACCTCTCCGTTATAGTCAAGAGCTAAAATAATACTTATGACAGCTATCCATATTGCAATTATACTAAGTAAAACAAAAGCATATCTCATAAAACCACCCAATAACTTTCTTTAAAGAAATTATAACATTTTATAACGCTTTATTCAATAAAAGCATTAAATTTATTACGATTCATAATTAGTAACTACCACATGACAATCTTTACAAATATAACTTTCAACACTTTGAATTTTAAACATACTAATAGGTAATATTTTAACGTTATCACCATCTTCAAAAGCATGGCAACTATACTTACATTTTTCTTTAGTCCACATAATATGTTTTGGACTAGATAAATATCCTTTTTCCATTTCTTTACCACATTTAATACATTTCATAAATTATCTCCTTCACATGTATTATAGCACATAAATATAATAAAAAAAGTAGATAAAATCCACTTTTGTTTAAATCATAAATGGTGCCGAAAATAGGAATCGAACCTACGACCTACTGATTACGAGACAGTTGCTCTACCAACTGAGCTATTTCGGCAAATGGTGTTGGAAATGGGACTTGAACCCACACGATATAATTCATAGGCTTCTGAGACCTACACGTCTACCAGTTCCGTCATTCCAACAAGTTATAGATAAACTATAACTATTTTACCACAATACTTACTACTTTTTTATTTATAACAAGCATTTTTACTATTTCTTTACCTTCCACATATCTTTTAACATTTTCTTGTGATAAAGCCATTTCTTTTAACTCATCATCTGATGTATCAAAACTTACTAAAAACTTACTTCTAAGTTTACCATTTACTTGAACAACTAATTCATTATACTCATTAGTTAATTTATTCTCATCATACTTAGGCCAAAAACCTTCACATATGGGAGAATAACCAATTATTTCATTTAACTCTTCAGTAATATGAGGACAAATTGGATTCAACAAAGTAAGCAATGTTTTATAATCTTTTTTAGTAATAAATTCATAATTATCAAATTCATTTAATAAAATCATTAAAGCCGATACTGCTGTATTATATTTCATATTTTCTAAATCATCAGTAACCTTTTTAATAGTTTGATTTACTATTATTTCTAATTCTTTCGTGTACTCTTCACTATCTTTTACTTTATCTTTTGATTTATAAACTCTATCTAAAAATCTCTTACAACCTTTAAGACCAAACTCACTCCAAGCAGCATCCATGGCATAATCCCCAATAAATAATTCATAACATCTTAAAGCATCTGCCCCATATGTTTTAACCATATCATCAGGATTAACAACATTGCCCTTAGACTTACTCATTTTCTCGCCGTTTTCACCCAAAATCATACCATGAGCAACACGTTTCTTAAATGGTTCAGCAAAAGGAATTAATCCAATACTATGCATAAATCTATGCCAAAATCTTGCATATAATAAATGTCTTGTAGCATGTTCCATACCACCGTTATAATAGTCAACCATATTCCAGTATTTCATAGCATCTTGGCTAACAAACTCTTTATCATTATGAGCATCCATATATCTTAACCAATACCAAGAAGATCCTGCCCAGTTAGGCATAGTATCAGTTTCTCTTTTCGCTTTCCCGCCACACTTTGGACAAGTTGTATTAACCCAGTCAGTAATTCTAGCAAGTGGTGACTCACCATCATCAGTTGGTTCATAATGAGCAACATCAGGTAATGTAATAGGCAAATCTTCTTCTTTAACGGGAACCCAACCACAATTCTCACAGTAAACCAAAGGAATTGGTTCACCCCAAAATCTTTGTCTTGAAAAAACCCAGTCTTGCAAGCGATAATTAGTTTTACTAGTTCCTATGTTATTGTCTTCAAGATATTCTAACATTTTAGAAATAGCCTCTTCTTTACCCATACCGTTTAAAAATTCAGAATTAATATGAACTCCATCCATTACATAAGCTTCATTAGATATATTTCCGCCTTCTAAAACAGGAATAATATCAATATTAAATTTACGAGCAAAAGCATAGTCCCTTTCATCATGAGCAGGTACAGCCATGATAGCTCCTGTTCCATAATTCATCAAAACATAATCAGATACCCAAATAGGTATTTCTTTATTATTAACAGGGTTAATAGCTACTAATCCATTAATTAAAACACCTGTTTTATCTTTGGTAGCATCAGTTCTTTCAATTTCGGTTTTACTAGCTGCCTCTTTCTTATAATTCAATATTTCATCAATATTAGAAATCATTTCACTATATTTTGAAATCAAAGGATGCTCAGGAGAAATAACCATAAAAGTTGCTCCAAATAAAGTATCACATCTTGTTGTAAAAACTTTTAGAACTTCATCAATTCCTTTAATTTTAAAATCAACTTCAGCTCCCTTACTCTTACCTATCCAATTAACTTGAGCTGTTTTAACACGATCTACAAAATCAGTTTCTTCCAACCCCTCTAGTAATTCTTCGGCAAAAGCGCTCATCTTAAGCATCCACTGTTCTTTTTCTAGCTTAATTACAGGTCCACCACATCTTTCACAAACATTACCTTCTGCTTCTTCATTTGATAGACCTATCTTACAATTAGGGCACCAATTAATTTCTTTTTTATCTTTATAAGCCATATCATGCTCAAAAAATTTCAAAAACTGCCACTGTGTCCATTTATAATAATCAGGATCAGTTGTAGAAAACTCTCTCGTCCAATCAAAACTAATACCTAATGCTTTTTCTTGAGCTTTAAAAGTTTTAATATTCTCTTCCGTTGCTTTAGCTGGATGAATATGATTTTTAATAGCATATTGTTCAGTAGGTAAACCAAAAGCATCCCATCCTATTGGATATAAAACATTAAAACCTTCCATTCTCTTTTTTCTTGCCATTGCATCAAGTGCTGACTGACTTCTAACATGTCCTACATGAAGCCCCGATCCAGAAGGATATGGAAACTCGATCAAATAATAAAACTTGGGCTTGTCACTATCGTTAATAGCTACAAAAGAATTATTATCTTCCCAATACTTTTGCCATTTCTTTTCAATTTCTGTATGATTCATAAAAATCTTCCTTTCAATAAAAAAAGATTCACCCAATAAGGACGAATCTTTCGTGGTACCACCTTAATTTGCGTATAAACGCCTCAATCATATAACGCTATTTGCGTTTTAGCTAAAATAACAAGTTCATCAATAATTACTGTTTGTTTCCATCAACCACAAACTTTCTATAAATAATTAATTAATTACTGCTTTATTTATTACAGCTAAATAAATATTAAGTATATTATATTATTTAATAAAATATTTGTCAATAATTATTAATTTAAAATCTTATAGCCAAATTTTTCTAATTCCAAAATAGCTATTTCTGATAATTGATATTTCTTTAGATTTTCAATTTTATAAAATTCTGCTCCCTTTGAATCATCATTAATGTTGTCTATTTTTAAATCATTTTTTATTACTCCATCATATTTATCAATTAAATAAAATATCCCTATGTGTTTACAATTCAATAAATCACCTTTGTGCTTCCAATTATAATTAATTGAATCAACATCAAACAAAGCATAATTGATAATTTTGATTCCTACCTCCTCTTCTATTTCACGAAAAAGTGTTTCTTCAGGTCTTTCTATAAATTCAATAGTCCCACCTGGTAAATCTAATTTTCCATCATATGGACCACCGTTTTTCTTAATTAAAAGGATTCTTTTATCTTCTAATATTATTCCATATACTCCTAAATGACTAATTTCTTTCATAATACCCTCCGAATTAATTTTATTTTAGCACTATTTTATATATAAAACTTGAAAAAATTATAGAAAAGTGTTAGTATATAAACATTTGCAACTTTAAGGGGGAAATTTGAATGAAATGTTTAACTCAAGCCACAGATGACATAGTAAGTGATTACTTAAAAACAATAAGAGAAACTCAAGTATTAGAGCCACAAGAAGAACAAAAACTGTTTAATCAATTTCATAACGGAAACTTAGAAGCACAAGAAACTATCTATCAATGTAATTTAAAATTAGTAGTTAGTATTGCAAAAAGATTTATGAATAAGGGCGTTGAATTTATTGATTTAATTCAAGAAGGAAATATTGGTCTATTGGTAGCTATTAATCGCTTTGATGAAACACGAGGATTTAAATTTAGTACATTTGCAACCACTTGGATAGAACAAAAAATTAAAAAAGCTATTGAAAAGACTTCCAGTACAATAAAACTTCCGGCAGAAGCAAAAAGCCGAGTGTATAAATTAAGAAATGCTCTTAAATATTTTGATGAAGAAGGACTAGATAAAAGCATTAGCAATTTGGCTGCATATTTAAAACTAACAGAATTGCAAGTATTAGAAATAATACAATATGTCGATGAACCAGCAAGCTTAGACATACCTTTAGTTAATGATGAACTTTCTACCCTTGGACATTTCATTCCTGACGGGAATTCAACACCAGATGATATTATTTTTGGAAAAATAGAAACTGATACACTAAATGCAGCAATTGAACACTTAAACGAAACAGAAAAATTTATTATTACTCTTCGATTTGACCTTAACAATGGTGACCCAAATACTTATGAAGAAATTGGATTACAACTTGGAATATCTGGAGAAGCAGTTAGACAAAGAATATCTAGGATTTTAAAAAAATTACACTCTTTTTATTATAAAAAAGACAAAAAAGTAAGATAAAAATAATCTTACTTTTTTTTAATTTAATTTTTCAGGATACATACCTTTATCAATCATTTTGCGTATATTTTCCACTAACATAACTTTATCTTCCTTATAAGTCATTCCTAACCACACAGAAGTAGTTGGTACAACTTTAATTATAACCTTACCTTCATTAGATAATTTTGACACAACATCTGGAATTAAATATTCACATTTTTCTAAATTAGACATATTGGCTTTAAAGAACTCTACTATACCTTCTTCTAAATATTCAAATATCTTAGGACTAAAACCTATCATATTCATAGAAACCATAGTATCACCATGTACAATAAATGGTTCACTACCATCAAGTGGAGAAGCTAAATAAGCATCATCTTTTTTCTCAATCAAGCTTTCAGTTAATTTTACCAAATAACCATTATTGGTATTTAATACACCTCTTTTTACAGAACCCGCATCAGTTATTGTATTTTCTACACTATATCCTATTATTGAATACTCATTTTCTTTTGAAATTTTTAAAAATTCAGCCATCTTAAAGAAAGCATCTCTATCATAAAAATCATCTGCATTTATAATTGCAAAATTTTCATCTATATTATTCTTAGCAGCTAAAATAGCATGCCCTGTTCCCCAAGGCTTACTTCTATATGATGTATCTCCTACAAAAGATGGAATATCATCATTCTTTTGGAAAACATATTCTACATCAATTATGCCATCAAATCTTTTACCAATGGTTTCTTTAAATATTTCATAATTTTCTTCTTTAATAATAAAAACTACTTTTGTAAACCCAGCTAATTTAGCATCATACACAGAATAATCAATTATAAATTCTCCATTTGGTCCAACAGGTTCAATCTGTTTTAAACCTCCAAACCTACTACCCATACCAGCAGCCATGATAAGTAATGTCATTTTATACCTCCTCTAAACATTTTCCATGGTTTTAATAAAGACTCATCTTTATCATATTTTTTATATAAAGAAATTAATTCTTTATTTTCATTAATAAACAAAACAATATCCGTTTCATATATATTGGGAACTAAAACTCCATTCCTGATTTTGACTTCTAATTCCTTAGTAACAGTTACTCTCTTACAATTTAAAACATCCCCTATATCAATTAATTTATAATTACCATTTTTAATATCACTAATTGTATAAGATTCTTTTATATTAAACTTTCCTTGTCTTATCCTTTTTAAATTTGCCATAACACCTATGGTATTTAAACTGCTAGCAATATCTCTTATTAAGCTTCTAATATATGTGCCTTTGCTAACAACGCATCGAAAAGAAAAAATAGTTTTATTATTTTCTTGTTTATAATTAAGTAATTCTATCTCTTTTATATTAACTTCTCTTTTAGGTAAAACAACCTCTTCATTATTTCTAGCATATTCATATAATTTTTTACCTTTAATTTTAACAGCCGAATACTTTGGAACTTCTTGCTCATATTTACCTTTAAATTTATTCAAAACTTCTTCTATTTGTTTTTTTTCAATTAAAGAATCATTTTCTTCTAAAACATTCCCTGTTATATCAAGCGAATCAGTACTTACGCCTAAAATAACTTCAGCAACATATTCTTTTTCATCTGCTGTTACTAACTCCACTAACTTAGTAGCTTCACCAATACACAAAACAAGCACACCAGTAGCTATAGGGTCAAGCGTTCCAGTATGACCTATCTTTCTTGTATTTAAAGCTTTACCTACTATATTAACTACGTCTCTACTAGTATAATCTTTTTCTTTATCTATTATTAAAATACCATTCATATTATCACAATCTAATTATATAATAAATATATTTTATTAGCAAGAAAAAGAGATTAATTACTTAATCTCATATGTTGTTCCTTCTTTCGTGTCTTTTAATATAATACCTTTTTCTTCTAACTCTTTCCTAATAGAATCAGCTAATTCATAGTTTTTATTCTCTTTAGCAACTTTTCTTTCCTCTATTTTAGAAATAATATAATCTTTAGTAGAACTATCCACTTCTTTTACTTCAAATAAACTAAGTCCTAAAACTTCATCAAACATTTTAATTAATTTAATTTTAGTAGAATCGTTAGATTCCATCTTTAATACATCATACATTACTGTTAGAGCCTTAGAAGTATTTAAATCATCTCCTATTGCTTCTTTAAATTTAGCATCATATTCGACTATTAAATTATTATCAGCTTCACCATCATTAACTAATGATTGTACTTTTCCAAGAAGCTTATTGTAAGTATTTTGTGCGATATCTAAAGCCTCATAAGAAAATACTAATTGTTTTCTATAATGTGATCCTAAACAAAACAAGCGATAAGCTAAAGGATCATAACCTTTACTTTCAATTAAAGCTAAATTTAGCGAGTCACCATTACTTTTACTCATTTTTCCTCTTGAATCTAATAGGTGCTCAGAATGAAACCAATAATTGCACCACTTATGTCCTAAAAAGCTTTCAGATTGAGCAATTTCATTAGTATGATGAGGAAAGATATTATCAACCCCACCACAGTGAATATCTAAGTATTCCCCTAAATATTTAATAGAAATACCAGAACACTCTATATGCCATCCAGGATAACCAAGTCCCCAAGGACTATTCCATTTAAGTTCTTGATCATTAAACTTAGATTTAGTAAACCATAATACAAAATCAGCTTGATTTCTCTTAGAATTATCTTCATTAACATCACTTCTAGAACCAACAATCATTTCATTTTGTTTATGATTAGTAAGAACATAATATTCATATAATTTAGATACATCAAAATAAACATTACCATTTGATACATAAGCATAGTCCTTTTTTATTAACATATCTATTATCTTTATATACTCATCAATGCATGTTGTTGCTGGAACAACCAACTCAGGTTTTTTAATATTTAATTTTAAAGCATCATCAAAAAAAGCATTGGTATACATTTGAGCTATTTCCATTACTGATTTATGTTCTTTTATAGCACCCTCTACCATCTTATCTTCCCCAGTATCAGCATCGCTTGATAAATGGCCAATATCAGTAATATTCATACATCTTTTTACTTTATAACCAAAATAATTTAGTGCTCTTTCAAACACATCTTCCATAATATACGTTCTTAAATTCCCTATATGTGCATAGTAATAAACAGTAGGTCCACAAGTATACATAGTAACTACTTCACTATTAGGAACAAACTTTTCAATTTTTCTTGTTTTTGTGTTATAAATATTCATGATATCTTCCTCTTTCTAACAACTAATAATATTTTAACATAATGATTTTCTTTTTTCAATTTTTTTGTTTATAACTCTTGCATTATAAGACTTATTATGATATTATTAACTACGTGATGGACCTTTAGCTCAGTTGGTTAGAGCATCCGGCTCATAACCGGGCGGTCGAAGGTTCGAGTCCTTCAAGGTCCACCATCTGCAGGTGTGGCGAAATTGGCAGACGCGCTAGACTTAGGATCTAGTGTCTATGACATGGGGGTTCAAGTCCCTTCACCTGCACCATTATAAAATAAAACTTGCATTTAATTGCAAGTTTTTTTATGTTATTTTCCCAACATGTTCAACAGATTAATTTTAAATATGTCTTTATCCGCATGTTCCTTAGATACCATTACACCTTTATAAGCAACAAGCTCTGATTGATGTCCTTCAGATAGTATCTCAATTGGCGTAAACTTATCAAGCATTACTGTATTAGAATCTGGATAAACAACGTAGTGTAGCTTCATCACACCATGAACCTTACAAAACATAGAATCTGTTGGTAGTTTAAGTTCATAAAAAATACTGTTGTTTTCACTATTTGTTTTAACAATTTCACCTAAAAAATTACCTTCTCTAAGAGCAGGATAATATTCAAAACATAGCCTTTTATAAGCAAGCATATTATATTTTTTAACAGCTCGCTCTAGCTTTTTAAATTCGTTTTCATTTATGTAATCAAACATATAAGCCGTCTTCATAATAGCCTCCTTATGATACTCTTCTACTATACTGATTTTATCATTATTTAATAGTAGTGTCAATTAATCCAAACAAAAAACAGTACAAATTTTGTACTGTTTAATTTATTGTGCAAGTGTTTTAGAATTACCATGTAAATAATTATCAAGAGCTTCTTCGTTTGGAAATATTTGATAATTTAAACATTCTTGTGAAATTATTTCATCAGACATAGTATGCATCAATAAGTAATATTTACTTTCATACTCAACGTAGAAAGCGACTTCTTTATTTGATATATTATTTACAACAGGGTTGTAAGAAAGAGGTACAAATGTATTGTCATTCATATGCTCAGTATCAAAATATTCAGCAAGTTCCTTATTTGTTGTATACCCTTTATTTCTTAAAGCCTTAATTAATACATCCATATGATCAATGGCAGGACCAACATAAGCAATTTTTGCAAGAGCTCTAGCTCCACGTGATGCTTGTTCATTAAATACATGTTCAAATAATGATGATACATTAGAACTTATCATAGTAAAATCATTTTCCTCAATACCTTTTCTTATATTAACATAATAAGTGTAAGCTAATTCTAAGAAAGTTTTATCTTCTACACTAATATCATCAAAAGCAGCTGCAAAATTAACTACACTATCATTATCAATAGTTACTTTTTTTCCGTTTAACCCAACATCAAGTGCACTATTATTTATAACTTCTTGACCAAATCTATCAAAAAAATTAGTTACATCTACCCAACTACCAGTTGGATCATATTGAACAACTTTACCCTTTTCGTCATAATAGGCAAGTAATTGATTATTACATATTATACCAGAATCCATTAATTCTTTTTCTAAAGGTGTCCCATGAATATAATCAATTAAAATCATATATGTAACACTAGGAATAATAGAATTTAAACGTCCCTTATATTCACTAGATATTTGACTATTAAACTTAGAAAAGTCTTCAATGGATAATTCTCTTTTCACCATAGCATTATTACTTTGACTAACACTATTAGTAATAGTTATAACACCTTCACTATCTTTAGAATAACTATCATCAATTTGAGTTAAACTTTGGACTTCAGTATTTGAATGTTTAACATTATAATTTCTATTTTCTCTATATTTTTCAAATGTATCTCTAACAAAGCCATCTTTTATAAGTTCAACATCAAAAGGGATATCTGTTCTTACAACATAAGTTTTATCTTTAATTGAATTTAATTCAAAATAATTACTCAATTCATCTACAGATGTCAATCCATCTACAATAAACTTATCAAATAAAATTTTTAAATTATTAGAATAAGCTTGTCCGTAAACTTTAGATATAACTTTTTGTATACCCAAAGATGCCTCTGTAATATTAGTTAATTCCGAATCGTCATCATCTAGAGCTGTAATTTGTCTATGAAGATTGTCTGTTGCTTCTAATATTAAAGAATTATCACCGCTAGTTAAAGCTTCAAGAAATCTTTTATATGAAGCATTAATTTCTTTTAACACATTTGTATCTATTTCATAATCATCAAAAATAGTAGATAAATCCAATATGTCAAAATTTTTAATTTTAATGATATTTCCATCTAAATAAACATTATCACTTAGTGATTGAGCTATTACTTTAGATACAGCATCAGCATTACTAATTCTATCTTCTCTATCTTCAGATATAATTCCATCTTTAGTTAACAATTCTTCAAGAGAAGTACCTTGAAAATATGTAATATATGCTTCATAAACATAATCATTTACATAAATTTTATCCTCATTTAAAGAAATAATTCCATACCTAATCAATTCTTTTCTTAAAATATCAGATAACTCACTGAAATCATTTTCATTAAATTTATACAAATCCCTATCTTGAATAGTTAAATTTAAATCTTCAAGTTCATCAATATCATCCTGTGTTTTAGCTGGTTCTAATATAACTTTACTAGGCTTTGCAACAAGATTTTTTACTAATGTATATCCTCCCAAAAAAATAGCAACAGTAACTAATCCAACTGAAATTCTTTTAAATACTTTCTTTTTTCCTCTACGTGTCATAAAATTCCCCTCTTTCATTAATAAATAATATAGGGATATTTACCGTAAATCTGCAATAAATACCCCACTTAATATTATTATATATTATTCTTCAACTAATTTTTTACTTCCTGTTAATATATAACCTTGATTTAATAAACTTTCATCGTGATCACTTAAACTCCACTTATAATTTGAAGTACCGCCAACACATGATCTATCAGTAAATCTATAATATATTACATTTTTTGTACATGTTGTTCCATTTAATGTATAACCTGTTGGACAACTATAAGTTTTTATTGGATTTGCTGTTTCACTTCCTGAAACAATTTTTGTACATTTTGTTTCATTTAATGCATAATCAGCTCCATAAGTTGAACAACTATATGATATATTAGCCTCTTTTGTTTCTAAATTAGATTTTATCTTACATGTGTAAGTATCATCATCTAATTTAACTAGTTCATAATCATCACCATATTTAGAACAACTATATGTTGCTTTAACAGGTTCTGTTGAAATACAGAAGCTTCCACTTTGTGTTGTGCCAGATGGACAATAAGTTCCAGTAGCTCTAGTAGATGAAGTTATAGTTGCATATTTAGTTACCGTAGCCACACAAACAGATCCACTTATTGTATATCCACCTGGACATTGATGATAACAAGTTGTTACTCTATCATAAGTAAATCCATTCCATACCCACTTAGAAGAACATAAAAGTGTTCTATCAACAGTATCTGTTGTTGTATAGGAATAAGTACATTTAGTTTTATCGGCTGACAAAGTACCCTTCGTACAATATTTTTCATAACTTGTTAACAAATCAGTTTGTTTTTCACAACTATTGTTAGTGCTATTATAAGTATATCCTTCAATACAACTAGTATATTCATCAGGTTCTTTTTCTTTTAAATAACTATTGATTTCACAAACGTTAGACGTTTCATTATAAGTATAATTTGTAGGACATGTTACAGTTTTAATAGCATCCTTTGTATCAGAGGTACTAGTGGCTTTATAACATAAACCAGTAGATGCATTATATACAAATCCAGATGCACAACTTTTATTAAGAGTTGCATTAGTACTTGTTTTATCTACCTTTGTTTCTACTTTTCTATTATTTGTAGCTTGAACATATGAAGTTTGCCAATTAGACCAAGCACCAAAATCAGTTAGTTCACAAGACGTAATCAAAATATATTCATATTGATAAATATCTTCTTGTTTCTCACAAACATCGCCTTCACAATAATCATAACATCCTAAATGAACTAATATATAGTCATCATTATCAGAACAAGTTAATGATACCTTTAAAACATATTCATCATCTTCTTTAGTAAGTTCAACATATGACATACCTTCATCACAAGTATTACCATTGCCATCAACTAAAGGTAAAATAAGTTTTTTATCAATCATTTGCCTTAAAGTTAAATCAACACTATCTCCTACTTTTGATGGAAGTCTAGGTGTTGTAAAATAAGAGATTGCAGCCTCTTTCATTGTTTCAATATTTTCATTAAATATATGACTATTTTCACCTTTTTGTGTATTATTTAAAAATGATTTTGATGGAAATAACCATAATAAAATAAACACAAATAATATAATAAATAATAAATTAAATATTACATCTCTTAGTGTAAAAGCATCCCTTTTCTCATACATAATAAATTCCCCCTCTTTTTATTGGTTTATATACTATCACAAGCAATTAATTTTGTCAATTTGATACTAATATATTTCCCTTCTCGCGACCTATACTATCACAGAGTCTTAGGTTTGTCAAATTAAAAAATGTAGCAATTATACTACAATTTATTTATTTTTTTTACAAGCTATAAGTACAATAGTGCATCCACTATTAAAACAATTAATTTTATATTCTAATACATTACTATTTTTCCTTAACACGTCATGCGTAGCACGCTTTAAAATACCACTACCATTCCCATGAATAATAGTAAATGTTTCTATCTTTTGTTTAATATTATCATTGATAAAATCTTTTACCATTAACTTGGCATAGTCTCTGTCATATCCATGCAAATCCAAAGAAGGTAAACTATCCGGAAAAACAACACTATTCAAATTTTTCATAATATTCTTTTATTTCCTCTTTTTCAGGAACAGAAAATCTGCCACCTATTTTTCTAACTGATAAGGCTCCAACAATATTAGCTATTTTCAAAACAGCTTCATAATCATAACCTTTAGCTATACCATAAGTAAAAGCACCATGAAATAAGTCACCTGCTCCAGTTGAATCAACAGCACTTACTTTTAAAGAAGGCATTAATTTAATTAAATTATTTATTTTGTATAAACAACCATTTGACTCCAAAGTTATAACAATATTACCTGGGAAAATAGTTTCCATTCTCTGATATATGGCCACTAAAGTTTTTTTATCAGTATAATCAACACTTAAACCGGTAACTTCTTCGGCAAACTCTTTAGAACATACAACATGTTTTACTTTTTTAGATAATTCTATTATTTCCTTAGTAGGTCTTCCTGCATCAATTATAGTTATAGCTTTAGGATATGTATCAATCAAATAATTAGACATTGCAATTTCTTGACCATCCACTAAAATAATATCTGGAATAAAATTAATGTGATTAATAGGATAACTAACTTTACTACCTTTATATGTTAAAATAGTCCTACTACCATTTTCTCTATTAGCAATAATAGTACTAACCGTTGTATTGTAATCTTTCATTTTGAGTAAATACTCAGTATTTACATTAACATCATTAAACTCTCTCTCAACTTGTGCTCCATAAAAGTCATTACCTATTAATCCCATAAAATATGTTTCGATACCATACTTTCCAAGTAAATAAGCAGCATTGCTTGCTGGTCCTCCACCACACTCTACTTTTTCATTAATCCTATTTTTGGTATTTTCCTCTGGAAACTTGTCAACAGGAAACGTTATATCAAAAGAAACATGTCCTACACATAAAATTTTCATATTTATCACTCCTAACCTTCCGTAAAAAATAAAGTATCAGCTACAGCTCTAACCCCACCGATTACAACATTACCAGGAAAAGCCTGTCCACGATTTTTAAACAATAACGAAGTTGATCCTCCACCATCAGTATTAACTGCTGTTTTACATCCTAAATTAATAAATATATTATTCATCATTGGTAAAGTTCCATTCATACTTGATGTTACAATAGCATAATTATTTCCATCAATTTGACAAAATCCTTGTCTTCTAGCAGTACCTGTATTCCATATTGCCCACTGCTCATTATCAGCAAAATAAACAGGATAAAAAGCAAATGTATTAACAGCTCCAATATTATTTATAATATTATTATGACTTTCTTCACTAGATCTATTACCAGCTATTTTTAATTCACCATACTGATTTATAATATAATAATAATATTTTGCCCATTGATGTTCTTCATAGCCAATATTATTTCTTAAAATCTGGCCCTCTGTTATTACCAAATTACCAATAGCTGTTCCATTATACTGTGGATCATTATCAAAAGTATAATTATGAAATCCACTACCATTAATAGCCACAACAATTTTATTATTAAGATCATACGCACTGGCAGCAGAGCCTATCATTGAAGGTACAGTATTCAAACTAAGTCCACCAATTTTATGAATTTGATTTCCAGGATTTGCCATCCAAACTCTTGTTAAATAATATCCATCATATTTAGTTAAAGAAACTCTCAAAGTATCCGAATACATATAAAGCATAACATTACTTCCAATTTCATAATCAATTGGAGAATATTGAACACTAACACGCATCTTATCAATCATTCCATTTTTTGCTACAGCAGCAACTGTAGTAGTACCTGACGATACAGCCGTAAGTAGTCCATCTTTTACTCTAACAACACTCTCATTCCCACTTACCCATGTTACTTCTTGACTAGCATTTAATGGTAATACCGTTGCTCTTATTTGTTTTGTTTCTCCTTTTTGTAAGCTTATATTCTCGCTACTTAATATTACTTCTGTTATTTCTTCGC
>JAQUYH010000012.1 GCA_028691955.1 Bacilli bacterium | reverse complement strand
TGGTGGAGCTGAGGAGAGTCGAACTCCTGTCCAAAAACACTTACTAAATTACATCTACAAGTTTAGTTAACTAATATATTTTCTAGTAAAAAGATAGCTAACTTTCAAAATTACTAGTAAGTCTATAAAATTCATTATTAACCATAGACAAATTAATAATATATTCTATTTTTATGAGCCTCATATATTTCCAATAGAAGAAAAAATATAGAAGCCTTTCGCCTTATTTTATATTAAGCAAAAGCTAATTCAGAATTTCTTCCGTTTATATTTATTTTGTACTTAAGGCGTACCTTCCACTTGCAGTAAAGTCCTCCATGTTTCTGTCGAAACCAGTGCAGCCCCATAAAAAAAATTATATATTATAAAAGAACTAAAGTCAATATTTCAATTTTTTTTTAATTTCAAGTTCAATTTCTCTTTTTTTAATTGCTTCTCTTTTATCATAATTTTTTCTGCCTTTAGCTATACCCAATAAAATCTTAACTTTATTTTTTACAAAATATAACTTCAATGGAACTAAAGTTAATCCATCTAAAGCTATCTTATCCCTTATTTTCAAAATTTCTTTTTTATGTAGCAAAAGCTTCCTTGTTCTAGTTTCATTATGATTAAAAATATTGCCCTCTACATATTCACTTATATGCATGTTCAAAAGAAAAACCTCGCCATTTCTATAAATAGCATAACTATCTTTTAAATTAGCTTTTCCTTGCTTTATAGATTTAACCTCTGTTCCAGTTAAAACAACACCAGCTTCAATATCATCAATAACTTCATAATCATATCTAGCTTTTCTATTAAAAATTTCTATCATTTTATCGCTTCCTTAATTATCAAACATATTTACATTTATATCATCATAATATCTCGTAACAATAGCATTATATTTATCTCTTATACTAGAATAGCTATATAAAATAGAATCGTTTAAATCCTTAAAAGGATACAACTTATAATTACTACAATATATTTCATCATTAGCCTCATAGCTATCATAAGAAGTGTAAATTAATCCTGTACCAATATTTCCTGTTTCTATTTTTGTACCACTTGCATCAACCGTTTTAGTAATATCTACTGAAGCTAAAAGACCAACATTCTTAGCTTCACCTACTTGTCCAGATAAAAAGTTTCCTAAAGAATATACAACTAATGTATCACCAATATACGTAATAGGTTGAATAACATGTGGATGATGCCCAATAACAATATCAACATCTAAACTGGCCAAATAATTAGCAATAGTTACTTCTTCACTCGTAGGCTCATTTGTATACTCACTACCCCAGTGCATAGAAACCATCAAAACATCAACCTTATCTCTTATTGCCTCTATATCATTTTTAACTTTTTCCTCATCATAAACATTAACTAAATAATCTTTACCGCTTGGATATGTTAACCCATTAGTGATTGTTGTATAAGATAATAATGCATAAGTAATACCATTCTTTTCATTAATTACCACTTTATCACGATCATCACGAGATTGATAAGAACCTGCAACTACTACATCAGTTTTATTTTTCCAATAATTAGTAGAATTAATAATAGCTTCTTCTCCTCTATCTAAAGTATGATTATTAGCTAAAGATACTAAATTAAATCCAGCATCAACCATAGCATCTCCTACCTCATATGGAGAATTAAACCTTGGATAAGTTGATAAACCCAAATCAACTCCACCTAAAATAGATTCTTGATTATAAAAAGCCAAATCATAATTTTGAATTAGAGGTTTTACAAGTTCTATCATCGGTTTAAAATCATACCCATCATCAGTCCTTGCATCATAATAAACCGCACTATGAATTAGCATATCACCAACCATTGCTAAAGAAAGAGTATAAACATCATTAATACCTTTTGAAATTACTACATTTAATTCTTCGTTTTTATTAATTTTATCACCTTCAGTAATACTTTGACTTACTAACTTTCCTTTTTCTAAATCATTATATTCGTATGTAATATTTAATGCTAAGTTGTTTTCTTCAGCATAACTCTGTATTTCATCTACTGTCATATTACTTAAATCTTTCATTTTAGTAGAAAAACTACAACCCGTTATCAAAACAACTATCAATAATAAATAAAATAGTTTCTTCATATAGCACCTCTAATACTATTATATAGTATTTCAAATAAAAATAAAACAAAATCATTAGATTTTGCTTTACATCTTTTATCTAGTATGAACAAAAGATTTGATATTTCTGACTATTGTTTGCTCATCACTTGGTCCTACCCCAATCATTTTGATAACAACTCCAGTATAATTTTCAATATAATCAATATATCTTTTAGCATTTAATGGTAAATCTTCAAAGTCTCTAACACCACTAATATCACCAAAAGCTCCATCAAGTGTTTCATAAACAGGATGACAATTTTTTAATATTTCAGCATTTGAAGGAAAATCTTCTAAATACATATTTTCATATTCATAACCAACACAAACACAAATCTTATCAAAATGACCAATTGTATCAAGATGATTTAATGCTAAATAATTAAATCCATTAACTCTGCAAGCATACTTTAATGCAACTAAATCAAGCCAGCCACATCTTCTTGGTCTACCAGTTGTTGTTCCATATTCATGCCCTAACTCTCTAATTCTATTTCCAATTTCATTATCTTGCTCAGTTGGAAAAGAGCCGTTTCCTACTCTTGTAGAATAGCCTTTTAAGACACCATAAACGTCCCCAACATCTAAATGACTTAATCCGCTTCCAGTTAAAACTCCACCAATAGTTGTATTAGATGAAGTTACATCAGGATGTGTTCCAAGATCTACATCTAGTAGTGCTGCTTGTGCCCCTTCACATAAAAAATTTTTTCCTGAATTCAACTGATTATGTAAAAACGAAACAGAATCAATAGAATAATTTCCTATTCTATCAGCAAAAATATCACAACCTTCAATTATATCTCTATAATCTATTGGTTCCATACCATTTTTTGCTAATAAAAAGTTTGCTGCTTCAACATTACTTTCTATTATATTTTTATATTTTCCGGAAAAAAGATCTTGAACTCTAACACTACTTGTTCTTTTAGCTTTATCTTGATATGTTGGGCCATTACCAGTTAAAGTTGTTCCAATGGCATTTTTCCCTCTTAATTTTTCTTGTAATTTATCAAGAGCAACATTATAAGGTAATATTAAATTAGCTCTATCACTAATTCTTAAATTAGATATATCAATACCTCTATTACTCAATTCATCCATTTCTTTTAATAAAACATTTGGATTAATAACAACACCATTACAAATAACAGATAATTTGCCTGCTATCAAGCCTGATGGTATCAAATGTAGTGCATATTTAGCACCATTAACTACCACAGTATGTCCCGCATTATTTCCTCCGGTTGCACGTATAATAATATCTGCTTCTTTTGATAAAAAGTGAACAATTTTTCCTTTACCTTCATCGCCCCAGGCTGAACCCAAAACAACTGTCATCTTTCCCATAAAACCTCCTATTAAGAACACTAATCTGTTCTACAATTTCATTATATACATAAAGATCATTTAAAAACAAGAAAAAAGCGACTATTTATCGCTTTCCATCATATATTTAATTTCTTCTTCCTTATCTAATCTCATAAATAAAGGCTCGATTTTATTAATAACCTTAATATCATCTAACAAATAATAATCATATAAACTAGTCCAATTTTTATGTTCACTATTTACTATTCCTATTTGCTCAAATATCTTTTCGCTAGTTGTTGGCATAAAAGGTTTAATTAATATTGCAACTTTTCTAATATTTTCAAGCAAATGATACATTACACTAGAAAGCCTTTCTCTACTAGTCTCATCTTTAAATAAAACCCAAGGTTCAGTAGTATCAATATATTTATTACTTTTATCAATTATTTTCCATATATCAGTTAGAGCATTAGCTATATGAATAGTATCCATGTCATTTTCTACTAACATAACAATATCATTTACTGACGTTTCCATTTCTTTATCTATATCTTCATTACTAATAGATCTTTTTATAAATCCTTCAAAATACTTATTAATCATTCCTAATGTTCTACTAACTAAATTTCCTAAATCATTACTAAGATCATTATTAAATCTATCAATAAAACCTTCTATAGAAAATAAACCATCCTGATCATAAGAAATTTCTCTCAATAATAAATATCTTGTAGCATCTACTCCATATCTATTAGCTAAAATATCAGGATAAACAGTATTCCCCTTAGATTTACTCATCTTTCCATCTTTCATAATATACCAGCCATGAGCGTATATCTGCTTTGGAAGTTCTAAACCTAATGACATTAAAAATATAGGCCAATATATGGCATGAAAACGAATTATATCTTTTCCAACAATATGCAAGTCAGCTGGCCAGTATTTTTTAAATAGTTCATCATTGTCAGTACCATATCCTAAAGCTGAAATATAATTAACAAGAGCATCTAACCAAACATAAACAACATGTTTAGGATCACTTAATACTTTTATTCCCCAATTAAAAGAAGTCCTTGTAACACATAAATCTTCCAAACCAGGTTTAATAAAATTATTTATAATTTCATTCTTTCTAGAAGTTGGAATTAAAAAGTCTGGATTAGCATCATAAAATTCTAACAATTTACTTTGGTATTTTTTCATATTAAAAAAGTATGCTTCTTCACTTGTTTTTTTAACTACTCTCCCACAATCAGGACATTTACCATCAACCAATTGTGTTTCCGTAAAAAAAGTCTCACAGGGAACACAATACCAGCCATTATATTCTCCTAAATATATATCACCCTTATTTAACATTTCATCGAATATCTTTTCTACTATCTTTACATGTTTTAAATTAGTTGTTCTAATAAATCCATCATTTGAAATATCTAATAACTTCCATAAATCAATTGCATCTTTAGCCATATTGTCAACATAAGTTTGTGAATCAATATTTTTTTCTTTAGAAGCATTTTCTATTTTTTGACCATGTTCATCTAAACCAGTTAATAAAAAAGCATCATACCCTCTTAAAGATTTATATCTTTTTATAGAATCTGCCAGTACAGTAGTATAAGCAGTTCCAATATGAAATTTACCACTTGGATAATAAATTGGTGTGGTTAAATAATATGTTTTTTTCTCCATAAAATCCTCCTTCATAATCATAAAAACTATACTAATTGTATCATATTTTCTTTTAATTACAATAATAAACTAAAAAAAGCTATTAACTAGCTTTTCATTTGAGCTAAAATAACATAAGCAGCCATTCCTAAAACTACCAACAAAATTATTATTAAAACTATCTTTATAAAAATATTTCTTGATTTTTTATTTTTAGCTTCACTAATATTTTCATCAAAATCTTCTTTTTTAAAATTTAAAGAAGAAGTATAAAAAGACTTATCAATGTCTATGTTGTCATTAACTGGTTGCTTAATTTTATTACTTTCTTCAACTATCTTTCTAACACAAGTATCTTCTATTTCTCTAGTAGATTTTAAATCATTCAGTAAATCCAAACTTAAATCTTCATTTGATAGATTATTTAACTCTAAACTATTAGTAATAGTTTGTAAAATTGCTTTTATATCTTCCTGTTTTGTTTCGGGTAAAGGCTCTCTTTTTTTATAAAGTTTTGAATCAAGAAGATAATCATAATGTCTACTTCTAATATTTTCATCTTTATCATCTAATTTGCGACTTTCTTTAGCCTTATTTAAAACTTCATTAATATCGTATTTTCTCTCTTCTTGCTCATCACTAACTAAACTACTAGGTTCATTTGTTTCATTTCTTATAATATCAAAATATTCCTTTTGCTTTTGATAGCCTTCTCTATCTTTAATAAGTTTTTTTACTTGTTCAATATCAATTTCATTAGTTCTTTCCAAGTTGCGTACACTTGTCACATTACTATAATCGTTTGATGCATAAAGTGTATTATATAGTCCAGCATTCTTTTCTGTACGACTATTGCCAGAACTCTCAGTATGATATCTTTGCATTCTACTTGGCATTATATACCACCTACTCTTAATTATAATCTTATCATAAAGTACTGATTTTTAAAACAGCTACTTGCAATTTGTTTACATTTTATTTATAATAATCATGGAGGTAAAAATGAAAGTTATATTAAAAGAAGAAGCTTGCATTGGCTGTGGGCAGTGCTGTGGGACTTGTCCAGAAGTATTTCAATTTTCTAATGAAGGAAGTACTGCAGAAGTAATCCCAAATGTTAATTATGAAGAATATAAAGATCAAATAATGGATGCGGCTAATAGCTGCCCAACAGGAGCTATTGAAGTAGAAGAAAACTGACATTACGTCAGTTTTTTAAATTGCTTTAACAGTTTCTTTGGTACGCTCAGCTATAATAGCATCATAACTAGGAACATAAATAGCAAATCCACTATAATTATTAGCAAATTGCTCATCAAAATCAGCCGAACTACGCCTTATAACTGAGTTTAAAGAACAAAACAAATCACTACCAAAATTAGAACTTCTGTTACATGCTTCTAAAATCTCTAATTGAATATATGGCAAATTACTTTGTGACATACTAGACTTTGCCATAAAATTTTGATCAGATAAATTTAATATTCTATTAATATCCTCTATAGATAAACCAGCACTAAGCAAAGAACTTCTAAAAAGTCCTAAATTGCTAGCAAAGAAAGCATCTGCTAAACTTACTATATTATTTGATTGCTGCGAATCATTGACTCTAGTCAATAAATCACAAACTATAGCTTCATCACTTGCATTAGAACCACCAACAACTGAATTACATATCAAATTACAAGCGCCTTGGTATAAAGCTGGAGATTCACTAGGATCTTTAGGATATAAATAATTTAGCACTGTCATTAATAAAAAATTAGTTGCATCTACATCATCAGACAATAAATAATTAGAATTAACATAAATAGTATCATCTTCAAACATAGAAGGTAAAGACTTTGAAGTATATTTTGGTAAAGCCTTCATTTTCATTTTTCCAAATTTGTTAGACATTTCTTTTTTATCTAAATTTGGGTAACAATTTATAAAGCTATCCATCAAAGATGAAATATGAAATTTCAATTCCTCATGAATATTAGGATTTTTAGCTAAAACTTCTCGTATCTGTTCCATTAAATACCACCACTATAAATATATCACAATAACACAAAAAAGAAAAGTTCTTTTTCTATTTTGTGTAAATGTTTAGATTAGTTTGCAATAAACTGTCAATACTAATTTCATCTAGCATTGAAGTAAAACTAACTTTTTTTTCATCTTTATAAAAATATAATTCATTTATATCAGTGCAAGTTAAATAATATTTTACACTATTTTCTTCTTTTAATAATTGTTCATTTGATTCACAAACACTTGACTCATCATATAAATCATAACCATCTATATTTCCAACATATAAATACTCATTAGACAAAGTTGTATATCTTTTTCTAATATCATTTATGCTTATATCTCTTAAATTATTATCAAAAATCATATTAAGATGTTCAAACTGAAAAATATAATCCTTACTATTATAACTAAACACAATAGTATCAGCATTAGTTATTAGATTAAACATTATAGCAGCATCTTCCTCTAATACTAAATATAAATCTGCTATTATTTGATCATTAGATAAATTAATAGTCAAAACATAAGGAATTTCTGCTGTTTGCAAAGAAATACTTGTTTTATTAATACCCAATAATTCTATTATATTAGAAACACTACTATTATCACCTATGTAAGTACCTTTGTAATTTTCTAAAGAGCCATTATTATTATAAATATATCTTACATTTATTAAAGCACATATTACCAATAAAATAATAAATATTTTTTTTAAGATATTTTTTTTAACAAATTTCAAAACAATTAAAAATATCATTAAATATAAAAGCCAATTAATTAACATATAAATGAACATATAACCACTTCTTTCTGAATAATTATACTATATATTAGCAAATAAAAAAACTATCCGAAGATAGTTTTAATAATTATTTAATAATTTCTGAAATGTTACCAGAACCAACTGTTCTACCACCTTCACGGATTGAGAATTTAGTTCCATTTTCAATAGCAATTGGAGCTATTAATTCAACTGTCATTTCAACATTATCTCCAGGCATAACCATTTCTACACCTGCAGGAAGTTCGATAACACCTGTAACATCTGTAGTTCTAAAATAGAATTGTGGACGATAGTTTGTAAAGAATGGAGTATGTCTTCCGCCTTCTTCTTTAGATAATACATAAACTTGAGCTTTGAATTTTGTATGAGGTGTAACTGTACCTGGTTTAGCAAGTACTTGTCCACGTTCAACATCTTCTCTTGAAATACCACGAAGTAATACACCAGCATTATCTCCACTTTCAGCAAAGTCTAATTGTTTTCTAAACATTTCAATACCAGTAACAACTGATTTTGTAGTAGGTTTAATACCAACTATTTCAACTTCATCATTAAGTTTTAATGTACCTCTTTCAACACGACCTGTAACAACAGTTCCACGTCCTGTAATAGTAAATACATCTTCGATAGGCATTAAGAATGGTTTGTCAGTATCTCTAGCTGGAGTTTCGATCCAAGTATCAACTGCATCCATTAATTCGTCAATCTTTCCAACCCAAGCAGCGTCTCCTTCAAGAGCTTTAAGAGCTGAACCTCTAATTATTGGAGTGTTATCTCCGTCAAATCCGTATTCAGTTAATAATTCACGAATTTCCATTTCAACAAGGTCTAATAACTCAGGATCATCAACCATATCGCACTTATTCATAAATACAACCATACGAGGTACACCAACTTGTCTTGAAAGTAAGATGTGTTCTCTTGTTTGAGCCATAGGTCCATCAGTAGCAGCAATAACTAATATTGCTCCATCCATTTGAGCTGCACCTGTAATCATGTTCTTAACATAATCAGCATGTCCTGGGCAGTCAACATGAGCATAATGTCTCTTTTCAGTACTATATTCAATGTGAGCAGTATTAATAGTAATACCACGTTCTCTTTCTTCTGGTGCTTTATCAATATTTGCAAAATCTACTTTTTCATTTCCATATTTACCAGCTAAATGAGCTGAAATAGCAGCAGTTAAAGTAGTTTTACCATGATCTACGTGTCCAATTGTACCAATGTTAACATGTGGTTTTGAACGATCAAATTTTTGTTTTGCCATAAAAATTTCCTCCTTTATTAATTTACATAATTTATTTTATAACATCTAACTAAAAATGGCAAGTATTTTTAATTAGTTTCCACTATTTTTCTTTATGATCTCTTCTGCAATATTTCTTGGAACTTCTTCATAATGATCAAATTCCATAACGAATGTTCCACGTCCTTGAGTATTACTTCTCAAGCTTGTTGCATAACCAAACATTTCAGAAAGTGGTACCATAGCATCAATCGCTAAGGCATTTCCACGTGATTCTTGACCAAGTGGTCTACCACGTCTTGAAGTAATGTCACCCATTACATTTCCTAAATATTCATCAGGTACAACTACTTGTACTTTCATAATAGGTTCTTTTAAAACAGGTTTACATTTATTCTTTGCTTCTTTTAAAGCCATAGATGCAGCTATTTTGAAAGCCATTTCAGATGAATCAACCTCATGGTAAGATCCATCAAATAAAGTTGCTTTTACATCAACCATAGGGTATCCAGCAAGAACACCAGACTTCATAGCTTCTTGAAGACCTTTATCTGTAACTGGAATATATTCTCTTGGAACAACACCACCTACTACAGCATCAACAAATTCATAACCTTTATCTGGATTTGGTTCAAATTTAACCCAAACATGTCCATATTGTCCACGTCCACCAGATTGTTTAATATATTTCCCTTCACACTCAGCAGCTTGAGTTAATGTTTCACGATAAGATACTTGTGGTTTTCCAATATTAGCTTCTACGTTAAACTCTCTTCTCATTCTGTCTACTATAATATCTAGGTGAAGTTCACCCATTCCAGCTATAATAGTTTGACCAGTTTCATGGTTTGTACTTGCTCTAAAAGTTGGATCTTCTTCAGATAATTTTTGTAAAGCAACACCCATTTTTTCTTGATCTGCTTTTGATTTTGGTTCAACAGCAAGTTCAATAACTGGTTCTGGAAAATGCATACTTTCCAAAATAACAGCATGTTTTTCTTCGCATAAAGTATCACCTGTTGTCGTATTTTTAAGTCCTACTGCAGCAGCTATATCTCCTGCAAATACTTCAGATATTTCAGTTCTATTATTAGCATGCATTAGAAGAATACGTCCGATTCTCTCTTTCTCATTTTTTGTAGCATTAAGTATGTATGATCCACTACTTAAATGTCCTGAATAAACTCTAAAGAAAGTTAATTTTCCAACAAATGGATCAGTCATAACCTTAAATGCTAAAGCACTGAAAGGTTCAGAATCTGATGGGTGTCTTAATACTTCATTACCATTAGCATCAGTACCTTTAATTGATTCAACATCTACTGGAGATGGTAAATAATCAAGTACAGCATCAAGTAATAACTTAACACCGGTATTTCCTAAAGCAGTTCCACAAAGTACTGGGAAAAATTCCACTTTAAGAGTTCCTTTTCTAATAGCTTTTTTAATTAATTCAACAGAAATTTCTTCTTCTGCTAAATATTTTTCCATCAATTCATCATCGAATTCAGCTACTGCTTCAACTAATTCATTTCTTTTTTCTTCAACAGTTGCTTTCAATTCTTCTGGAATTTCAATAATAGTAGGTTCTTCTGATTCTTTTCTATCATAATGATATGCTGTTCTTGTTACTAAATCAATAATTCCATCAAATTCATTTTCAGCACCAATTGGCCATTCAATAGGTTTAGCATTTACGCCTAATCTACTTTTAATAGTACTTAAACTGTATTCAAAGCTAGCTCCCATTTTGTCCATTTTATTAGCAAAAATAAGTCTTGGAACTTTAAATTCAGTTGCTTGACGCCAAACAGTTTCTGTTTGTGGTTCTACACCAGCTTGTGCATCAAGAAGTGCTACTGCACCATCTAATACACGAAGTGATCTAGATACTTCAACTGTAAAATCTACGTGTCCTGGAGTATCAATTATATTTAATCTATAACCTTTCCAGAAAGCTGTAGTTGCAGCTGATGTAATAGTTATACCACGTTCTTGTTCTTGCGCCATCCAGTCCATTTGTGAAGCCCCATCATGAGTTTCACCAATTTTATGGATTTTGTGAGTATGAAATAATATTCTTTCTGTGCATGTAGTTTTACCTGCATCAATATGGGCCATTATTCCTATATTACGTGTGTTTTGTAAACTATATTCACGAGCCATAATAATCCTTTCTAATTACCAACGATAATGAGCAAATGCTTTATTAGCTTCTGCCATTCTATGTGTATCTTCACGTTTTTTAACAGATGCTCCAACACCATTAGATGCATCTATTATTTCACCAGCTAAGTTTTCAGCCATTGAATGACCGCCTCTTAGTCTAGCATATTGTACTAACCATCTTAAAGCTAAAGATTGTTTTCTGTCGCCTCTTACTTCCATAGGAACTTGATAGTTAGCTCCACCAACACGACGAGATTTAACCTCAAGTGCTGGAGATATATTTTCCATTGCTTTGTTAAAAACTTCAACAGGATCTTGATTAGTTTTTTCTTTTACTATATCAAAAGCCTCATAAAGAATAGTTTGAGCAACACCTTTTTTACCACCTATCATTAATCTATTGATTAACTTAGTCACTAATTTAGAACTATACATAGGATCTGCTAAAACATCTCTTTTAACTGCACGTCTTTTACGCATATAAATACTCCTTTCTAAATTTTAGAATAAATTTTTATTTAGTTTTCTTTGGTCTTTTGCTTCCATATTTAGAACGACCTTGACGACGTTTTTCAATTCCAGCAGTATCCATAGTTCCACGAACTATATGATAACGAACACCAATTAAATCCTTAACACGTCCACCTCTTATTAATACAACACTGTGCTCTTGAAGATTGTGTCCTTCACCAGGAATATAAGCTGTAACTTCCATTCCATTTGATAATCTAACACGAGCATATTTTCTTAATGCTGAGTTTGGTTTCTTTGGTGTCATTGTAGCAACACGAGTACATACTCCACGTTTTTGAGGAGCATTTAATTTAGTTTGTTTTTTATCTTTGCTGTTAAATCCAATTCCTAAAACTGGAGATTTACTTTTTTTAGTCTTAGCTGCTCTGTTCTTTCTAACTAATTGATTAATTGTTGGCATATTGTCCTCCTTCCATTACACACACCCAGGTGTTTCATATTCATTTTAAATTAAAGATTTACCAAAGTAAACCTTAATCAAAACCGTTATTAGTTTAACACTTATATTAAATAAAAGTCAATACTTTTCTCACCAAATATTTAATTTTCATATTGTAATTCATAACCATTAGTTTTATACATAGTTCCACACCTTAAATATGGATCATATTGAGTATTATTTTTATCTTTAGTAAAAATTACATACCCACTACAATTTTCCTTAGTATCAGGATCATTTATTGGACCAATATAATTATTGTTAATTAAAGTACTAAGGGAAATGGGTATTGTAGCTTTGCTTATATCATTATAATTATCATATATATAATTTTTTGCAGCATTTACCATTCTAACTTCTAAATCATAATATGTTACTGCTGTTACTTCTATATCCTTACTAGTATTATGTTTAAACGAGGTGTTCAGTATTGAAGCAGACACAATAAGTGCAAACATTAAGCAAGCACAAAAAAATAACATTATTCTAAGTCCCCAACCTTCACTATTCATTTTAAAACAAATCTCCTTCATCACTTAAAGATTTAAATTTATATAATTTCGCAGGTCTTCCACTATAACCTTCATTAAAATATCCCGTTTCTTCAATCAAGTCTAACGATAAAAGTTTTTTTCTAAAATTTCTCCTATCCAAATTCTTATCTAAAATTTGTTCATAAACTTTTTGCAATTCCGGTAAAGAAAAATCACTTGGAAATAATAATTTTAAAGATGCGATATTTAATAATTTTTTCTTTAAAAAATCAATCATATAATTTATTAAATAATCATGATCAAAACCTGTTTTTGGAATATCTTCTATATCAAACCACCCAAGTTCATAACTATTTTGCTGCCTTTTAAGCTCTACTGTTTTACTATCTATTATTCCAATAAAAGTTACCGCTATTTTTCTATCTTCTAAACCTCTATCCAAATTACTAAAAGTATGACACTGTTCTACATTTACATTAGATAAACCAGCCTGCTCTATAACAACGTCTGTCACATTATTTTCTAGAGTCTCATTAAAAGCCAAATCATTACCAAGTAATGACCAGTATCCTTTATAAGGCTCCTCACTTCTTCTAGTTAATAATACTTTAATTTTACTATGTTCAATTGTAAAAATACCAATAAGTGTTTCCAACAAAATCCCATTATCTTCCATTATATAAACTCCTTTGTGTTAATAATACATATTTTATCCGTAATAATATTTCTTGTCAAGAAAAAAAGATAGTTATTAATTAATAACTATAAACTTACTAAAAAGCAAAGTAGAAAGAAAACAAAACCCATCGCATACGTTAATCTTGTTATGAAAAGTTCTCCGCCTCTTTCTTTTCTATTTGCAAATAGACTATCTGTTGCTCCTGAAAAAGGACTTCTTCCACCTTCAGCTTTACCACTTTGAAGCAAAACTAAAGCAATTAGTAAAAGAGCCAATATTAAAATTACAATTTCCATATATCCTCCAAACAAATATTAATTTTATCACACAAACAATTATAAATCAAGATTATCCCCTTTTACAACACATATACTCTTATTTTCAATATTTAAATTATTTATGATATAACTCATTTTGTCAAATGATAAAGCTCTTATTTTAGAAATTTTGTTAATAATAACTTCTCCATATTCAATAAAATCATCTATCATTGAATAATTAATTGAATATATGCTTTCTGTCATTAGTATTTCATTACTTATTAAAACTTTTTTATTTCGGTTAAAATCTACCACAGCTATTTTTTTATTAACTAATTCTTTATCTAATAATTCAATAATTTTATTATATTCTTTTGTTTCAGAAAGTAAACCAACAATTAAAAAATCATCAACATGTTCGATAACAGGAAATATAGGTTCTGAAATTAAATTATTCCTTTTTAAGTTTTCATAAAACGTTGAAGTATAACCAATCTTAATTTTAAAATATATATATATGTAATTATATAAATCAACAAAGCTTATATTTTCAAAATCTTTAATACTAATTTTATAGTTTACCTTTACTTTAGGAATAGTAACATTAGGCATTAAAACTTCCTCATAAGAATTCAGCACAGTTAAAGGCTCAATACACACTTTACTGCAGTTTGTAAAAAGATAATTACTATTCTTAATTTTTTGATTATTAACAATAGCATTCTTGATTTTTGAAACGTCTATTCCACCCGTTACAATTAAAGCCATATTGCTTGGTTTATAGAAATTATTGTAACAATCATAAAGTTTTTTTTCATTTATATCTTTTATACTTTCAAGATTTCCTATAACAGGATATCTGTATGGATGATTAACAAAAGTATTTCTCATTGCCACTTCATTAACTCTAATTAAAGGAATATCTAAATTTCTTTTTATTTCTTCCGCTATAATTCCCATTTCTTTTTCAACATTTTCTTTAGTGAAATATGGGTCTTGAACATAATCTAATAAAAATTTAATGTTTTTATTTACATTTTTGGAAGTTGAAACTAAATAAGTAGTTTGATTTTTAGTTGTAAAAGCATTTGCTTTAGAACCCGTCTTGGCAAAATACATAAAAGGATCAATACCATTTTTTTGTTCGAACAATTTGTGTTCCAAAAAGTGAGCTATACCTAAAGGATAATTAATATTATTTATAGATGAATTAGAACTTCCAAAACGTACAGTAAAAGTTGCAAAAACATTTTTTGTAGTATTATTAGGTACTAAATATAAATTAAGCCCATTCTCTAATTTTAAATAATATAAAGTTAAATCTGTACCTTTTACTTTTTTACTAGTCATCATTTACTCCTTTTAAAAAATAAATAGTATCCAATTTAAACTTCTTTGATAAATCGATAACCATATTTTTATCAACTTTTTTTATATTTTTAATTTTTAAAAGATAATTATCACTATTAAAATAATACTTCTGTCTATACAAATTTACTATTCCATAAGGAGTACCTAAATTTGCTTTAATATCATATATATAAGAATTAATAGCATCTTTTATGTCTTTCTCTAAAAAGTGTCCTTTACTAATTTCATCCATAGATTTCAAAATCAATTCTTTTGCTTTTTTTTCATTAATAGCATTTATTCCTGTACTAATAATCATTAAATCAAAGAAGTTTTCCATTGAAGAATGAATATCATAGCATAAACTCTCTTTTTCCCTAACATCTCTAAATAATTTAGAATTAGCACTACCACCTAGAATATAATTATATACATACCATACATATCTAAGTTCAAAATCATTCAAGTTTAAAGCTTTAAAACCAATATTCATTATACTTTGATTATTATCAATTTCTTTTACTATATAATTATCTTCGATTGTTTTTTTATTTATATGGTAAACATTTTCATTATATTTTTTTCTTTTATTTAGCTTAGAAAATTTTTCTTTTATAACTTTTTTCACACTTAATACATCAACATCACCACAAATAAAAATATCTAAACTATCACTATCTAAAACTGATACATAATAATCATATAATTTTGTAGGTGTTATATTATCCAAGTCTTCAATATAACCCATATCTGAATAAGTAAACGGAGCACTAGAATCAATATTCTCTAACAAACCTTTCATCGCTAGATAATAAGGTTGCTCATTCGCTAATAAAAGTTCTTCCTTTAGTTCCGCTTTAGCTTGATTGACAATTTCTTCATCAAAAGCTCCATTTTTTACATTTGGACTTAATAATAATTCTGTCAAAAAAGACATGCTTTTAAAAAACATATTTTTCTCTGTGTATTTAGGGCTTAAAAAAGTTAAACTCAAAGTTAAAAAAGAATCCCAGCCTAATACTCTAATCCTAGAATTATATGCCACATCATATAACTCTTCACTTTTAATCAGTAAGTCTCTTTCTTTAGGATATTTTCTACATGATCTTACTAAAACAATTGAAAGCAAATTTCTTAAAGTCATTTCTTCTTTTTTTGCTTTTCTTTTAAATTCAATACTTACTATATTCTTTTTAAATTTTTTATTTTTTAAAATATGTAAATTTAAATTATCATATTCATACTTCATACAATTGAATCCAATGCTATCTCAATCATTTGTTTAAATGAATTTTGCCTTTCAACAGATGATAAGCTTTGATGTGTTTTTAAATTATCAGAAACAGTAAGTAAGCAAGCTGCTTTTTTATTCAAACTTTTAGCAATATGAAATAAAGCAAAAGATTCCATTTCTTCACCTAAACATCCTTCAACTTTATATAGCTTATTAATATCCACATTTCTATAAAAAACATCAGTTGAATAAATTTTTCCCACTTTACAATTTTTATTACAAATAGTAGCAAGTATTCTTTCATTTAATTCCAAACTAGGCTTTTCTATAGATATATCACTATTATCATAGACTCTAGCAAATGATGAATCAGTATAAGCCTCATCTACTAATACTATCTCACCAAGATTTATAGTTTCGCTATATGCTCCACAGGAACCGACTCTAATAATAGAATCAACATTATAGAACTTAAATAACTCATAAGCATATATTCCCATACTAGGCATTCCCATGCCAGACGCCATAATAGTTACCATTCTATTTTTATAAAAGCCAGTATACGCAAATACATTTCTAACTTTATTTACTAATTTATAATTTTCAAGATAATTTTGTGCGATATATTCTGCCCTAAGAGGATCTCCAGGCATTATTACAATATCTGCTATTTCATTTTCTTTTGCTTCAATATGCGGTGTCATAAACTACCTCCTAAATAATATTTTAACACATTTAAATACATAAAAAAAGATTAACCAAAGTCAATCCTATAAATTATTTCTAAACGTTTTTAAATCATCTAAAAACTGTTCATTTTCTTCTTTTTCAGTTGCTTTAGGCTCCTGTCGAATCTCATTAACAACTGTTTTATCATCCTTAACACCGTAAATCGGAGAAATGAAAACACTACTTCTAAATTTTTTAGGCTCTTCTACTTCCAAAACCTCAGGTTCTAAAGTTTCAGAAACATTATTAACCTCTTCTATAATTTCAACTGTACTTTCTTCTTTATTATCATATGAAGTCATTTGAGGAAAATCCTTCTTTGCTGCTTGAAGTAATTCCTGATAACTAATTACAGCATTCTCTTCCTGACTATTTTCAAAATCTGACACTGTATCATCATCAGCTTTTTTATCTATAGTTTCTTGCATTTTATCTAAAACATGCTCTAATTCATTTACTTTAGTTTCTTCTATTTTAGGTTTGTTTTCTGCCTCAACCTTTTCAACAATTTTTCTATCCTTTTTCTGCACTAAAATAGAAGTTATCAAATAACCGAGTAAAATCAAGCCAAAAATAAAAATAACAATAGCTAAAATTAGAACTTTATTATCAGAAAATACATTTATTAATTCATTCATAAAATCACTCCATATAAATATAATTTATAACACTTAAAACAAATAAAGGAGCCGTTTCCACTCTAAGAATTCTCTTTCCTAAAGAAACACTCTCATATCCCTTATTCTTTAATAACTCTTCCTCATTAATAGATAGTCCTCCCTCAGGACCAACAACTATATTAATAGTATCACAATTTATTAAATTTGAAAATATTTTTTTAATATTATTTTCTTTTTCAACAGTACTGCAAAACAAACAAAGACCATTTTCCAACTTTAAATCCTTTAAATTAGTAACATTTCTAACTAAAGGAATAGTATTTCTTTTTGATTGTTCACTTGCTTCCTTTACAATTTTTTGC
Source organism: Bacilli bacterium (assembly GCA_028691955.1). Classification (GTDB taxonomy): domain Bacteria; phylum Bacillota_I; class Bacilli_A; order RF39; family UBA660; genus JALELF01. Next base: position 5,797 of record JAQUYH010000012.1, on the reverse strand, counting down.
CATCTATCTACTTTTTTAACTGCATCTTTTTCATCCAACTTTACTAAAGTTCTTTCAGTTAAAACTGGTACTATTTCAAAAACACCAAGTTCTGTACTTTTTTGCAAAATATAATCCATTTTCTGTTCTTTTAAAACAGGAACAATAAGTCTTACTTTTACTTGTTCATCAAATTTTTGTTTAACTTGTTTTTCAATTTTAAATGATATATTCTCATTGATACCAATTATAGAACATATATATAAATTATCATCAAAAATCACTTCAATTAAGTCATTATCTTTCATTCGCATAACTAATTTAATATGTCTAATATCATCTTCATTTAAAAATAATTCATTATTTTTTTTATCTCTTGCGAAGTATCTCTGCATAAAAACCACCTTTTATATTAATAAGCACTTACCCTTTTTCCATTTGGAGTTTCTGCTTGATTGCCATTATTAATAACTTCAGTCCAGCTTATATTATCATCAGAAACATAGGTAACATTATTATTATATATCATACCAATCGCCCAATAATGCCATACTGCTATTTCATCTAAATCATATTCCTTACCTAAATCAACTGTTATACAAGTTAGACCATTTGCTCCTAAATCACTGTAATTAACAGATGTTATATCTCCATCAACTATAGTATCTAACGTACCTGTTCCATAACTAGTTACAATAGCACCATCTGATGTAACAACCGTATTTTTTGCAACATTAATTCCATCTTTTATTGCCTGAAGTTCAACCCAATGATTACTAGAATTGACATCATTACCGTTTATACAATCTTTTATATACCTCACATTATCCAAATTAGTATTATTTCTTGCCGATTTAGTTGATGACAAATAAGTTATTTTGGCATAACCATTTCCAGCATTAACACTGCTTTCCATATAACCATCAATAAAATATTTGCCAGAATAATGAATTGTATTATAAGTAGGTGTTAATGATGAGGAAGATGTTATAGCATTAACTCCAGCATAGCCAGAAATAAATGATGAACCACCACCTGCACCATCAATACAATTTGCGCCACCACCAGGATAATAACCATTTCCACCTGAACAACCACCATTTGCAATACCAAAGCTAGAAACTGCGTAAGCAGCATTTTGAACAGCTCCATATGTTAATTGAGTTCCGCCCTGTGTTCCTCCACCAGAAGAGCCAATCAAAGTTCCGCCTGCACCCAATGTTGCCGATGAATTACCAGAACCCGACCCTGATCCAGCTGCAATAATTATTCTAGACTTCAAACCAGTCGCATTATTCCAAATTCCTCCAAGTAAACGTATATCTGTCGCTCCACCTCCAGGAACACCACCATTATCACCTGTTCCTCCATTAAAAGACGTATCATTTGATGTATTATTTAACCCCTCGCCAGCATAAACATATAGTATTTCATTTGCATTTAAATATATTTTCCCGCTGACATATGCCCCTTTACCAACACTAGCAGCTCCTTGTGCTCCCCATAATTCCATCTTATACCACCCTGTATAAGGAGCAGTGAAAGTTTGATAATTTCCAGTATAATTAAATAATTTTTCATAAGTGCCACTTACAGTACCAGCATCATCTAAACTATCTTTTACATTATCTTTTATTTTATCTAAAGTTATTTTACTATTTGTCATTGAAATAATAAGCAAAGACAAAATAACTAAAAAAATAGCAAAGATAGAATACAAAAAACTCGTAATAGCAAACCCTTTATTATTCAGTTTCATATCAATCACCTATCATAAAAATATTATACAATACAATTTTATTAAAGTAAATAAAAACACCTTTTGGTGTTTCTATACTTCTGTAATTAAAAGTAATATCATGGGATTACATTCTGTTTCTTTATAAAAATATTTCCCAAGTTCTTCTCTTATTTGAGACTTAACTTTATTATATTCAATATAGTTTGGCTTAGTATTAGCTTTGATAATTTCTAAAGCTTTAGTAATAGCCCCATCAATAAGTTCCTTATTATCATTTACAAAGACAAATCCTCTTGTGTAAATTTCAGGACCCGCTATTACTTTCTTTGTTGCTTTATCTAAAGTAGTACTTACAATAACTACACCATTTTCACTAAGTATTTCTCTATCTTTAATAACAAGTTCTCCAACATCTCCTACTGTTTTACCATCAATAAGGACGTCATCAATGTGAATAATTTCATTGCTTTCAACTAAATTTTTATCATTGATTTGAACTACTTGTCCATTAAGTTTTAATAATATATTTTCTTTACTAATACCGACAGTTTCAGCACAATTAGCATTCTCTACTTGATCTTTATACTCTCCTATAACAGGAAAATAATATTTAGGATTTAATAAATTCATCATAAGCATTAAATCCTCGCTAGAAGCATGTAAAGATAAGTATTCTTTAGAAGACATTATTACTAACTCTGAACCAATTCTTGCAATACTATCAAATAATTTTGTAGATGATTTCTCCATTCCAGGATATACTGGAGAAGCAAATATAACAGTATCTTTTTCATTTAATTTAATAAACTTATCATACCCCGATACAATCCTATTAATATTTGAAAAAGGTTTTTCTCTATCATCAGATATAATAATAATTACATTTTCACTATTACAACTATGAATATCTAAAAATCTACTTTTATCAAAATCAATAAGTTTGTCGTCAATAGCTTTAAGTATAACAGACTTTAATTTCTTACCCATTACAATTACTTTTTTATCAGTATTTTTTACTTCTTCTAATAATTCTTGAATCCTATATATTTGTCCTTGAAAAACATTAAATAAAATTCTTTTATCCGTTTTATTTAATATCTCCGTCATCAATTTGCTAGCTCTATGTTGAGGGGAAGTATAACCCTTCTTATCAGCATAAACGCTCTCACATAATAAACAAAGAACCCCTTGTTTTCCTACATAAGCAATTTTACCAATATCCATTTTATAATTATCAGGCATAGCAGGATCAAACAAGAAATTACCTGTATATACTATTGCTCCATCTTGCGTATTTAAAACATACATTACAGAATCAGGTACAGAATGACTTACATTAATTGGAAAAACACTATTATTTCCAAAATCTATTTTCTTATGAGCCTGAATTTCAACTAAATTATCAGTTGGAATATTCTCAATTTCAAATTCTCTTTTAATAATATCCAAATTAAATGGTGTTGCATATATATTAACCCCCTTTAATTCAGAAACAATATCAGGAAGAGCTCCCATTTGTTCATCATGACTATGCGTAATGAAAATTCCTTTAATTCTTTCTACATTTTGTTTTAAATAATCAACACTAGGGATTATATAATCAATTCCTAGTAAATTATCATCAGCATGTTTTAATCCAGCGTCAAAGACAAAAATGTCATTATCAACTTCTACAACATACATATTTTTTCCGATTTCGTTTAGACCACCTAAACTAAATATTTTAATTTTACTCATAAATCTCCTTTCTTTTGATTAATCGCTAAAACATTATAACACACTTTTCGAAAATCTAAAACTTATTAATATTAATTATACCAATACTTGGCAAATATAGATTATTAAAATAACGAAATACCTTGGAAGAATAACTTAATCTTAACACGCCAGAAGAAATAATTAAATATTTATTATTCTTCTTCAAAACACCTCTAACATTTTTAGGAAACAATTTCTTATTAGGTGCGATAATACCATTATTACCTTTTATTTTACTCATCATCATCCCACCATGAGTATGACCTGATAATATTAAATCAACTTTATCAAAATTATTTAACTTATTATATATACTACTTTTAAATAAATCTTTGGGTGTATGAATTAATAAAATATTATAATTATCTAATATATTAAATTTATAACTATTAAAATCATTAATTAATAACTCATCTATTTCTTCATGCTCATAGTATTTATAAGATGGATTATATCCAATAAAATATACTCCATCAAAATTAATAACTTCATTATCTAGTAAAAAAGTATTATCTATTTTATTTAAATAACCAATTATTTTTTTATAATTTAAATCACTATATTTATTTTTTGCTTCTTTCATTTCATGATTGCCCAAAGTAAATATAACCTTAGCTATTTTGCCTAAATCAGATAAAAATAAAACCAAATTATTTCTTACATAATCTTCATCCAATACATACATATTATCTATAATATCACCCGTAATACAAATATAATCAGGTTTTATTTCTTTTACTTTATTAACAATACTACTTAATACTCTATTATTATACACTTTGTGATAATGAATATCTGATATATGAACTATTTTTAATTCTATATTTTTATTATTTTTAATGCAACTTTCCTCAATATTAAATTTAATAATATTCCTCCTAACCCAGACAATATGGATAAATTATTTTTTTAATAATTATTTTTCTGCTTTTATTTAACTCATTCATCTCGCCTGAACACTTAATAAGTAAGTAATTACCAGTATGCCCGATAATAAATCCATCTTTATATGTTTCTGGTAAAAAAGTAACTTCTTCATTTAAAAATTTATTCATATATTTAATTTCCAAACTTTTACTAATATCCATAACAACTTTTACTCTACTTTTTTTAATAACTTCATCTATTTGATTAGGCATAATATCAGCTTTAGTACCTTTTCTTCTAGAATATGGAAAAACGTGAATTTTACTAAACTCTATCAATTTTAAAGTATCAACTGTCTCATTAAATAGTTCCTCAGTTTCTCCTGGAAAACCTACAATCAAATCAGTAGTTATAGACATATTAGGTCTAACTTTTCTGATTTTATTTATTTTATCAATAAATTCTTTTTTATCATATTTTCTATTCATTGCTTTTAATATTGTATCACTTCCAGACTGAAGTGGAATGTGTAAGTGATCAACTAGAATATCGCTTTTTTCAAACAAATTTAATACTTCATCAGTAATTTCATTCATTTCTATAGAAGAAATTCTAAGTCTTTCAACTTCCTTAATTTTAAGTATATCTTTAATTAAAGAAGCCAAATTATAATCTTTTAGTTCACTTCCATAATGTCCTGTATGTATCCCAGTAAGTACAATTTCTTTATGACCTTTATTAACTAAATTACTTATTTCTTCTAATATTTCATCTTTATTCCTACTACAAACTCCACCTCGTGCGTAAGGAATAATACAATATGAACAAAAATTATTACATCCATCTTGTATTTTAACAAAAGCTCTTGTCTTATTAAAATTATTTAACATCATTGATTCAAATTCTTTATTATTAATATTATCAACTAAAACTATTTGTTTTTTATTCATAATATAATTATCTATACAATTTTTAATTCTACTTTTATTTTTGTTTCCAAGAATAATTGCTATCCCATCAACTTGTTTTAAAGTATCTACACTAACTTGAGCTAAACACCCCATAACAACTACTATATTGTGATAATTATTAATAACATGTCTTATTGTTTTTAAACTTTTATTATCTGCTGTATTAGTTACTGTACAAGTATTGATAATACTAATATCAGACTTTTCTTTATTTGATACTTCTATTAAACCTGAGTTAGATAATAAATCACTTACTACATTACTTTCATAAGTATTTACTTTACAACCAAGGGTAAAAATATTAAATGTCACTTACATCACTTCCTATACCATTATATAATAAAAAGTAAGATTTTGCAGTAGTCAAGTGAAAGTAGACACTTAAAAAAGATAGATTAAAACCCTGATTCAATTTTATATTGAATTGGGGTTTTATAATTTAATGAATAACTTGGTCTTTCATTATTATAGTAATTAATGT
>JAQUYH010000011.1 GCA_028691955.1 Bacilli bacterium | reverse complement strand
AAGAAAGGGATTATGTAATGGAACTTACTAATAAGGAACTAATTAATATTAATGGTGGTGGGTTTAGCTTAGGAGCAATGTTTTTAATAGGTGCAGGAATTGTATTTATTATAGGTGTTATAGATGGCTTTGTTAGGCCACTTTCTTGTAGAACTTAGGAGGATTTATGGAACTTAAAAAAGAAGAGTTAATGAATATTGTAGGAGGATTTAGTATTACAGCGTCTTTTATATCTGCAGTAGCTAAGGGAATTAATTCTATTTTAGAATTAGGAAGAAGTCTTGGAACTGCTATTAGAAGAATTGCTGGTAATAGTATATGCAGTATTTAATTAAATATAAGAAACTAATTATAATTACTATATTAATAATTTTATTACCTATAATAATACCAATACTGTTAAATATTGAAGATGTTTTATTTAAGTTAGGTATAGAATTAGGTACTCATATTAGATATATCTTAGAGGGATATATGTGTTAAAACAGCTTTTATAGCTGTTTTTTTAGTGAGTAAAAATTTGATGATCTTTATTTGTTGTGTGCTATAATTATTATGTTAGGAGGCTATTCATGTTAAAAGAAGAAATCATTGAAGATTTAGTAATAAATGAAGAAATAGTTAATAGTTTTAAAAATAATGTTGATTTAAGTCTAAAAAATTATATTGAGACTAATATTATTGCAGAGTATGATTTAAATGATAAAGGTCATGATATTAATCATATTAATTATGTTTTAAATAGGGCAATTGAAATAGCTCAAAATATCGATTTAAATTGTGATATTTTATATGTATGTGTTATGTTTCATGATATTGCCTGCCATATCGATAGAGATAATCATGAAATTTTATCAGCAAAACGTGCTTATGAAGATAAATTTTTATTAAAAATTTTTAATAGTGAACAAATGGAAGAAATAAAGAGTGCTATTGAGGATCATAGAGCCTCTTTAGAATATATACCAAGAAATATATATGGTAAAGTATTGTCTTCTGCTGATAGAAAAGTTGAGGTTAAATTGTATTTATGGGCATCTATCTCTTATGATATTAAAAAACATCCTGAATTGTCTAAAGAAGAAACTATTACTAATTCTTATGATTTTGCTATCAAGAAGTTTGGTAAAGAGGGATATGCTGTAAGTAAATTTTATGTAGAAGATGAAAAATATGAAAGATTTCTTTCTTTGCTACAACAATTAATTGAGGATAAAACATTGTATTTTGAAATAGCTGGGATAATTTATGAGCAAATTAAAAATAATTAAGGAAAGATAAACATCTTCTTTTATTTATTAATTAGCATTTATTAATTATAGATAACTGTCTATAATTTAATTATGTATATATAATATAGAGGATTTATGAAAGATATAAAACATAAAGAAGTATTTACTCTTTGTCAGATTCAAACAGATTAAAAATTTTATCGATTATTAATCAAGGTGGGGAATCCTTTCTGACACATTTGTTTATAAAATTAGTGATTACACTTCATTTATTAATAGTTTAAAAGATAATACTGGTATAGATGGCTTTGAATGTTATTATTCAAAATTCACAGAGGAGGAGCAACATCTTTTGCTTGATTTTGTGAGAAAAATGCTTTGCTAGTTTTATGCGGTAGTGATTGTCATGGAACAAAAAATGCTGATTGCAAATTGGAAACAGGTTATGGAAATTTATATATTTCAATATATATGATAAAAAAATGGGATGACTAATTATCAACTCATTTTTTATTGTTTTTTTAATCTTTAATTATACGTTTACTTACGATATATGTGGCTAAGAAATATCCTCCATATATTACAACAATGAATAGGGTAGTTAAAATTAAGTTATTACTTAAATCAATATTACCAAGTAGTTTTATTACTCCGTTTAGTTCTTTTAATCCGAAATATGCATGGAATATAGCAACTGATAGTGGTAACATGAAAGCAATAGCAATTTGTGTTAATAATGATTTTTTAATCATTTTATTATCGGCTCCAATTTGTTTTAATATGCGATATCTATTTTTATTATCACTAGCTTCTGATAGTTGTGATATAGCTAATATTGTCGCACTACTAATAGCAAATATGATTCCTAAATATAATCCTATAAAAACTAGAATAGCTTTAACACCAATACTTGATGTTTCCATATCCGTTTTAGTTTGTGTGTAAAGATTAAGCCCAGGTTTTCCTATTTCAGATATAAAATCTTGTTCTTCTTGTTCATTTAATGGATTTGTATAGTTTCCAATAATTATACTGTAATTAGAATCCATACTTGTTATAACTTCATCGTTAACTATAATAAATCCTTGATTAGAAAAGCCAACACTATTTTCTAATGACATATCAATTATTTTTCCTTTTAAAGGTGATAGAATGTTACCATTGATATTCATTGTATTTTCACTTTGATAGTTAGTTTTGTACCAATCTCTCATTGTATCCATATCACTAGCTATAGCGTATTGATTTTTTTCTAAATTAAGTTCATCTTTTCCAAACAATTTCATAGCTTTATTATAGTCAGATAAACTTATTATAAATATCTTGCTTTGCGTGAAGGAATCCATCATTTCTTTTCCGTATTGATCTACTAATTTTTCTAGTGTTTTGGAATCGATTATTTTTTTATAAAGTAACTCTTCTGTTTGATAATAAGTTATAGTTGTATAGTCTTTAACTGTTTCTTTAAAGAAGTCTTCATTTATTAAATCTGGTAATGTATTTTCTAAAGATTTTGGTATATATTCACCGTTTTCGTCTATTTCATATACATTGCTATATGAAATTATAGTAAAGTCTGTTTTGTTTGTTTTAGTTATATTGCTATTAAAAACATTGGCAAGTGATATTGAACCTGATAATATTCCAATAGTTAAAAGTAACATTAAACAAATAATAGTATTTGATATAACTGTTGTGTTAACTTTACTATTTACTTGTTTTAAAACAAATATATTTAAATTTTTATAGTAAAAATTTTTAAACATTTGTAGTACTTTAAGGAAAAATCCAGAAACTGAAAAGAATAGTAATAAGGTTCCAAGAGCTCCTGATATAAGCATATATATAACTCTTTTATCCATTGTGAATAGTATGCCACTATCTAATAAATAGTAGGCGTATTTAATTAATACAATTGATAATATAAAGCTAATTATAATAACAAATTTGTTTTTGAAATGCATTTTTTCGCTTTTCTTATTAGCATTTAATAAATCGATTATTTTATATCTTGATAATGTAATAACGTTAAATATCATTACTAATAGATATATGTAGCTAAAATAAGATATTGTTTTTAAAAGGGCTGCTTTTGAGAATATAAATTTAAATGATGTCATATCAACAACAAATAGTTTTGCTGTTAGAATAGATAAGAATTGGGACAAAATAATTCCTAAAAGTAATCCTACAGCTAATGAGATAAGTCCTACTAATATTGTTTCAATAACTAATATAAATGATACTTTTCTTTTACTCATTCCAAGTGTTAAATATAACCCAAATTCCTTTTTTCTTCTTTTTATTAAAAAATTATTGGAATATACTATTAAGAATCCTAATATAATGGAAACAAAAACGGATACATATCCAATTATTGTCGATATTGAATTAATAATGGCTGATTTAGATTCTGTTAAGCTTAACATGCTTGTTTGAGAGTCTATTGAGTTAAAAATATAGAATATGGTAGTAGCCATAACTAAAGTGAAGAAGTAAATTGAATAATCTTTAATACTTTTTTTAATATTGTTAAAAGCTAATTTAGATAACATTGTTTACATCTCCACCTAATAGAGTAATAACGTCAATTATACTATTAAAGAATTCTTTTCGGTCTTTTTCACCTCTTATGAGCTCATTAAATATTTCACCATCTTTGATAAAAATAATACGATCAGCATAACTTGCAGTAAAAGAATCATGTGTTACCATAAGGATAGTTGATTTTAATTCATCATTTAAAAAAGCAAATTTTTCCAGTAATTTTCTAGCTGATTTTGAGTCTAAGGCTCCAGTTGGTTCATCGGCTAAAATTAGTGATGGGTTAGTAACAAGAGCTCTAGCTGAAGCTACTCTTTGTTTTTGTCCACCTGACATTTCATAAGGATATTTATTTAAGACTTCTGTAATTTCTAATTCTTTAGCAACTACCATTATTTTTTTGTCTATTTCTTTGGCTGATACTTTGTTGATAGTAAGAGCTAAGGCAATATTTTCATAAGCTGCTAATGTATCTAATAGATTGAAGTCTTGAAATATAAATCCTAATTCTTCTCTTCTAAATTTATTTAGTTTGTTTCCTCTTAATTTTGTTATATCTTTATTGTTTATAAAGATGTGCCCTGATGTTACTTTATCAACTGTTGATATACAGTTAAGTAGGGTAGTCTTTCCAGAACCGGAAGCACCCATTATAGCTAAAAATTCTCCTTTTTTTGCTTTAAAGGATATATTATTTATAGCTTTGGTAATATTAGATTTATTACCATAATATTTTTCTATGTTTTGAATTTCTAATAATTCCATTTCTTTCACCTCGTAATAATTTTATTATATTTCATTTTTATTTGCCATCGATTAAGATAACAAAACCTTACAATTTTGTAAGGTTAGATTATATCGTTTGTTAATGAACCTGAAGGTATTACGATTTTTACTTTAGTATATTCGTTTTCTATTGATGTGATACTGATGTTGTGTGATAGTTTATCGCATAACTTTTTGCACAAGTATAATCCCATACCAGTAGATTTATATGTTTTTCTGCCATTTAAGCCGGCAAAACCTTTATCAAATACTCTTGTTATGTCGCTATGATTTATACCCACACCGTTGTCATAAATAGTTAATATGACATTGTTTTTATTCTTAGTGTAAGTAATACTTATTAGAGCATTTTTGTCTTTACTATATTTTATACTGTTTGAAATAATTTGATTGATTATGAACTCTAACCATTTACTGTCGCTTTTAACGATAATTTTTTCATTAAAAGAATTAATCTTTATATTTTTACTTAAAATAATGTTTTTGTTTTTCTTTATAACATTACTTATTATTTTATTTAAATCGGTTTCAGATATTATGTAATCTTTTTCTGGATTGCCGCTTCTAGCATAAAACAGCACTTGATCTACAAACCATTCTATTTTATCTAGTTCATCTTTTAGTGAGCTGTCATTTTTTTTGTTTTCAATCATTAATTTAGAGGTTGCTAGAGGTGTTTTTATTTCATGACACCAAAGTTCTATGTATTCTTCAAATGATATACTTGAAAATTTATATTTATTTATATTTTCTATATATGATTTATTTATGTCATATAAAATGTCTTCTAAGATAATTCCTTCTAGAAATTCGGGGGTTTTAATTAGTTCAGTAATTAAATATTTTTGATCTAGGTTTTTTAAATTTTTTGTAATGTTTTGATAAAAGTGTTTTTTTCTTAAGTATTCAATTGCAAATATTGTTAAAAGGTTAGATGTGTATATGAATATAATGCTTATATATAAAAGTAGATGAATATTAAATAAAGATAATAGACTAATTATTAGCAATAAAGAGAATATAGAAATGAATATAACTATGATTTTGTCTTTTAAATAATTTATTAGATTCATATTATATATCCTTGTCCTCTTTTAGTTGTTATTAAATCTTTATATCCAATTTTACTCAGTTTATTCCTTAATCTATTAATATTAACGGTTAGAGTATTATCGTCTATAAATTCATCGTTATCCCATAAATAATTTATTAGCTTATCACGCGATATAATTGTTCCTTGATTATTTAATAAATGTGTTAATATTTTTATTTCGTTACGTGTTAAATCGATTGTTTTATTATTTTTTGACATGTTTGATTTTTGAATATCAACTATTAAATCTTTATATGTTAAGGTGCTTTTATTAGATGATTTTAGTATTCTTTCAATTCTAGCTAATAGGATTTGTGTATTATAGGGTTTAGTTATAAAATCATCTGCTCCATAGTTTAGACTTATTAATTCATCTATTTCAGTATTTTTACTAGTTACAATAATAATAGGTATATTAGATTCTTTTTTTACTTCTTTACAAACTAGTTGTCCATTTAAGTAGGGAATATTTATGTCTAGTAAAATCAAGTCAGCTTTACTTGATAGTATTTTATCTACAGTGTTTTCAAAGGTATCAAGGGTTGTAACTTTATAATTATTGTGTTCTAAAAATGTTTTGAGTTCATTCATTAATTTTATATCATCTTCTATTAAAAGAATATTCATATGTATCACTCCAAAATCCACTAATATTTTATCATAAAAGAGAGAATAATCATAAATTTTTATATTTCATATTATATACTTTAATTTTTTTGTTTTTTAGCACTCAACTATTGACAATGCTAAAAAGCTATAGTATAATTGTCAATGATCGGTGGTGAATATATGTTAACATCAAGGCAAGAAAGACTTTTAAAACTTATTGTTGAAGAGTATATTAAGAAAGCAACTCCAATAAGTAGTAAAGAGTTATGCGAGGTATTAGATTGTTCTAGTGCGACTGTAAGAAATGAAATGGCTTTTTTGGAAGACAATTTATTGATAGAAAAAACACATACTTCTTCTGGTAGAATTCCAAGTGAAAAAGGTTATAGATATTATGTTGATAATATACTAGAACCTAAGGAATTAAATGGGGAAGATATGTTAAAGCTTCAGACGATATTTCATAATAACGCATTAATGTTAAATGATGCGATAATTAAAAGTATGGAAATTATATCTGATTTAACTAATTATACGATGGTAGTTCTTGGTAATACATCAAGTTCTAATAGAGTTAATAAGGTTGAAGTAATCCCAATTGATGAAGAAAATATTGTAGCTTTAATTATTACAGATAAAGGACATGTCGAACACAAAAATATAAATTTGCAAGAGAAAGTTGATGTTAAGGAAATTAAGCAAACTGTTGAGATAATTAATAAGTTAATTATTAATACACCACTTGATGAAGTAAGTTCAAAACTTGAGTTTGAAATTAAACCGGTTATTGAACAATATGTAAAGCAACATGAGGTTTTATACAATGCTTTCTATAATGCGTTTAGTGATTTTACTAAGGATGCTGTTAAGGTAACAGGAACTAGTAATATCTTAAAACAGCCTGAATTTGATGATGTTGATAGGGTTAAAGAAATTGTCGGTAAGTTTGATGATCAAGATATGATTAAGAAGATTAAGGCTGATGAGAATGGTATTAATATTTATATAGGAAGCGAAAATAATTTTGATGAAAATATGACCATTGTTAAAACAAAATTCCAAATTAATGGGGAAGACACTACTATTGCTTTAGTAGGACCTAAGAGAATGGAATATGAAAGAGTTATAGCTTTACTAAATTATATAAAAGAAAATATAGACGAGGTGAGATAGTGAGTAAGAAGCACAAAGAAGATGTTGAATTAAATAAAGATCATGAATGTAATTGTGAAAATTGCAATTGTGATGAGGAATGTGATTGTAATGAAGAATGCGATTGCGGCAAGAAAGATGGACAAGAAAGATTAGCTTTAGAAAAGTATATTAAGGAATTAGAGGATAAGGTTTTAAGAGAAAAAGCTGAGTCAATTAATTATAGGAAAAGAAAAGATGATGAAGTATCTTCAATGCTTAAGTATGCTAATGAAGATTTGATTCGTGAGTTACTTCCTATTGCTGATAATTTTGAAAGAGCTATTAAATTAGATAATAATGATTTAACTGATGAAGTATCTAAGTTCTTAGAAGGATTTAAAATGATGTATTCAGCTATTATTAATATTTTTAATAAGTATGAAGTAAAAGCAATTGATGGATCTAGTAAACCTTTTGATCCAACTTATCATCAAGCTGTTTTAACAGAAAAAGTAGATGGTGTTGAATCGGGCATGGTAATTGAAGTATTACAAAAAGGTTATTTATATAAAGATAGAGTCCTTAGACCAGCAATGGTTAAGGTTAGTGAATAAGGAAAGGTGATAAATATGAGTAAAATAATAGGTATTGATTTAGGTACAACTAATAGTTGTGTCGCTGTTCGTGAAGGAGACGAAACAAAAGTTATAGCAAATAAGGAGGGTAATAGAACTACTCCTTCGGTAGTTGCTTTTAGTAAAAGTGGAGAGATAATTGTTGGTCAAAAAGCAAAGAACCAAATGATTACTAATCCAGAAACTGTTTATTCAATTAAAAGAAAAATGGGAACTAATGAAAAAGTTCATGTTAATGGAAAAGATTATACTCCACAAGAGATTTCTGCAATGATTTTATCTGATTTAAAGGCTACTGCAGAAAGTTATTTAGGTGAGAAAGTAACGGACGCTGTTATTACGGTTCCTGCTTACTTTAATGATGCGCAAAGACAAGCTACTAAGGATGCTGGTAAGATTGCAGGACTTAATGTTCAAAGAATTATCAATGAACCAACGGCTGCTGCTTTAGCATACGGACTTGATAAACAAGATAAGAATGAAAAAATCTTAGTATATGATTTAGGTGGCGGTACATTTGATGTATCTGTTCTAGAGTTAGGTGACGGTGTATTTGAAGTTCTTTCTACAAGTGGTAATAACCATCTTGGTGGAGATGATTTTGATGAACGTATTATGGACTATTTAGTAGCTGAATTTAAGAAAGAATCTGGTGTTGATCTTAAGAATGATAAGATGGCAATGCAAAGAGTAAAGGATGCTGCTGAAAAAGCTAAAAAAGATTTATCTGGAATGAATCAAACAGAAGTTTCTATTCCATTTATTACGCAAGGTAGTGAAGGACCACTTCATTTATCTATGACTTTAACTAAGGCTAAATTTGAAGATTTAGTTGATGATTTATTAGAGTCAACTTTAGACCCTGTTAAAAAAGCTTTAAAAGATGCTTCATTAAAAGCTAGTGATATTGATAAAGTATTATTAGTTGGTGGATCTACAAGAATTCCAAAAGTTGTTGATTTAATTAAGAAAGAATTGGGTAAAGATCCTTCTAAGGGTGTAAATCCTGATGAAGTAGTTGCTATGGGTGCTGCTATTCAAGGTGCGGTATTATCAGGTGATGTTAATGATATCGTTTTACTTGATGTCACACCACTTTCTATAGGTATTGAGACTTTAGGTGGCGTTATGACTACTTTAATCCCAAGAAATACTACTATTCCAACTAGTAAGTCACAAGTATTTTCAACTGCAGCTGATAATCAACCAGCTGTTGATATACATGTTCTTCAAGGGGAAAGAAGTATGGCTTCTGATAATAAGACTTTGGGAAGATTCCAACTTACTAATATCCCACCAGCTCCAAGAGGTATTCCTCAAATTGAAGTATCATTTGATATAGATGCTAATGGTATTGTAAATGTTAAAGCAAAAGATCTTGGAACTAATAAGGAACAATCTATTACTATTACAGGTTCTACTGGTTTATCTGATGATGAGATTGATAAAATGGTTAAAGAAGCTGAAGCTAATAAAGATGCTGATAGCAAGAGAAAAGAGTTTGTTGATACTAAAAATGAAGCTGAACAATTAATTTTTGCTACAGAAAAGTCTATTAAAGATTTAGGTGATAAAGTAAGTAGTGATGATAAAGAAAAAGCTGAAGGTTTAATTAAAGAGTTAAGAGAAGCTTTAACTAAGGATGATATAGAAGATATTAAATCTAAAAAAGATAAGTTAAATGAAGTTGCTATGTCACTTGCTACTAAAGCATATGAAGAGGCTGCTAAAGCTAATCAAAATACTGGTGAAGCTAAAGCTGATGATTCAACTAGTGAAAATAACGAAGGTGATGTTAAAGACGCTGAATTTGAAGAGAAATAATTATAAAGTTCTAGGAAACTAGAACTTTATCTTTAGAAGGAGATTTATGGATTTTAAAACTAAAACACGTAAAGAGGTTGAAGATAGTTATAAGATTGATTTTAAAAAGTTTTATACTAACGAAAAGGAATTTGAAAAGGATATTGAATTAGTAAATAAAAATTTACCCATTATTGAAAGTTTTAAATCTAAAGTAGTAGAAAACTCTGATACGCTTTATAAATTGCTTGAGTTATTTTTTAAAACAATTGTTGTTATTGAAAAAGTATATGTTTATGGTAGTTTAATGAACAGTGTTGATGAGTCAGATATTAATGGTAAAAATCTTTATGCCAAAGCATATGATTTATATAATGATTTTGCCAACAGAACAGCTTTTATTAAAATTGAAATAATTGAAGCTGATTCTAAAAAAATTCATCAATTTTTAAATGAAAATAAAGATTTAAAATTATATGATTATTATTTAACTGAGATGATTAGAAGTAAAGAGCATACTTTAAGTGAAAAAGAAGAAATATTAACTAATGAAATGAGTATGCTAGCAAGTAATTATAATAAAATTAGAGATACGCTTTTCTTTGAGGATATTAAGTATGGAGAAATCAAAGATAGCAATGGTAATAAGATTGAAATTACTAATCAAAATATTGGACAATTACTTAAAGACAAAGATAGAAATCTAAGAAAAAGAGCTTATAAGAGGTATACTGAAAGTAGAAGTTTATTTCAAAGTACTTTTGCTTCTGCTTTAAATTCTAAACTAAAATATGATTTAAAAATTAGTAAAATTTTAAATTATGACAGCCCTTTAGATATGTCTTTGTTTGATTATAATTTGAATAAAAAGGTAATTGATAACTATTTATCTGTGGCTGATGAATATCATGATTTATATGGTAAGTATAATTTACTTTTGAAGAAATCTTTAGGCTATAATAAATTATATGCATATGATTTATCTGCTGACTCTTTTGAGGAAAGTAAAAAGGAGTATAGTGTAGAAGATGCCCAAAAAATGTTACTACAAGCTTTTTCTACTTATGGGAAACAATATACGGATTATTTACAAAATATTTTTGATAATAGAATGGTTGATTATATTCCTACTAAAAATAAGGCAACTGGTGCTTTCTCTATAGGTGCATATTTGGTGGGGAGTATTGCTTTTGTAAATTTCTTTGGCAAGTTAGAAAATATTTCTACATTGGCTCATGAATTAGGTCATGCTGTTCATTCTCGTTATACTTTTGATAATAATCATCCTGTATATGCTGATAGTTCATTTTTATTAGTTGAAATAGCTTCTATTACAAATGAGATTATTTTTAGTGATTATATTTTGAAAACTTCAAAAAATAATTTAGAAAAGTATAAACTTTTAAAGAGTTTATTAGATGTATTGCTTGGTAATTACTTTTTAGTAGCTGGTAGAATGGAATTGCAAAATAAACTATATAAATTATTAGAGGATGGTAAAACAATAACTGCTGATATTTTAAATGATACAAATTTAGAAGTTTCTAAAAGGTTTGAGCTTAATAATGTTGATGTATTAGAATATGATAAAAATATTTGGATGAAGGTAAGCCATTACTATAATTTATATTATAATTATCAATATGCTATTGGTGTTAGTGTAGCTGCTTATTTTTCTTCAAAAATATTAAAAAATGGTGGTATTGAAGCTAATAATTATTTAGAATTTTTAAAAAATAGTGGCAGAAAAGATCCATATGATTTATTGAAAGATTATAATGTTGATTTAATGAACAGAAAAACTTTTGAAGTTATTACAGATGTTATAAAAGAAAAATTAGTTGAATTTGAAGCTGTTATTAACGAACTAAAAAAAGAAGAAAGGTGATATTATGAATAAAAAAGATTATTATGAGGTCTTAGGTGTTAGCAAAAGTGCCACCGAAGCTGAAATAAAGTCAGCGTTTAGAAAATTAGCAAAACAATATCACCCTGATGTTAATAAAGAAGCTGGAGCTGCTGAAAAATTTAAAGAAGCACAGGAAGCTTATGCTGTTTTATCTGATGAAGGTAAAAGAAAACAATATGATCAATATGGTCATGCTGCTTTTAGTGGCAATAATGGAGCTGGTAGTGCTGGATTTGATTTTTCAGACATGGATTTTTCTGATATTTTTGGTGATATATTTGGTGGCGGATTTGGTTTTAATTTTGGTGGTAGACAATCTAGTCGTGCTTCTAAAGGAAGAGATAGTATTATGCATGTTAATTTGTCTTTTGAAGAGGCTGTTAACGGCACTAAAAAGACAATTAGTGTAAATACTACCGAAAAGTGTGATGAATGTAATGGTGCTGGTGGACATAATGAGACTAAATGTTCTATGTGTCATGGAACTGGTACGGTTACAACTGAACAAAGAACTTTATTTGGTTCTTTTATGTCTAGAACTACTTGCCCAAAATGTCATGGTAAAGGTTCTACTTTTGAAGATGTTTGTCATAAATGTAAAGGCAAGGGTAAGGTTAATGTTACAAAAGACATTGAGGTTAAAATACCAGCTGGTGTTGATACAGGTAATCAATTAAGAGTTCCTGGAAAAGGTGAAGCTGGAAGTAATGGTGGACCTAATGGGGATTTGTATTTGGAGTTTACTATTAAAGAGCACCCATTATTTACTAGAGAAGAAGAAGAGATATATGTAGATGTTCCTCTTACTTTAACAGAAGCTATTAATGGCTGTAAAAAGGATATCCCTACAGTATATGGTAATGTTTCTCTTAAAATAGACGCTGGGGTTCAAAATGGATTCAAGTATAAGTTAAAAGGAAAAGGAATGTCTAATCCAAATACTGGCAAAAAGGGTGACATGTACGCTGTTATTAAGGTTATTACTCCAAGAAAACTTGATAAAAATCAGAAGAAGTTAATTGATGAATTAGCTAAGACTGATTTAAGTAGTGAATCTGAAATAAAGAAATTTAATAGTTATTTGTAATTGAAAATAAAACATATTAGTGTTTTATTTTTTTTATAAATATATTATAATATTGTTATAAAAGTATCAGGAGGAGTTATGTATAAAGTAAGTGTTATTGTACCTGTTTATAATGTTGAAGCATATATTAACAAGTGTTTAGACTCTTTAGTTAATCAGACTTTGAAAGAAATTGAAATAATTGTTGTTAATGATGGTACTAAGGATAATTCGCAGGTTATTATTGATAAGTATGCTAAAGAATATGATAATGTAAAATCTTTTATTAAAGAAAATGGTGGTTTATCTGATGCTAGAAATTATGGTATTAAAAAGGCACATGGTGAATATATAGCTTTTGTGGATAGTGATGATTATGTTGACTTGGATATGTATAATATAATGTATACTAAAGCTAAAAAGGGTGATTTTGATATGGTTGTGTGTGATGCATATAGTGTATCAAAAAGGCTTGATTATAGGTATTCTAATATTGATGATAATGTGTTTACTAAAGAAGGCATTAAGAAGTATTTTACTAATATTTATCCTCCTGTTTGGAATAAGATATATAAAAGAAAGTTTTTTGACAAATTTGAATTTAAAAAAGGTGTTTGGTTTGAAGATGTTGAATTTTTATATAGATTACTTCCTAGTATTGAAAGTGTGGGCGTAGTTAAGGCTCCACTATATTATTATGTTCAAAGAGAAGGAGCAATTACTTCTAAAGTAAATAATAAAATATATGATTATGTAGATAATATGAATAGTGTTTTAAAATTTTATAAAGATAATAATTTATTAGATGAGTATTATGATGAGATAGAATATTGTTATGTAAGGTATTTGTATGCTACTTTTATTAAAAGGGTTATGGGGTTTTCTTATAGTGAGTTTTTAAAGGCAATGGATATTGCTATAAAGAATGTTAGTGATAATTTTCCAAATTATCATGAAAACAAATATTTTCGTAAATCTTTAAAAGGATATTATCTTTTAAAATTTAATAATAATGTAGGTAAACTATTGTATAAGTTAAAATATCTGTTTCCTTTTCGTTAATTTAATGATAGAATATAGTTAGGGTGATGATTGTGAAAAAGGTAATGTTTATTTCCAGCACCGGCGGTCATTTAAGTGAAATGATGCAGTTAAAATCTTTATTTAGTAAATATAACTATTATCTTGTAACCGAAAAAACACCTGATAATTTATATTTAAAAGATAAATATAAAGGAAAAGTTAGTTATTTGATATATGGAACTAAGGATCATTTTTGGATATACCCTTTAAAGTTAATTGTTAATTGTTTTATTAGTTTGTTTATTTATATTAAAGTAAGACCTGATGTTATTATTACAACCGGAACGCATACAGCGGGCCCAATGTGTTGTATTGGTAAGATATTTGGAAGTAAGATTATTTTTATTGAAACGATGGCTAATATTGCAACTAAAACAGTAACTGGTAGACTTGTTTATAAGTTTGCGGATTTATTTATTGTACAGTGGGAGAGTATGCTTAAACTTTATCCTAAAGCTAAGTATGGGGGATGGATATATTGATATTAATTTTATTAGGAACGCAAGATAAGCCATTCTCTAGACTTTTGGAAGCTGTAGATAAGGCAATAGATAAAGGTTATATTAAAGATGAGGTTATTGCTCAAGTAGGACATACTAAGTATGTTTCAAAAAACATGAAGATGTTTGATTTGATTCCTACTTTAGAATATGAAAAGATAATTAAAGAAGCTAGCTTAATAATTACTCATGCTGGTATTGGTTCTATTTTAACTGGTCTTAAAAATGGTAAAAAAGTAATAGCTGCTGCTAGACTTAAAAAGTATCATGAGCATACTAATGATCATCAGTTACAGATATTAGATGAGCTTTCATCTAAAGGGTATGTTTTAAGACTTGATGATTTTGATAAGTTAGGTGAAGTTATTAAAAAGGCCAAGAATTTTGTTCCGGCTAAGTATGAAAGCAATAATCAGAATTTTGTAGAAATTGTAGAAGATTATATAGATGATTTATAGGAGGAAATTATGGAATTAAAAGGATCACAAACTGAAAAGAATTTAATGACTGCTTTTGCAGGAGAAAGTCAAGCAAGGAATAAGTATACTTATTATGCTTCTAAGGCTAAAAAGGATGGTTTTGAGCAAATCTCTGCTATCTTTGAAGAAACTGCTTTAAATGAAAAAGAGCATGCTAAATTATGGTTTAAGGCTCTTCATAACGGTGATGTACCGAGTACAGCTGAGAATTTATTGGATGCTGCTAATGGTGAAAATTATGAGTGGACTGATATGTATAAAGGATTTGCTGTTACTGCTAAAGAAGAAGGATTTGATCATTTAGCTTATTTGTTTGATTCAGTTGCTAAGATTGAGAAAAGACATGAGGAAAGATATAGAACTTTATTGGATTCTGTTAAAGAAGAAAGGGTATTTAATAAAGAAGTACCTATGATGTGGTTATGTAGAAATTGTGGGCATGTTCATTATGGTAAGGAAGCTCCTGAGATTTGTCCTGTTTGTTCTCATCCAAAGAGTTATTTTGAATTATTGAAAGAAAACTATTAATTGAAAGGCTTTGGTGAATCTATGTCTGATGATTTTATGCCAGATGAAGATGAATTATTTGAAGATGATTTAGAACAAGTAAGAGGCGGTTATGTCTCTAGAGTAGAAGCAATAAAGGAAGAACTTAGAAATGGTAGACTTTATGGAACTTTAACTCCTGATAAAGAGCAAAAATTAATGGAGGAGTTAAATCAATTACAAGGAATAGATTATAATTCTGGTCGTTCAAGATAATTTAAATTGAAGTTTAGTTAATGACTAAACTTTTTTTATGATATAATTAGTGAGGAGATGGTTTAAATGGATAAAATATTAAAAGAAGCTTTAGGAAAAGAATTAAATAGACAAAGGAACAATATTGAATTAATTGCTTCTGAAAATTTTGTATTAAAAGATATATTAAAATTACAGGGGAGTATTTTAACTAATAAATATGCAGAGGGTTATCCTGATCATAGATATTATGGTGGTTGTGAATATATTGATATATTTGAATCAAAAGCTATTGAGTATGCTAAAAAGTTATTTAAAGTTAAGTTTGCAAATGTTCAACCTCATTCAGGTTCATCTGCTAACATGGCTGTTTATAAAGCATTACTACACCCAGGTGATAAAGTAATGGGTATGAATCTAAGCCATGGTGGACATTTAACTCATGGTCATCCAATTAATTTTAGTGGATTAGAATATGATATAGTTTCATACAATGTAGATACTGAAACAGAAGTAATTGATTATGACAAATTAATAGAGTTTGCAGTTAAAGAAAAGCCTAAAATGATTATTGCGGGAGCTAGTGCATATTCTAGAATAATTGATTTTAAAAAGTTTAGAGAAGCTGCTGATAAGTGTGGAGCTATATTAATGGTTGATATGGCTCATATTGCAGGACTTGTTGCAGCTGGACTTCATCCTTCACCTGTAAAGTATGCTGATGTTGTTACTTCAACTACTCATAAGACTTTAAGAGGTCCTAGAGGTGGATTAATTATAACTAATAATGAAGAAATAGCTAAAAAAATAGATAAGATTATTTTTCCTGGTATTCAAGGTGGTCCTTTAATGCATGTAATAGCAGCTAAAGCACAGTGCTTTTATGAAGCTTTAAAGCCTTCATTTAAAAAGTATCAGAAGCAAGTATTATTAAATGCTAAGGTGTTATCTGATACTTTAATGAGCGAAGGATTTCATGTAGTATCTAATGGAACAGATAACCATTTGTTATTATTAGATGTTAAATCTAGTTTAGGAATAACGGGAAAAGATGCTGAAGAAGTATTAGATAAGATTGGAATAACTGTTAATAAGAATACTATTCCTAATGAAACTGAAAGCCCTAAGGTTACTAGTGGAATTAGATTAGGTAGTCCTGCTATGACGACTAGAGGTCTTAAGGAAGATGATTTTAGGCATATTGGCTTAATTATAAGTAAGGCTTTAAAGAATATTAATAATGAGAATGTATTAGAGCAATTAAAGAGTGAAGTAAGTTCTTTAACGGATAAGTATCCTTTATATTAGGAGGTGTTTTATGATATTAGACGGCAAAATGGTTAGTTCTAAAATAAGAGAAGATATTAAAAATGAGATAAGTTCTTTTAGCATTAAACCTAAGTTAGTAGATATTCAAATTGGTCATAATGAAGCAAGTGATATTTATATTAAAAATAAAGAGAAAGCTTGTTTATCGGTTGGTATTGAGTTTGAATGTGTTAGGTTTGAAGAGAGTTCTAATGAAGAAGATATTGTTAGAAAGATTGAAGAACTTAATAATGATAAAAGAATTAATGGAATATTAATTCAGTCACCAATACCAGATAAGTTTGATTTTAAGGATTTGGTAAATCATATTGATCCAGAAAAAGATGTAGATGGTTTAACTAATATTAATATTGGTAAATTGGCTAATAATATTGATGGGATGGTTTCTTGTACTCCTTTTGGTATTATGAAGTTACTTGAATATTATGAGATTGATTTAACTGGAAAGAATGTTGTTATTGTTGGTAGAAGTAATTTAGTAGGAAAACCTTTATTTAATTTAATGTTAAATAAGAATGCTACAGTTACTATATGTCATTCTAAAACGGTTGATTTAAAGCTTTATACGAAGAATGCTGATATTTTAGTAGTAGCAGTAGGATCTAAGCATTTAATCAAGGAAGATATGGTTAAAGAAGGCTCTGTTGTAATTGATGTTGGTATTAATAGAGTTGATGGTGTGTTGTATGGAGATGTTGATTTTAATAGCATTTATGAGCATGTAAGTTATATTACTCCTGTCCCTGGTGGGGTAGGACCAATGACGGTTGCTATGCTTTTATATAACACGGTTAAAAATTATAAAAAGAGCAATATTTTTTAATAAAATGCTTGCAACAGATAGGTAAATTTGTTATAATGAGTTTGCTTATTTGAAATGGCGATGTAGCTCAGTTGGCTAGAGCACTCGGTTCATACCCGATAGGTCGAGAGTTCGAATCTCCCCGTCGCTACCATATGTAAGTTAAAGGCAGTACAATGTACTGCCTTTTTATTTTATGAAGTGAGGAAGAATATGAAGTTTTATGATTTATTAACTAAAAAAGGTAAAGCTGAAGGAATAATTAAAAATGTTGTTGGTGCTGTAGTATTAAATGATAAAAAGGAAATTTTAATATTAACTAGAAAAGCAGATGACTTTATGGGTGGAATAGATGAGCTTCCAAGTGGTAATATGGAAAAGAATGAAACTATTTTAGAAGCATTAACAAGAGAGATAAAAGAAGAAACAAATTTAGATTTAAAACAAATAGACTCTTATATAAATAGTTTTGATTATTTATCTGGTAGTGGCAAAAAAGCAAGAAAATATAATTTTGTTGTAATGGTTGAATCAACAGAAAATATAAAACTAACTGAGCATGATGAATATAAGTGGGTATCAATTGAAGATGCAAGAAATAGTTGTAAAATAACTGATGAGGTGAAGTTTGCTCTAGAGATTTATTGTTTTAATAATGATGTGATTTAATGAAAACTGAAATAAAAAAAGTGGAATTTTTAAATAAAATATATTTAAAAATACGAATATTCAATTATAAAAAGATTTCTTTCTTTATTAGTAAATTTTTGTTATAATAATTAACTAAAAAGGAGTCAATTATGAAAGAATTATTTGGTATTTTAACATCGCAATTATCAATTGTTGATGATGTGTTAACAAATTATATTTTAATAGCTATAGTGGGATTTATAGCTTATAAATTAGCCTTTTTTTTAGAAGGTGAAACAGGTGCTAGAGGTGAATTAGGTTCAATTATACATTGGACTATAAGACTTTTTATTTTTGTAGCTCTAGTTTATATTATAAAAGCTATAATATTTGTTTATTTATTATTAACGTCAATAAGTATTTTTTATTATCTTTCTTTAGCCTTAATTATTTTACTTATATTTTTAAAAAAATATGCAATTGAAAATAAAGAATCAATATTAAATCAAAAAGTAATTTGACTTTAGGAATAGATTATTATTTAAAGTTATTTATGCTATAATTATTGTAGTAAGATATTGGAGGTTATTTATGGGTAAAGATATGCAAGAAATAGAAAAAACGTTGTGGGCATCGGCAGATAAAATGATTGGAGGATTATCTGTAAGTAATTACAAATTTGTAGTATTAGGATTAATATTTTTAAAATATATATCTGATGCTTTTGAAGAAAAATATGATGAATTAGTAAAAGAAGGTTATGGACTAGAAGAAGATAGAGATTCTTATTTAGCAGAAAATATTTTCTTTGTTCCAGAACAAGCTAGATGGAAATATTTAGTAGAACATTCTAAAGATCATAATATTGGAGAAATATTAGACAATGCGTTAGATTTGATTGAAAAAGAAAATACTTCTTTAAAAGGTGTGTTATTTAAAATATATAATAGTCCAGATTTTAGAAATGTTAATTTAGGAGAAATAATAGATTTATTCACTAATATAAAAATAGGTTCAAAAGAAGCCAGTGAAAAAGATATGTTAGGAAGAATATATGAATATTTCTTAGGTAAGTTTGCTAATAAAGATGGACAAAAAGGTGGAGAATTTTATACGCCTGCTTGTTTAGTTAGAACAATGGTAGAAATATTAGAACCTTATGAAGGAAGAGTATATGATCCAGCTTGTGGTTCTGGTGGTATGTTTATTCAATCATTAAAATTTATTCAAAATCATCAAGGTAATATTAAAAATATATCTATTTATGGTCAAGAAAAAAATCCAACTACTTGGAAATTAGCAAAAATGAATTTAGCTATAAGATCATTAGAAGGTAATTTAGGTACTCAAGCCGATGATACTTTTATAAATGATTTACATAAAGATTTAAAAGCTGATTATATATTAGCAAATCCGCCATTTAATATTAGTGATTGGGGACAAGAAAAATTACTAGATGATTATAGGTGGAAGTATGGAGTTCCTCCAAAAGGTAATGCAAACTATGCTTGGATTGAGCACATGATATCTAAATTATCAGTTAATGGAAAAGCAGCTATAATATTAGCTAATGGATCATTGTCAGCTGGCGGTCAAGAAGCAGAAATAAGAAAAAATTTAATAGAAGCAGATTTAGTAGATTGTATTATTGCTATGCCTTCTAATTTATTTTATACAGTTACTATTCCTTGCTCTATATGGATATTAAATAGAAATAAAAAACAAAAAAATAATACTTTATTTATTAATGCATCTAATATGGGTGAACTGGTTACAAGAAAATTAAGGGAATTATCTGATGAAGATATTAAAAATATTGCAGACATATATCATAATTATCAAAATAATAATAACTATGAAGATATAAGAGGATTAAATAAAAAAGCTTCATTAGAAGAAATAAAAGAAAATAGTTATGTTTTAACTCCAGGAAGATATGTTGGCACTGAAGAGTTAGAAGATGACGGAATAACTTTTGAAGATAAGATGAAATCTTTAACTAAGGAATTATGTAAAAATATGAAAGAATCTGCAAAACTAGATGAAGAAATAAAAAAAGTATTAGAGGCTATTGGATATGGAATTTAAAGAATATAGATTGAGCGAATTGGATTTAATAATTGGTGATGGGAATTATAGTTCAAAATATCCAAAAAAAAATGAATTTTTAAGTTATGGGATACCCTTTCTTTCTGCAAGTGATTTTGATGGTAGAAATTTTAGTTTTAGCAATGTTAAATATATATCGCCAGAATTGAATAAAAAATTATTGAAAGGACATATTCGGAATGGTGATATATTATTAGTTGTCCGTGGAAACGGTGTAGGTAAAGTTGGATATTACTTTTCAGATAATAACGCTTGTAATATTAATGCTCAATTGGCCTTTATAAGATGTGAAAATAGAGTTTGTAATTCAGAATATCTTTATTATTATTTTGTATCTCATTTTGATGGTTTAAAAAATTTATCAACAGGATCAGCTCAGCCGCAACTGACAATTTCAAATTTAATTAAAATGAAAGTTGAGGTACCGTCTTTAAAAAATCAAAAGAAGATAGTTAGGGTATTGTCTAGTTTGGATGCTAAAATAGAATTAAATAACAAAATGAATGATAGTTTGTATGATATGCTAAAATTAGAATTTAGAAATAAATTTTATACATTAAATGATAATCTTTCTAGATTGATAGATTTAATCGATGAAACTCTTGGTGGAGATTGGGGAAAAGAAAAAAGTGAAGGGAATAATAATACTAAAGTATTTTGTATTAGAGGAGCAGATATTCCAAGTATGGAATTTGGTAACAAAGGAAAAGCACCAATAAGGTATATACTTGAAAAAAATTATGATAAAAAGAAGTTAACACAAGATAGTATTATTATAGAAATTTCTGGTGGCAGTCCAACACAATCAACTGGTAGAACAGCATATATTACAGGTAATATTATTCAAAGTTATGAAAATCCTATTATTTGTACTAATTTTTGTAGAGCAATTAAATTAAAGCAAAAAGAATATGCACCATTTCTTTATATGACATTAAAGCTGATGTATGAAGATAAGCTGTTATTTAATTGGGAAAATGGTACAACAGGAATTAAAAATCTTGCCTTAAGTGATATGCTGGAAAATTTAGAAGTTGGTATTCCAAATGATGAAGAATTAAATAAATATAATATTATGTTTAATTCTATAATGAATAAAATATCATCAAACTCAAATGAAAATGAAACTCTTATAAAATTAAGAGATACATTATTACCAAAGCTAATGAATGGAGAAATAGATCTAGAAAATATAAAAGTTTAGTTATGAAAGGAAAAGACAAATGGATTCGAAAGATTTAATATTGCCAAAATGGTCAGAATATGAACCTCAAGCATTAGATTATTGTTCAAATGCTAATAGGCAAGACTTACTTTGCAGATTTAAATTATTACAAATTTATCAGAATTTTTGTATTGCAAGAATAAATTGTATTTTTTCCAATCAAAATACGAATTATGGAGAATTAGATCCTGAAGGCAATAATAAAGGATGGTTAGAAAAATTGTTTTTGCAAAATGCAATGATATATTATAATTTCTGTATAGATTTAAGCTGGCAAATGGTATATTTTTATTGGATAACAAAGTCAGATGAAAAATTTAATATTACTGAAGAAGAGATTAAAAAAATTGAAAATGATATTACTTTAGAAAGCCTACAAGAACTATTAAAATATCAATTAAGTTTAAAAAAAGAAAATTCAAATTTGCGAAGATTACTAGAACTAATTACAGAATTTTGGAATAATAAATTGCCAGATAATTTTAGAGAAGATTACAATTATATAAAACATAGAGGAGCATTAGACATATTTGAAAATATAAGAGAAGATAGTAACTTGCCAATTGAATTTAAAGGGCATCAAATAGATATTTCTATTCCAAAATTAAAAAAATTAGATTTAAGTCAATATGCTTCAATGCTCAAAAATTTTCACCAGTTATTTTATGAATATATTGAGGAAATAATAAAAATAATAATTATTCCCAATTTAGGAACATCTAAAGTAACAATGAAAGAATTTTTAGAGAATATTATAAATAATTCAACAAAAGAAAAAGGTATAATTTAGAAATTTAGTCATACAAATAGTTATTTGTTAATTTAAATTTTAGATATAAAAAATATTTATTATCTAAAATAATTAAAATTTAAAAGGAGTCTGTTTATGGAGTGTGCTAATTTAATTGTTAATATTTTTGTTGCTATTGGTACAGTTGGAGCGGTTGTATATTCTTTATATTTATCAAATGAAAATAACAAAATAAAAGTAAATAAAATGATTTCAACTACTACTGAAAACAACAAAAAAATATTAACTATAAATATATATAATATTGATATATCAAGACCTTTACTAATTAAAGAACTTGGTTTTGCTAATAAAATTAAAAATAAATGGATAAATGTCAAAAGAGATTCTTATAAATGTTTAAAGAGATCATATTTAGAAAGAAATTCAAAAGGTAGATTTATCATATCTGATTTAGTTTTAACCGACCCAATAATGTATGGAGAAGAAATAGCAATTTTATTAGATAAAAATATAGAAAAAGAACTATTAAAGCAAAGGCATCCTAAAATAGCTGTTATATTAATTACTGAGCAAAAAATATGGATAAGGGTCACTAAAAAAAGATTAAAAGAGTTAGGAGTGATATAAATGTTTACAGAAGAACAATTAGAAGTAATGACAATTGAATTATTAAAAGAACTAGGTTATTCTTATCAAACCGGAGAATCAATAGGTAGGGATTATTCTGATGTTTTGCTTATTTATGAATTAACTACTAAATTAATTAAATTAAATCCTAATTTAAGTGAACAAGTAATTAATGAAGCAATAAGAATAATTAAAAACTTAGATAATAATAATTTAATTAAAAATAATAAACAATTTTTTAATTACTTAATATCAGGTATTAGTGTGCCTGAATATACATCTGAAGGAACAAGATATCACACAGTAAAATTAATAGATTTTGATAATGTAGATAATAATGAATTTTTAGTTGTTAATCAATTTAGTATTGAAGAACATAGCTTAAAAAGACCTGACATTATTGTATTTATAAATGGTATTCCATTAGTAGTATTTGAACTTAAAAGTATGATAAGAGAAGATGTATCATTAGAAGATGCATATAATCAATTAAAAGGATATATGAATGTACATATACCATCATTATTTTATTATAATCAAATACTTGTCATAAGTGATGGAGTAAAAGCTAAAGCAGGAACTATAACTTGTAACTATTCAAGATTTACTGAATGGAAAAAAACAGGTATAAATGATTCTGTAGAAAAATTGAATACACATGAATCTTTAATAAAAGGAATGTTTGAAAAAAATACTTTATTAAAATTAATAAAAAACTATATGTTTGAAATGCACCCCTTAGAGTAGACATTTAATAAAAAACTAGTTTATGATAAAATACACTTTCGAAAGGAGGTGTATTTTTTATGGCATCAAAAGGCCAAAAATTTAGAAAGTATAATTCTGATATTA
>JAQUYH010000010.1 GCA_028691955.1 Bacilli bacterium | reverse complement strand
ATTGTTGAAGGAGGATTTTCTTTAGCTATTAATGTAGCTTTATTTAAGCCTTATGTTAATAATGATACTAAAAAAATAGACGCTATAATGAGTGCTTCTAAGAAAATTTTCTTTAAAATTGGATTTGCCTTTGTTTTAATTGGGTTAGTTTTGGCTATAATATATCCTTTATTTATAAAAAGTAATTTAGATTATTTAACGATATTTCTAATATTTTTAATGGTTATAATGTCAACCGCTTTTAATTTACTTTTTGTAATTAAGTCTAGCATTATGTTTCAAGTAGCTCAAAAGGAATACATATATACTTTTTTTGGAACTTTAGTTAATCTATTAGCAAGTGTTGTAACAATTATTTTAGTCTACAATAAAGTAGATATGTTGCTTGTAAGACTTAGTTTACTTATTTTTAGTATTATAAATGGAAGTACTGTTTTAATTTTGTATAAAAAAATGTTTCCAAATATCAGCACTAAAGAGAAACCTGATTATGAAGCTATAAAGGGTACAAAAGATATAATGGTTCAAAAATTAACTTCTGTTATTTATTTATCAAGTCCGCTACTTTTTATATCAACTTTTATTAGTACAAAAATGGGTAGTGTATATGCAGTATATTCTTCTATTTATAATATTGTAAAGAACTTTTTAACTTCAATGATAGCAGCTCCAATAAATGGGTTTGGACAATTAATATCTGATAAAAAATATGATTATGTTTATGACAAGTTTGAAACTTATGAATATATTGTAATTCTTACGACTTCTATTTTAGTTTCAGCCGTATTAATTGTTATAATTCCTTTTATTGGTTTATATACTAGAAGTGTTACAGATATTAATTATACAAATTTTATAATTGCTGTAATGCTAGCAAGTATTTTATATTTAGAGGTAATACATGTGCCATCAGGTAATATAATTAATGTTTCTGGTAACTTTAAAGTAGCGAGAAAAATACAAACGATTACTTGTTTAGTACTTGTTTCTTTATTATCTATATTAGGTTATCTATATGGCATTTATGGAATACTAGGCGCTACTATTATTACTAATATAGGTCTTGCTAGTATGGAAATATATTATACACATATTAAAATATTTAAAAAAGAACTAATTTCTTTTATAAAAAAATTAGTTGTAAATTTATTTTTAGTTATTTTGTTGGTTATTATGGGTACAAGCTTATTAACTAGTATAGATAGTTATTTAATGTTTTTTATAATTGGTTTTTTAACGCTTCTATGTTGTTTAATTATCATTGGTTTGGTTAATTTATTACTATTTAAGAATGATTTAAATAAAATATTTAATTTATTTAAAGAAATGCTTGGTAAATTTATATGTAAGGAGAAATATGGAAGAGTTTAATGCTAATGCTATGGTTAATGATTTAAATAAAAAGAATGTTTCTTTTGATAAAATTGTAAAATCTATTAAAAACATTGATCCTTTTAACAGAACGCAATTAATGTATGTACTTAATTTTAGTCCTTATAAAGATTTATCTAGTAAGGTATTAACTGCTGTTGATTTGGTCCAAAAGAAAGAAATTGAAGAATTTATTGATTATGTTAAAAAAGATAGAGGCAAGTCTTTCTTGGAAGAGTTAAGTTTTGATAGATTAAATGATTTGGAAAGTAATATGTTTGAGATGTTATCTAGTAATCCGGATACAGAAGAATGCATCAAAGCTTATAAGTTATTAGAACAAGCTATTGAAAGGATGGAAAAAAATGAATGTAATTAAAACACAGAAATCAATATTTGAAAACAAGGTTAGTAAAGGTTTTAATACAACTAATGTTGAAATGGAATTTTGTCTTTTGTATGGTGAAGTTGCAGAAGCATATGAAGCTTATAAAAAAAAGAAAGATGATTTGGGAGAAGAGTTAGCTGATGTGGCTATATACTTAATGGGGCTTGCTGAAATACTGGGCCTTGATTTAGAAAAAGAAATTGAAAATAAAATGGATAAAAATGCTAAAAGAGTTTATAAAGTTGTTGATGGTGTTCGTGTTAGAATAAGTGATTGAAAGAGGTAATTTATGATTAAGTTTGATTTTGAAAGTTACATGCCTAAGGTAGAGTTAAATAATAGTTATGAAGAGTTAAAAGATATTTTAAAGAATGATTCTATGAGTGGTTGGTTTAATATTGATAAGATGATATCTAATGAAGAGGTAATGGATATTAAAAAGACAGCTTTAGAGTTAAGTTCTGTTAATGATGTTTTATTGGTTATTGGTATTGGAGGATCTTTTTTAGGAGCTAAAGCCGTTAACGATGCTTTGTCTGCATATTTTGGTGATGATTTGGTTATTTTTGCTGGGACATCTTTATCTAGTGAGTATCTTATAGAGTTATGGGACTTTATTATGGATAAGGATATAGTAATTAATGTGGTATCAAAATCAGGTGGTACATTAGAGCCTAGCATTGCTTTTGATTATTTTTATGAAAAGTTATTATCTAAATATGGAGAGCAGGAATTAAAAAATCATATTGTTATTACTACTGATCAAAGTAGTGGCAAATTAAGAGCGTTTGCACAAAAAAATAATTATAAATCTTTTATTATTCCTGCTGGTGTTGGAGGAAGGTATTCTGTTTTGTCTGCTGTTGGGTTATTTCCAATAGCTTTTGCTGGATTTGATATTGATGTTTTATTAAAAGGAGCAAAAGAGGTTGATATTAGTTTAGCTTATAAATATGCTTGTATAAGAAATTATTTATATGGTGTTGGTAAAAAAGTAGAATCATATACTTTTTATGAGCCGAAATTATTATACTTTGGCGAATGGTTAAAGCAATTATTTGCAGAGTCTCAGGGTAAAAATGGTAAGGGATTGTTTCCTACATGTTCTATTAATACAAGAGATTTGCATTCTTTGGGACAGTTTTATCAAGAGGGGAGTAAAATATTATTTGAGACAGTTATTATTGCAGATAGGACTAGTGACTTATATTTAAATAATTATAATATGCCTATGGATAATCTTAATGGTATTGCTGCTTCTAAAGTGGCTTTAGCTCACTTAAAAAATGAGGTTTATAGTAATTTTATAGTTATGGATGAGATAAATGAATATAATATGGGTTATTTAATTTACTTTTTTGAGGTGGCTGCTGCTATGGGAGGTTATATGCTAGATGTTAATCCTTTTGATCAGCCTGGAGTAAGTGAGTATAAGAATTTGATTAATGAGGTAATAAATAAGTAGTCTATAGTTTGATTTGAAACATTGATTAAGCTTGACAAATAATGCTTTTTGTAATATTATAAGCTTGAATTTATTTGAAGGGGATCTATTATGAAGTGTATTAGCGTTTATGTTTCAAAATTAAATGATTTGAAATTAGTAATTGATATTAATTTATCAACTATGTCTTTTTATGCTTTAAATAGTTTAGTTAACAGTTAAGGATATTAACGCTTTTAATGGCGTTATTGTGTCTTTAACTGTTTTTTATAGCTTTAAATAATTGGAAGGGGAAAACTTTATGGGAAAATTATATCAAAAAACTTTATCTGTTTTATTGGCAGCAATTATGGCTATGTCAGCTGGAGCTGCAGTGGCTAAGGCTAGTTCAGATACTCCAGCACCATCAACAACTAAAGAACAACCGAATTATGAGAACGATATTCTTGGTTATACTAATGAACAAATTGAAAACAGAATGAAATGTGGATTTGACGTTAAAGAATATGAAGAATGGCTTATTAGTATAGGAGCGCAGATTGTTGATGGAAATATAATTGTTTCAACACCAGAGCAATATAAAGCAATTGCTGAGTATAAAAAAGAATATGATAATTTAGTAATAAAAAAGTACAAAAGTAATGTAGCAGGGACATTTCTTTTATTAAATAATTTAGATTTGTTAACTACACAACCAGATATGATTTATAGTTTAATTGATAGTGGCGATATTATATATCCTTTTCCATTTGAAAATGGTGTGGTAGATGAAAAGTATAATTTAACTGTGGGATCTTTTTATGAAAATATGAGATCAATTGGCAGCACAAATGATTTAAGTACTTATCGTGTTAATTCTCCGTTTATATTTGATGCTAAATTACGTGCTGATATTGCTAAAATTGAAGAAATTGATTTATATCTTGCTGGATTTACTCAACAAGCAGCTGTTCAAGATCAAGATGCTTATTTAAATCCTCAAGAAGATATTTGCAATTTTTATTTATTTCAGAAAAGTAGTTTTCCTTATCCTTTAGCTGAACTTCATGATAGTGCAAGATTAACTGTTTTTTACACTCTTAGAAATAGTATTTTTATTCCAATGTCTACTGGATTTACTTCTCTTAATTTTAGAAGTGCAATTACTAGTGCTCAAGAAACGGCAAAAACATATGATTTGTTTCAACCTACTATTGATGAGTTTACTAATAAAAAAGCAATGACTAAGTAATTTTTAATTTATTAATAATATATGTTAGAAAGTATTAAATTTTGGGGTAATATAAAAAATACGTTATTGTATTTTTTTATATTTATTATGGTATAATGTATTTGTAACATAGAAATTTGGTGAGTATTTGATGAAATATATTTTTAAAATTTTTCATATTTTATTTTTGATTACTATTTTTTCTTTATCTATTGATGAAGTTAACGCTATTACTATTGATAATACGGGAGTATGTGCTGTAACATCAACTTATTCTGATGTTACAAATGTTGAGGATGCTATAGGAAATAGCTCTTATTTAGATGCAAGTATGGGAAATTCAAAGTATTGCCCTGTATATTGTGTTGAAGAAAATGTTTTTACTTGGCCTGGCTTTAAAGTTACTACGGAACCTGGTGAACATTTTACTTGGACTGTTGGTGAAACAGTAGAGGCTAATATTATATCTGGTCTTACAGTTCAATTAAATGGAAAGAGGGATTGTAGAACTGATATTGATTTAGCTAAATGGATGAGTGATTATAACAAATTATTAGATAATATTGCTACTGAAGAAGCAAAATTAGTGAAAAATCCATCTTATAAAACTGTTTGTTTACCTAAAGATCCAACAGGAGATTATTGTGGATATAAAATTCTAAGTAATTATACTTCTACAGCGACAACATCTTCATTAAGTAGTTATTACTCTGTGTGTAAAAATGGGGCTACTAGCGATGGAGATACCTTTGAAAACGCTACTTATAGTGATTCGACGCATATTCCAAAAACTGTAACTGTTACTACTTGCTCTCCTGTGACTACAACTGATGATGGCCTTTATACTTATTCAATAAATACAATTGTAAAACAAATTTTATGTGCTTGTGATTATGCTTATGTAGATTCTATATCTGGTTTTGATTATATTTTTGTAGGAGCTACTTATAGAGATACTACTGATATATTTGGATATAGTGGGATTATTACAGAATGTGCTATTAACCATTATAATAAACTCGGTTTAACATCATTAGAAGGAGGATATTTAGTTGTTGATTTTTGGTGTAATTATACCCCATATGAGGATAAAACATGTGTTCCTATTTATACAACAACTTGTAAATGTATTATAGATGGGACAACTTATTCTGGGTTTAGTACCGGAGAATGTAGAGCTGAAGGTGGTACCTTTGCTGGGTGCTCAACAAAGAAAACAGGAGAAACATGCACAACAAATTACAATGAAGTAACTGTTAGTAATATTAAAGTTGAGCAGTGTAATGCTGATTATTTAGATTATAATTATGATGGAAATTGTACAACATATGGCCCATATTGTCCAAGTGGTTATTATTTAGGAAAAGATACTTCAGGTAGTACAAAGTGCTATAAAAAAGATACCTCTTACTTACAGTCTTTATTGGATTATCAAGAGACAATGATTGATATATTAGACAATTGCTCTAAATTATCTTTAGATTATGAACTAGATACTGATATGGCAGTTAGTTTTGAAGAGCCTACTTATGGTAGAGATGTAGCTTTAAATGCAGAAGAAACTTTATCTGAAGAAAAAGAAAATCATAAAGTGTATGGAGATGAAGTAGCAGCAGGAGGAACTAAAACAGTTGTTAAAAGAGTATGCCATTTAAGTGGTATAAGAAAATATTGCGATTCATATTATTCTCAT
The DNA here is from genome assembly GCA_028691955.1 of Bacilli bacterium. Lineage (GTDB taxonomy): Bacteria > Bacillota_I > Bacilli_A > RF39 > UBA660 > JALELF01. The sequence goes on along the minus strand of JAQUYH010000010.1, from coordinate 20,631 downwards.
ACAGAAAATATATCAGCCATTTGGATAAGTGAGTATGGGAAAGAATATGATGTAGCTTATGATTATACTTTACCAGCTAATTTTTATAGATATGTATCATTACCGAGTGGGGTATCAACTGACACTAAAACATCTTATAATGATTCAACGTTTGGGGTTTATACAAATTTCTTAGATGTAGGTTATGCAAATTATCCAGTTAATTATTCAACACCAACGGGAACTTATAACTTAGATATCTTGTATAGTAATATAGGATATAATGATCACTTTACACAATATATAACAACAAATATCAATAAAGATACAAAAGTAGTAACTTATGATTGCGAATATGATGTAGAAGATGATAAACTAGTAGTGGAAGATGATACAGAAGAATTTGGTGGGATAAGATTAATATATAGACCAATATCTTTAGAAAGTCCATTTCCAGGAATAGATGCAGAAGGAAGATTAACTGGTAGTAACTGGTGTGATGAAGAAAACTGTACTGGCGATGAGACAAACAGTTTAGTTGAGAATTATATTTTGAATAATAGAAATACAACTGGAGAGTCTATCTACGATAAAGAGCCAATGTATCAGATAACATTAACGCCAGCTTTGATTAATGAAATAAGAGATTACAACGACACACATAATTATGATGATTACGATTTATATTGTGTTGATGGAGAGAAATGTCAAAGTGAGTTTATAAAAGTAACATTCCAAGGAGAGTTTGAGGGATGTGGAGCGAGTAGCGATTTTGATTATTGTGATACTATAGATGGTTATACAAGGGATGAATCATAGTTTGACAAAATAAAGAATATGTATTATTATATATTGCATTTAGGGGGATTTATGGCAATAAAAAATTTACAAATTAATGTTAAGGATTCTAAAAAAAAGTATGTGAAATATGTGCTGGGGTTATTTGAAGAGATAGAGAGAGAAGGAGACCTTTCTGATGCTATTAAAATCAAACTACATCATGGTCTTTCTATGTCCAGTACGACACCTAAGATAGCCACTGAAATGCAGCTTTTTAATGAAAGTTATACTTCTTCTTTTGAAATTGATGGTTTGTTACACGATATAGGTAGACCAGAACACTATAGGTTAACTGGAAATTTAATTGATACAGATTTGTCAAAAGCTTCTGGAATTGTTGATCATGGACAATTGGGCGCTTTGCTATTAAGCGGTGAGTATGGCGGTGTTTCGTTATTGCAAAGATTTCTTCCAAATGAGAAACGCTATGATGAGGTATTATATAATGTTGTTAGTAATCATACTACAATTCATAATTCAAGTTTTACTTTGAGTATAAATCATAAAGACAGTGTATTTAATGATTATAGTATTGAGGAGATTTTAGCTTCGGGTGATGCCACTTTAATTAATAAATTAATTGCTTATAAAATAAGAATAGTACAAGAAGCTGATTCACTTGAAATGTTTCAAAATATTATTAATGGAAATTGGAAAACAAAAATGATGGTTGGAGATAATGATTTAGCAAGATCAGAAGTTTTAAATTTATTATATGCCAATCAAAGAATTGATATGAAAAGTTTAAAAGAATCTGGTTTATGGACAAATAATTCAGGAGCTGTATTAAGGGTTGGATTGATAGTGAGGAATATAAATTCTTTATTATCATTCAAAATGATTATAACAAATGACTGGCTTCAAATGATGCATGAAGCTGAAATCCGAAATGCTAAGGCTAGAAATAATTGTGATTTATGTGATTCTAATTTTGAACTCGCTTATTCCTTTACACAAGCTTTCATAGCAAATATTGTTGCATTAGCGGACGATCCTTTGTTTGTAACAGAAGAAGTAAAAGGAAAAGCTTTAGTTTTAACTAGAAAGCAAATGGGAATTAAAACTGCATAACAGCAGTTTTTTCATGCAATTTTCACAATGTTGTTATATAATGTAAGTAGGTGAGGTTATGAATATTCTAATAGTTGATGATGAATCTTTGATAAGAGAAGTTATAAAAGAGTATTGTATTAATGCTAAATATAAAGTTATAGAAGCTTGTAATGGTGAAGAAGCTATTAATATAGTTAAAGAAAATAACATAGATGTTATTATACTAGATGTCATGATGCCAAAGTTAGATGGTTTTTCAGCGTGCAAAGAAATTAAAAAAATTAAAGATATTCCTATTATTGTTCTATCAGCTAGAACTAATGAAATTGATAAATTGTACGGATTTGATTTAGGAATAGATGATTATATGATAAAACCATTTAGTCCAAAGGAGTTAATTGCTAGAATAAAGGCTGTAACTAGTAGAATTAAAAAACAGGAAGAAGTTTTCAAATACAAGGATTTAGTTATTAATTTTAAATCTAGATTTGTTAGTATTAAAAATAAAGAAATCTTTTTAACTCCTAAGCAATATGAATTATTATTTTATTTTATTAATAATAAAGGTGTTGCTCTATCAAGAGATCAGATTATAACTAATATTTGGGGATATGATTTTTATGGAGATGATCGTACTATTGATAGTCATATTAAAATTTTAAGAAATAATTTGGGAGAGTATAAAGACCTTATTATTACAGTAAGAGGAATGGGGTATAAATTTGAAACAAAAGATTAAACTGCAATATAATATTTGGTTTTATTTAGTAATATTTTGTTTATTAATATTACTTCTTTTGTGGTCTTTTCAAGTTTTATTTTTTAATAAATATTATGAATATCAAAAAACTAAGGAATTAAATGAAACGGTTTCTTTAATTAAGGAAAATTATAATAATAAGACTGAATTAGATAGTATATCTCATGATAGTGGGGTTTGTATTGAAATATATAACAGTCAGGATATTGCTTATACTTCAAGCGGTTTTAATAGAGGATGCTTGGTAGAAGGATCTAATGTTTTAAATTATAAATTAGATTTTATATATAGTGGCTTAGAGAGTGCTACTTATACTTTAGTTAATCCAAGATTTGATAATAAAACCTTAATTAAAGCGATTAATATTAATGGTTATTATTTGTTTATCAGTGCTTCTTTAGAACCTTTGGATTCTGCTGTTGTAATTCTTAAAAGTCAATTGGTTTATATTACAATAATTGTTTTAATATTGTCTTTTATTGTTGCTTATTTTATATCTAAAAAGATAAGTAAACCAATAATTAAAATTAATGATCAAACTAATAAATTAGCTAAAGGTAATTTTGATGTGGTTTTTTATGAAAAAACAGATATAAAGGAAATTTCAGAGTTAGAAAATACTTTAGATTATATGAAGGAAGAGCTTTCTAAAACAGAGGAACTTAGAATGGAATTATTATCTAATGTTAGTCATGATCTTAAAACGCCTTTAACAATGATTAAGGCTTATGCAGAAATGGTTCGTGATTTAACTTATAAGAATAAAGATAAGAGAAATCAAAATTTAAATACTATTATTGAAGAGGTTGATAGACTTAATTTACTTGTTAATGATATTTTAGATTTATCAGTTGCTGAATCAAAACTAAATAAATTAAATATAGAAGAATTTGATATTAATAAGATGATTCAAACTATTATTAAAAGATATGATATTTTAAAGGGAGATGGATATTCTTTTGAACTCAATAATACTAATGAGTGTCTGGTTAGCGCAGATAAAAAGCAAATAGAGCAAGTTATTTATAATTTAATTAATAATGCGATTAATTATACAGGAGATGACAAAAAAGTCATTATTAGTATAATAGATAATGGTTTTGTTAGGATTGAAATTACTGATACTGGTAAAGGCATTAGTAAGAAAGATATTAATGTTATTTGGGATAGGTATTATCACACTACTAAAACATACAAAAGAAATGTTGTCGGAACTGGTTTAGGTTTATCTATTGTTAAAAGAATTCTTATTAATCATGGATTTAAGTATGGCGTATTAAGTGCTAAAGGAAAAGGAACAACGTTTTATTTTGAAATTCTAAAGGAAAAATGATTTTTTCTTTTTTTATTTATTTAAATATGTTAAACTATTTATAGATGTAAAGTGGGTGAAGTTATGAATAAAATACCTTTATTAGCAGGGGACTCTTTTGTTGTACTTAATAAGTCTGTCCTTCACAACAGTGATAGAAATATTTTAATTATGCTTTACCAACCTATTATTGGAAGTAGCGCAATTAGTTTGTATTTTACTTTGTGGTCTTATTTAGATAAATTAGAGATTATGTCAGTTGAATGGACTCACCACCACTTGATGAGCAGTTTAAAGTTTAGATTAGAAGAAATTATGGATGCTTTGGAAATGCTTGAAGGAATTGGTTTAATTAAAACTTATTTGAAAGAAAGTGAATCTATAAATAGTTATGTTTATGAATTATATTCACCAATGTCTGCTTATGAATTTTTGACTAATCCTATTTTAGCTACGGCATTATATAATAATGTTGGAGCTTCAGAATATGATAGTATTATTAAATTCTATAAAACTTCTAAAGTTGATTTGTCTAAATATAAAGATATTACTAGTTCATTTTGTGAAGTTTTTAAGACGGATGCTAAAACACAGTATGATATAATTTGTGATGATATTAGAAGAAGCAATAAAAGGAAAATGAGTGTTGTTACTGATGTAGATATTAATGAATTATTATCTAGATTTAATAGTGATTTATTAGATGTTAAAAAGGTTAATAAAGATGTAAAAGAATATATTTATAAGTTGTCTTTTATATATAATTTAAATAATGATGATTTAGAAAAGTTAATATTAGACTCTATTAATGGTAGAGTAATTGATTTGAATTTATTAAGGGAAAGTTCTAAAAAATATTATAAGTTTGAGCACTCAGGAAAACTTCCTAGTATTGTTCATAAGAATCAGCCTGAATATTTGCGTAAGGAAGTTAGTGATACGTCAAATAAAGCTAAAGTTATTCATCAATTTGAAACAACAACACCTTATCAGTTTTTACTTTCTAAACAAAAAGGTGGGAAACCTTCTAAATATGATTTGTCTATTTTGGAGTATTTATTACTAGACTTAGGTTTAGAACCAGGTGTGGTTAATGTTTTAATTGATTATGTTTTAAGAGTTAATAATAATAAATTAACTAAGGCCTATGTAGAAGCTATTGCTGGACAGTGGAAGAGAAGTAATATAAGTACTGTTGAGGAAGCTATGCAGTTTGCTTTAAGTCAAAAGAATAAAGGAACTAGAAGTAAAAAAGAGTCTAAACCGGTTTGGTTTGATCAGAAAATAGATGAAAATCCATTATCAGTAGATGAAATTAAAGAAATGGAAAATCTTTTAAAGGAGTTTAAAGAATGAAGAAAATAGATGAAACTTTTAAAGGCCTTGGTTTTTCTTATGATAAAGATTTATTAGAAGAAGAGTATGTTAAGGCTATGAAAGATATAGATTTTAAAAATATGGTTGAATCAATAGATGTTGATAGAAGCGTTGTAGTTAAAAGGACTTCTGCTTTGTTAGATTGTGTATCAGAGGTTAAAAATTGCAAGAAGTGCAAACATATATTAGATTGTAAGAATAAGATTAAAGGATATTGTTATAAACCTATGGTTTATGATAATGAACTTGTATTTAATTATGAAGCTTGTAAGTATCAAATGGAAATGCAGGATAATAATAAATATAAAGATAATATTTATTTGTTTGATATTCCGGCTGAAATTAAAGAAGCTAAAATGGCTGATATATTTTTAGATGATAAAAAAAGAATTCCTTTACTTAAATGGATGAAGGATTTCTTAGATAGTTATGATAGTATAAAGGGATTAAAAGGTTTATATTTAAGTGGTAGCTTTGGCGCGGGAAAGACTTATTTAATAGCGGCTATGTTTAATGAACTTGCTAAAAGAGGAAAGAAGTCGGCTATTATTTATTTTCCTGAGTTTTTAAGGGATTTAAAAGCATCATTTTCTGGCGATTTTGAAGCCAAATATGATTATATAAAGGAAGTACCACTACTTTTAATAGATGATATTGGAGCCGAAAATTTAACGGCTTGGGGAAGAGATGAAATTCTTGGAACTATTTTGCAGTATCGTATGCAGGAGCATAAAACGACTTTTTTTTCATCTAATTTGAATATTAAAGAATTAGAGCAACATTTTTCATCTACTAAGAATGGAGCAGATGAGGTTAAGGCAAGAAGAATAATTGAAAGAGTAAAACAGTTAACTACTGAACTAGAATTAGTTGGGAAAAATTTGAGAAAATAAAAAAGATAGAAATTTATGCTGATTTTTCTATCTTTTTTAATGTTCTAAGTTCTCTAGTGCTTACTCTTACACTTTGTCCATCATCAGTTTTTATTTTTTGTAGATTTGGTTTTTGTGCATGCTTTGTAGCTTTACAAGAATGTGATCTTTTATTTCCGAATAATGGAGTTTTACTAGTTACTTTTTTAGCCATGATATTGCCTCCTTGTTAATTTCATATGCCTAATAACTTTATCATAATATTTTAAATAAGTCAATTATTATTGATATTTCTTGCAAAAAATTAATGTTTGTGCTAGATTATTGTTATAGAAGGAGATTTATATATATTGTATGACAAAAGTAAATAAAAAACTGGATAATGAACTGTATGGTCAAATAAAGGAGTGTTTAGTGGAAATTCCTGAACTGTTAAAACGTGATGATTTATCTGAAGAGGAAGTAGAAGTTCTTGGTAGATTGGATTTAATGGTAAAATTTTTGACGTTAAAAGCAAGCGTTAAAATGAAGAATGGTTATTTGTCTTTTATGGATAATGAAATAGGACAAGAGTTAGAAAAATTTGGATTTCAATGGTATCCTGAGGATAAAAAATTAGGATATTTTTCTGCTAACGAGGAGAGATTGACTGAAAAATTTACAAATTATCAAAAAGTTATGATTTATAATTTATGTGGTCAGATACTTACTGAAAGAGATATTCAATATGTGGGCTATTTTGGAGAATTTTTGTTTTATGCTCCAGATGCATCATTTACAGGCAACTATGATCCAAATGGCGAAGTTTTTGACAAGATTTTTAGAGAGCTTCTAGAGTTTTATCCTTCTAGCAGGCTTGCAGAAAATACTGTAGATTATTTTGAATTTTCAAAAATTGTAGAGTGTGAAGAAAGAATTAAAACGCCGGCAGGAATAATTCTTACGGGAATTGCTAGTTATTTATCTGAGATGTCAGATGGTGAGATTCTTGGTTTAAATTATCGCAATGTTGCAGATTCAATGAGTGCAATTCAAAAAGTAAAAGCTTAGAAAATTTTAAGCTTTTTTTGTGTTTTAATTTACAAACAAATGTATATAAAGTATAATTAATATAGAAGGTGAAAAGTATGTATGTTCCACTATATTTAAAAACACACTATAGTTTACTTAATAGTATGATTAAAATAAATGATTTGATTAATTATGCTAAAAAGAATAATATACAAGCACTTACAATAACAGATAATAATATGTATGGCGTGATGGAGTTTTATAAAGCATGCAGAGCTAACAATATTAAACCGATTGTTGGAATGGAATTAAGTGTTAATGATTTACCTTTTATACTTTATGTTAAAAACTATAATGGTTATAAAAATTTATTGAAACTAGCGAGTTTGGAAGATAAAATTGACTTTCAAATTTTAAAAAAGTATTGTAGTGATTTTATTTGTATAGTTCCTTTTAAAAGTTTTAGTATTTATGATGAATTAAGCTCTATTTATGAAGATATATATAAGTCTTATAGTAATGATGAAGAATTTAAAGCTTTAACAGGTGATAATTTAGTTTATGCTAAAGAGATTCTATATTTAGAAAAAAGTGATAATAAATTTTATAAATATTTATTAGCTATTAATAATAGAATTAGTCTAGATGAAATTAAATATAATGAAGATAATTCTTTTTATGTCAGGGAAGAGGTTAATAATAGTAAAATAGCCTCTAGTTGTAATTTAGAAATAAAGACTATTCCTAATTTACTTCCAAAATTTGTTTGCCCTAATGGTTGTAATAGTTTTGATTATTTGAAACAATTGTGTAAGGAAGGGTTAATTAGAATATTTGGAACAACTGTACATAAGATATATATAGATAGATTAAAATATGAATTAGATATAATACATAAGATGGGATTTGATGACTATTTTTTAATTGTTTATGATTATGTAAAATTTGCTAAAGAAAAGAATATTATGGTAGCTCCTGGTAGGGGTAGTGCGGCTGGAAGTTTGGTATCATTTTTACTTAATATAACAACCATTGATCCGATTAAATATAATTTACTTTTTGAGAGATTTTTAAATCCAGAACGTATTAGTATGCCTGATATTGATATGGATTTTGATTCTGAAAGAAGAGGAGAAGTAATTAATTATTGTATAAATAAGTATGGAAAAAAGAAAGTAGCTCCTATTATAACTTTTAGTACTTTAAAGTCTAAACAAGTTATTAAAGATGTTTCTAGGGTACTTAGTGTAGATGTTAAAATTGTAGATATTTTATCTAATATGTTAGATAGAAGTATGGGTTTAATAGATAACTATAATAGTAATTCTAAAATAAAAGAGTATTTGGAAATAAATCCTATCTTAAAGGATGTTTATGAGGTTTCTATTAAATTGGAAAATTTAAAAAGGCAACCTTCTATTCATGCGGCCGGTGTGGTTATGGCTAATGTTGAAATAGACGAAGTTATTCCTTTGGTTAAACATGAGGATATTTTTATTACAGGTTATTCCATGGAGTATTTGGAAGAGCTAGGTTTACTTAAAATGGATTTTTTGGGAATTTCTTTTTTAACTTTAATTAGTAATACAATAAGTGAAATTAATAAAAACTATAATATGGATTTAACTTTTGATTCTATTCCTTTAGATGATAAATCAGTTTATGAAATATTTAAGAAAGCTAATACTTATGGTATTTTTCAGTTTGAATCTAGTGGAATGATGAATTTCCTTAGAAAGTTAAAACCTAATTGTTTTGATGACTTAGTTGCTGCTATTGCTTTATTTAGACCTGGACCTATGGCTAATATTGATACATATATTAAAAGAAAAGAAGGAAAAGAAAGAATAACTTATATTGTAAATGAGTTAGAACCTATTTTAAAAAGTACATATGGAATTATTATTTATCAAGAGCAAATAATGCAGATAGCCTCTAATTTAGCCGGCTTTAGTTTAGCTGAAGCGGATCTTTTAAGAAAAGCTATGAGTAAGAAAAAAGAAGATATTTTATTAAAGCAAAAAGAGAAGTTTTTAAATGGATGTGTATCTAACAATATTGAATTATCTAAAGCTAATAAAATATATGATTTGATTTTAAAGTTTGCTTCTTATGGATTTAATAAGTCTCATTCGGTAGCTTATTCGATGGTTGCTTATAAAATGGCTTATTTAAAGAAATATTATCCTGAAATATTTTTGAAAAACTTGCTTACTCGTTTTATTGGAAGTTCTTCTAAAACAAAGGATTATATTAATGAGTGTAAAAAAAATGGTGTTAGTGTTTTAAAGCCAAATATAAATGTAAGCACTTTGAATTATGAATTTGTGAATAAGAGTTTAATATATCCGTTATCTAATATTAAAAATATCGGACCTATTGTAGCAACTGAAATAATTAATGAAAGAAAAAAAGGCTTATTTAAGGATATATTTGACTTTACTAAAAGATTATATGGTAAATCGGTTAATACTAAAGTTATTGAATCTTTGATTTTATCTGGTGCTTTTGATGGGTTGGACTATAATAGAAAAACGTTAATTAGTAATTTGGATGTTATTTTAAATTATAGCGAGCTTGGTGATATGTTTAATAGTGATGAGGCGTTAAAGCCTGTACTTAATGTTATAGATGAATACACCGATAGTGAAAAATTACAAAATGAGTTTGATTTGTTTGGTTTTTATCTAAGCAGTCATCCAACAATTAGTTATAAGGAAAATGATGTTAATTTAAGTGATGTAAGTATATATTTTGATAAAAATATTGATATTGTTTTATATGCTGAAAAGGTTAAAAAGATAGCTACTAAAAAGGGAGATACTATGGTGTTTGTTACGGGAAGTGATGAATATAATACAATAGATGTTACTATTTTCCCTAATGTTTTACTTGCTGTTATTGAGGTGGGAGATATTATAAAGTTTAGTGGTCATGTTGAAAAGAGATTTGATAGATATCAGTTGGTGGTATCTCGTTATGTTAAATTAAATTGACTATTATTTTTAATTAGTTTATACTTTATAAAGTAGGTGAAATATGAATAGGAAAGCTTTTACGTTAATTGAACTTTTAGGTGTTATTGTTATATTATCTTTAGTTATAATATTAGTTTATGGGGAATTTTCTCGTCAGGTTAAGACAGCAAAACAGAAGGCTTATGATAGACAGGTAGAGACTATAATTAGCTCTGCAAAGGATTATCATTTGCAGTATACAAATGAAACTGGTGTTTTACTAAATACTTTAGGTGATTATGATTTTATAAATCCTGATGATTTAATTGATCCTAGAGATAATTCTCTTATGACAGGTTGTGTTGTTTTTAGTGTTAATGGATATGGAAGTTATGATTATTCGTATGAAAGTGATATGCTTGATTGTGATGGAACATATTTAATAAAGGGTTATGTTTATAATGATTTATATATGCATCTGGATGCTAAAAATAATGGTGGTTATGGTATTAAGGATGATAATAGTGTTTGGTCAGATATAACAGACTATAGCAATAATGTAAATATAGTTAATATAGGAACTACTGAAAATAGTGGTTGGCAGAGTGATTCACTGGCTCTTGATGGCATTGATGATGGCATTTATGTTGGAGACGTTTTGAAAAATTTAATGAAGTTTAATAATACAATAGAAATTGTAGTTTCATTTAAAAGTAACAGTTTGGCTAATTTATTTAGTAATTATAATGCTAATAATAATATTAGTTTAATTAAAAATACTAGTAATAATTTAGGAGTTAATTGGAATAATAATTCTGTTAATAATGCTAACGCTACTATTCTTTCTTTGTATACTAAATATACTTTGTCCTTTGTTTTAAATAAAGCAGTAGGTGAAATTAATTTATATATAAATGGGGTTTTGGATGATACTTTTAGTAGTTTATCGTTTATGACTGATCAATTTGATTGGGATAATTTATATATTGGTAGAGATATGGTAGATGCAAATAATGCTTTGTTTGGTAATATTTATTCTGTTAGAGTTTATGGTGATGTATTATCATCTGATGAAATTCTTAGAAATTACCAAATTGATCATGTTTTATATGGTGTGTGATTTAGTATTTACTTAAATAAGGTTATCGTGTATAATATTTTTAGATAGGAGGATATAGATTATATGGAATGGTTTATATTAATTATTGTAATTGTTGTAGTTGTTGTTCTATTTTTAATTAGTGCTTATAATGGATTAGTTAAGAAAAGAAATGTTGTTAAGGATCAATGGGCACAAATTGATGTTTTACTTAAAAGACGTGCTGATTTGATACCTAATTTAGTTGAGACGGTTAAAGGATATGCTGCTCATGAAAAGGGTACTTTAGAGGCTGTTATTACAGCTAGAAACAAGGCAGTTAGTGCTACTAGTGCAAGTGATGAAATGAAGGCTAATGGAGAACTTACTCAAGCTTTAGGTAAATTATTTGCCTTAGCAGAAAGTTATCCTGATTTGAAAGCAAATACTAATTTTATGGATTTGCAATCTAATTTAAAAGAGTCAGAAGATAAAATTTCTTATGCAAGACAATTTTATAATGATGCAGTTTTAAATTATAAAAATAAACTTGAAATGTTTCCTACTAATGTAGTTGCTTCTATGTTTGGATTTAAACCAGAACCTTTCTTTGAAGCTAATGAAGCTGAAAAAGAAACTCCACAGGTAAAATTTTAAGGCTTTTTAAAGCCTTTTTAGGTGATTTATGAAGAGAGTATATTTATTTATTATTTCGTTATTATTATTTATTCCTATAAGTGTTAAAGCAGAAAGCACTTATATTGATAAATATTATATTAACATGACTATTCTTGATAATGGAAATGTTTTGGTGAAAGAGCTTTTTGTATATAAGGGTAGTTTTAATGGTGCTTATAAGACGATTAACTTGGATTCAACTAGTTATGATGACTTAGTTATTGATTCTAGTTTATATAATCCTACAGGAATTAATTTGGTAACTATAAAAGATATTCCTGTTGATAGCTCTGTTAATATGTCTTATATGAATAATACAGGAACGGTTTTTACGAGAAATGATTCTGCTTTAGTTGGATCTAATGGATATTATTCAGTTAGTGTTAAAGGGAATGAATATACTTATCAGATATTTAATCCGGGTTCTTATGAAGGGTTCTTTATTGAGTATGAGTTAGTAAATTCAGTTGTTACACATAATGATGTTTCTGAGTTATGGCTTAATGTTTTTAAAAGTATTCCTGATGATATTAAGTATTTAGAAGTTATGGTTAATTTACCTAACAATAGTGATACACTTAATGCTTGGGCACATGGACCATTGGAAGGTAATGTTGAAATTGTAAATAAGCAAACAGTTGTTTTTACTGTATCTAATTTAACTAGTGAGGATACAATAGACATTAGAATAGCTTTTGATAAGATGAATGGTGTTAGTAAGTTTAGTGGTGTTGATGCACTTGATGAAATTATTAAATATGAATCAAATTTAGCGGATATTGCAAATACTAAAAGAGAAGAAGCAAGAGAATATTTAAAGTCTCTAGAGGATAAAGAGCAAAGGATGGCTACTATTTTTAATGTATCTGGTTCTATTTGGTTAGTTGGTGTTTTAGTTTTAATAATATTTATTTATAAAAACTTTGATAAAGAATATATTGGTGAGTTTAAAGGGAAGTATTTTAGAGATATACCTCGTGATATTAATCCGGCTTTAGTTAGTTATTTGTTGAATCAGAAAATTGAAACTAAAGATTTATCAGCTAGTATTTTAAATTTAATTAATAAAAAGAAAATTGACTTTTTAGATATTGGTAAAAAAGATTATAAGTTAATGCTAGCAAATGAAGATAATCTTGATGAGCTTGATTTAGCTGTTATTAAATTGTTATTTGATGATAAAAAGGAAGTTACTTTATCTGATTTTAAAAGTAGAGCTAAAAAAGATTATAATGGCTTTTTAAAAAAATATAATAAATGGTTAAGCAAGGCTTTAGCTTTATCGCGTACTGAAAAGTATTATGAGGAGCGAAAGAGTGCAAAGTTTTATAGTATTTTATATTCTTTAGTTGGCTTTGGACTTTTATTTATGTACAATGATTATGTAAGTTTATATGTATTCTTTTTGGTTTTGATTTGTTCTATAATTTCGCTTATATATTTTGCAACCTATACTAAAAGAACAAAAGAGGGTAATGAAGAATATCTTAAATGGATTGGCCTTAAGAATTTTATGAATGATTTTGGCAAAATGGATATGAAGACATTACCTGAAGTTAAGTTATGGGAAAAATATTTAGTTTATGCAGTTACTTTGGGGTGTGCTTCTAAGCTTATTAAGACTATGAAAATTAAATTAAAGGATATGGGAGAAGTAGGAAATACTGTTAATTTTAATCATAATTTGATTGTGTTGACAAGTATGAATAGTATTGTTACTAGTTCTGTTAATAGTGCGGTATCAACAGCTAAGAGTATTGCTTATTCTAATAATTCTAGTGGAACTGGAGCTGGCGGAGGATTCTCTGGTGGCGGCGGATTTTCTGGCGGAGGCGGAGGCTCTACTGGGCATTTTTAAACAAGATTTATTCTTGTTTTTTTTTATAGGATTTTTTGTTTGATTTTTGTATTATATTTTAGGGGTAGAAAGGATAATATGAAGTTGATCAAAAAGAAAAAGTATTTGCTAATTTTAATTGGGGTTGTTTTGATTATTGTTTTTGCTTGCTATCTAAATAATAGTGAAGATAATAATGAATTGGTTGTTGAAGATGTTACTGTTGATGAAATTACTAATATAGAAGAGGAGATATTACCAGTTATACAAACATTGAAAGTTGATATAAAAGGCGCAGTAAAAAGCCCTGGTGTGTATGAATTGGAAGTTGGTAGTAGAGTAGTTGATTTAATTAATAAGTGTGGTGGCTTGTTGGATAAAGCTGATACTTCTACTATTAATTTAAGTAAGGTTTTAAGTGATGAAGATGTTATAATTGTTTATACAAAAGAGGAAATTCAAAACTATATAGATGGTAATAAGGTTATTGAATATATTGAAGCAGATTGTGACTGCCCAACTGTTAATGATGGATGTATTGATGATATTATTAATGAAGATTTATCTGAATCTACTGAAAAATCTAAAATTAATATAAATACTGCTTCTGTAACGGAGCTTATGACTTTATCTGGTATAGGCGAATCTAAGGCTTCAGATATTATTGCGTATCGTGAAAATAATAAGTTTTTAGCTATTGAAGATATTTTAAATGTAAGTGGTATAGGAGAGGCTACATATAACAAGTTTAAAGATTTTATTGAAGTCTAATGTTATTTATTTAATTGGCTTTTTTGTTTTAATTTATGTTGTTATTATAAATAATAATTTTTTAATTAAATCTAGATATGATGAGGCTATTACAAGTATTGAAGGAATTGTAACTGACTATAAAGTTAGTGATGGCGTGTTAACTTTAACTTTAAAAGCAAAAGAGAATATATTAGTTAAATATTATTTTGATGAATTTGATTTATCTTTAGGAGATAAAATTTATGTTGAAGGTAGTATGGAATTACCTCAAGAAAACACGGTTTTTAATTTATTTAACTATCGCAAATATTTATTAAGTAAGAAAATATTTTATATTTTTAAGGCGGATAAAATTATTAAGGTGAAGGGTAATAGTAATTTTTTATTTCAAATTAAAAATAATCTAATTAACTATTTTTATAATTTTAAATCGAAAGATTATCTTAATACTTTTATTTTAGGAAAGAATCAAATAGATGAAAGTGTTAGAAATTCTTATCAGATTAATGGTGTTTGTCATTTATTTGCAATATCTGGAATGCATATTACTTTGTTTTCTGGTATTCTTTTATACTTGTTATCTAAAATTTTTAAAAATAAAAGAATAGTATATTTAATTATTTCAATATTTTTATTATTTTATACTTTTTTAGCTGGTTTTTCACCTTCTGTTTTAAGAGGAAGTTTATTATTTATTGGTTTATTTTTAAATAAACATTTTAATTTAAAGTTAAGTAGTTTTAAGGTTTTATTAATTATTTTATATGTGTTTTTAATTTATAATCCTTATTATGTTTATAATTCTGGCTTTTTGTTTAGTTTTATTATTAGCTTTTCATTAATATTATTTTCTTCTATTATAAATAGATTTAATAATTATTTTGTTAAAGTGTTTCTTACTTCTTTTATTGCTTTTGCCTGTTCTTTTCCAATAGTAATTAATAATTATTTTGAAGTTAATTTTTTAACTCCTATAATTAATATTATATTTGTTCCTTTAGTATCTTTTATTATGTTTCCTTTATCTATTATTGTAATTCTTATCCCTTTTTTAGATAATTTACTGTTGTTTTTAATTAACATAATGGAAGGTGTTTCAATATTCTTATCTAGTATTAAAATATTTGTTTTTTCTTTTTCTTATATGTCTTTAGCTTGTATTATTATTTATTATCTTTTGATTCTTTTTCTTTTGTTTATGATAAATAGAAAGAGATATATTTATATATTTTTATTACTTTTTTGGTTTATTGTTCATTATAATATAAACTATTTTAATTTTTATCCTAAATTAATCATGTTAGATGTTGGTCAAGGGGATTCTTTTCTTGTAGTTTTGCCGTTTAATAAAGGGTGTATTTTAATAGATACTGGAGGAAGTGTATATAGTGATTATTCGATTGCTTTAAATACAACAATACCTTATTTGAAATCAATTGGAATTAAAAAAATTAATTATTTAATTTTAACGCATGGAGATGCTGATCATATTAAAGAAGCAAATAATTTGATTTCAAATTTTAAAGTTGATTGCGTTGTTACAAATAGTGGATATGACAATTATTTTGAACAGAATTTAATTATGAGTCATACTAAAATGAATAAAGGGGCAATTAAAATAAATGGTTATGAATTGTTTTTTATAAATGATAAAGATGTTAATAATGAAAACGAGGATAGTTTAATTATCTTTATTGTTATTAATAGCTATAAATTATTGTTTATGGGGGATGCTGGAATTGAAACGGAAAATTATTTGTTAGAAAACTATAATTTAAGTGATATTGATGTTTTAAAGGTTGGGCATCATGGATCTAAAAATAGTTCTAGTGAGGAGTTTGTAGAGAGTGTTAATCCTAAAATTTCTTTAATATCAGTAGGAGAGAATAATAGGTTTGGGCATCCAAATGTTGAAACTTTAAATAAATTAAATAATTCTAGTATTTATAGAACAGATTATAACGGTAGTGTGATGATTATGTTTAGAAAAAATAATTTGAGAATAGAAACTTGTAAGAAAAAGGAGTAAGATGGATTATTATAATGAAATAAAAACTAAGCTGATTGATAGTGAGATATATGAAAAAGTAAAAGATTTTTCTAAAGAAAGAAATAGAGTTATAGCATATTATGAAATAGGAAAATTATTAAATAAAGCAGGAAGTATATATGGAGAGAATATAATTGGAAAGTATTCAAAACTTTTAATGGTAGAGGTTGGTAAAAAATATAATCCTAGAACATTATTTAGAATGAGAAAGTTTTATAATGTTTTTAGCAATGAGAAATTGACACCATTGGTGACACAATTGACATGGACTCATTATTTGCTATTAATTTCAATAAATGACTCTGATAAAATTATTTATTATATTAATTTATGCGTTAAATTTAATTTAACTAAAAGGGATTTAGAGCAAAAAATAAAAAGTAATGATTATGAAAGAATCCCTAAATTGACTAGGATTAACATAGTTAATAAAACAGAATGTAAATTAGGAGATTTAATTAGGGAACCTATAATTATTAGAAAATTTGGAAACTATGAATTTATATCAGAAAAAATATTACATAAATTAATATTAGAAGATATAGAAAATTTTATGAGAGAGCTTGGAGACTGCTTTAGTTTTATTGGCAGTGAGTATAAAATAAAATTAGGAGATAATTATAACTATATTGATTTACTTTTTTATAATATAAAATTTAAATGCTATGTTGTGATAGAGCTTAAAATAACTGAATTAAGGAAAGAATATATTGGACAAATACAAACTTATATGAATTATATTGATGTAAATGTTAAAACTAGTGATGAGTGTAAAACTATAGGTATAATAATAATAAAGAAAAATAACAAATATGTAATGGAATATTGTAGTGATGAGAGGATAATAGCAAAGGAGTATAAAATTACTTAATATTTATGATACAAAAAAATGCAAAAAATAATAAAATGTATTATAATATTATTGGTGATTATATGAGAATTATAAGTGGTAAATATAAAGGTGTTACTTTATTGGGATTTAATATTGAAGGAACTAGACCGACAATGGATAGAGTAAAGGAGTCTATGTTTGCTATTATACAAAATAATATTAAAGGAAATGTATTAGATTTATTTGCTGGTAGTGGCGCACTGGGATTAGAAGCTTTATCTAATGGCGCTGATAAGGTGTATTTTGTTGATAATAATGATATTGCTATAGATACGATTAAAAAAAATATAGATAAGGTAAAAGTCAAAGATGATACGTTTGTATATAATAAGGATTACAAAAAAGCTATTAAGGAATTTAAAGAAAATAATATTAATTTTGATTTAGTTTTGCTAGATCCTCCATATAGCTATCATATATTATCTAATCTTTTAAATTCTTTGTATGATATTGTTAATGATAAGGGTATGGTTGTTTTAGAATATGATTTTGATTTTATAAATACTTCAAAGTTTAAACTATTCAAGTCAAAAAAATATGGTAAAAAGTATGTTACTTTTTTAAAGAAATAAAATAAATTTATTTCTTTTTGTTTGTAAAAGGATAATTTATATATATATTGAATAATAATAGTGAGGAGGTGAATTGATGTTTAAAAGTTATCCTTTTATTAAGCAAGTTGAAGCAAAAAATTGTGGTATTGCTTGTATGCAGATGATACTAAAGTATTATAAAGCAAATATTAGCAAAGTTAAGTTAATGGATCTATCTAAAACTAATAAGAGTGGTACGAGTGCTTATAATATAATTGAAACGTTTAAGTATTTTGATTTTGATGCTAAAGGATTAAAAGTAGATAAAGTAAATAATATTACTTTACCTTGCATAGCTCATGTTGTTATTGATAATTCTTATTTTCATTATATTGTTATATATGAAGTTAGAAAAGATGGATATATTATAGCTGACCCCGCTAATAAAATATATAAAATTAAAAAAGAAGATTTTGATAAGATATTTAATGGTGTTGTTATAGTTATGACCCCTACTAAGAAGATACCGGAATATTTTATGGAAGAATCTAAGTTTAAATTTATTTTTTCGATATTAAAGAATTATTATAAAGAAATTATTAAAATATTTGTTTTTTCTATTTTTATTACTTGTACGGCTATTATTAATTCTTATTATTTACAGTTTTTAATTGATAATATTTATTCAAATAGAAACTATTTATTGTTCTTATTCATATTATTTTTGTTACTATATTTATTAAATGTTATTACTAGTTATGCTAGAAGTAAGCTTCTTAGCATTTTAAATAGATGTATAGATTATGATTTAACGATGATAACTTTCAAACAAATAATTAATCTTCCTTATCGCTATTATTCTAGTAGAACGGTCGGTGATGTTGCTTCTCGTATGGCTGATTTGGAGGAAGTAAGGCTTATGATAAGCAAGGTTGCTGTTACTCTATTTATGGATACTATTTTAGTTTTTATATCTGTTTTTGTTTTGTATTCTATTAGTAGTAAATTGTTAATGATAGCTGTTATTGCTTTGTTATTTTATATATTAATATTAATTTTATTTAGAAAATTTATTAATAGTTATATTGATTCTTATTTAAAGAAAAAGGCTGAAGTTAATTCTTATATTTATGAATCAATTAGTAGTTATGAAACGGTTAAAGGGCTTTCAATTGAAAGAAATATAATTAATTTATTTAAGGAAAAGTATTTGAAATTGTCTTCTATTATTTATAAGTTGGATAGTACATATAATAGGGAGAATTTATTTAAAGATTTAGTTGGAAGTTTGTCTTTTATAGTTTTAATTTATGTAGGTGTTTTAGAAATTGCTAATGGTAATTTAACTATTGGAAAATTGATTACTTTTAATTCGTTGGTTATTTATTTTTTAGAACCTATTAAAAATGTTTTAGCTCTTGATAATAATATAATTAGCGCTAAGAATGCTATTAAAAGAGTAGTTGAGATATTTTATGACGAAAAAAGTGATGGTGTGATTAATAGTAAAATAAAAGGAAATATTGAAATTAAAAATTTAAGTTTTTCTTATAATAATATGGATGATGTTTTAAGTAACGTTAGTCTAAGTGTTAAAGCGAAAGAAAAGGTTTTAATAGTAGGTGGTAGTGGCAACGGAAAAAGTACTTTACTTAAGTTGATTAAAAAGTATTATGTATCTAAAAGAGATAGTTTATTTATTGATGGAATTGATATAAATGACTATAAGAAAGTAGCGATTGATAGTAATATTACTTATGTATCACAAAATGAGAACTTATATACTGATACTTTATATAATAATATTACTTTAAAAAGAAATATAAGTGAGTCTTTGTTTTTAAAAATGGTTAAAGTTTGTAATATTGATTTTGCAACAAGTAATTTAGGATTTAATATGTTAGTTGAGGAAAATGGATTTAATTTATCTGGAGGGCAAAGGCAGAGAGTAGTTTTAGCTAGGGCTTTGCTTAATAGATTTAATGTTTTACTTTTAGATGAAGCTACTAGTGAGATTGATCATAATTTAGAGAGAAAGATACTTAAAAATATGTTTAGTGTTTTTAATAATAAAACGATAATTATGGTTTCTCATAGAAGAGAAAATATGGATCTGTTTGACAAAGTATTGGTTGTAAATAAGAATAATATTGAGGTTATGTTAAAGTATGGTTAAAGATAGTTTTATTAATACTTGGTTGATTCTGATTATATTATTTGTGTGTTTATTTGTTTTATCATTTAATTATAAATATAATGAGTATTATTCTAGTTATGCTGAATATGTTTATGATAAGAAGTATTATATAAGAGTTGCAGTTAATGAAATAAATGGTATTTCAGAAAAAGTAATTATTGACGGTCAATTGAAATATTGTTCTATTTATAATATAGAGACAATATTAAATTCTAATTATGTTTATTATGACTGTAATACGCAGAGTATTTTAAATAATTATATTACTGATTTTAAAATTGATTTAGGGAAGACTTCACTTATGAAAAAATTTGTAAAAGAATTTAAGAAAGGGATTATGTAATGGAACTTACTAATAAGGAACTAATTAATATTAATGGTGGTGGGTTTAGCTTAGGAGCAATGTTTTTAATAGGTGCAGGAATTGTATTTATTATAGGTGTTATAGATGG
>JAQUYH010000019.1 GCA_028691955.1 Bacilli bacterium | reverse complement strand
TCTTCTTATACAACTTATCGTAACCTCTTATGATTATGTGTGAGATTGAATTAAAATGTGAAAAATAAATTATCGATAAACAAATATTGAAATGTTAAATGGAATTATTAAGTACTTTCTCAACAACAGGTTAATAACCATATTGTTATTGCTAGTATTGGTGATGTGGGGTTTGTCAACCGCACCTTTTAATTGGCACGGTGGCATTCTGCCCAGAGACCCTGTTCCTGTAGATGCAATACCCGATATTGGCGAAAACCAGCAGATAGTTGCTACAGAATGGATGGGACGCTCTCCCAAAGATATTCAAGAACAAATAACTTATCCCCTCACAACATCTTTGTTAGGGGTTCCTGGTGTGAAAACAATCAGAAGTTCATCCATGTTTGGGATGTCTTTTATCTACGTTATTTTCGAAGAAAATATTGAGTTTTATTGGAGTCGTTCTCGAATTTTAGAAAAGTTAAACTCACTTCCTGCAGGAATGCTTCCTGAGGGTGTTCAACCAAGCTTGGGTCCCGATGCTACTGCATTGGGGCAGATATTCTGGTACACACTTGAAGGACGTAATCCAAAAACAGGCGAGCCAACTGGTGGATGGGATCCAGATGAATTAAGAACCATCCAAGATTTTCATACCCGCTATTCGCTTACATCGACAGAGGGCGTGGCTGAAGTTGCCTCTATTGGTGGTTTTGTGAAAGAGTATCAGGTAGATATTAATCCTGATGCCATGCGTGCTTTCAATGTCGATATCATGGATATAATGACTGCCATAAAAAAGAGTAATTTAGATATTGGTGCGGAAACAATGGAGATAAACAAAGCAGAGTATTTGGTGCGAGGCTTGGGTTATATCAAGAATGTTTCTGATTTGGAGCAAGCAGTAGTCAAAGTAAGAGAAGGCGTGCCTGTAAAAATAAAAGATGTAGCATTTGTTAATTTAGGTCCTGCTACTCGACGGGGAGGTCTTGATAAAGAAGGCGTGGAGGCAGTAGGTGGAGTAGTGGTAGCCCGGCATGGTTCCAACCCGATGCAGGTGATTGACAATGTGAAGGAAAAGATAAAAGAGATAGAAACCGGGTTACCTCAAAAAGTGTTGGCAGATGGAACTATTTCCAAAGTTACCATTGTGCCTTTTTATGATCGCTCCGGTTTGATTCAAGAAACCATCGGAACACTTGAGACAGCACTTACTTTCGAGATTCTTATCAGTATAATTGTAGTGATTGTATTGATATTTAACTTGAGAGCATCTATTGTTATCTCAAGCATATTGCCCATTGCGGTACTTTCCACCTTTATATTTATGCGTTATCTGAAAATTGATGCAAACATTGTTGCCCTATCAGGTATTGCTATTGCTATTGGGATAATGATTGATATTGGTGTCGTCTTCGTGGAAAACATTATTCGGCATATGGACGAAGATGAAAACCGAACAATTAGAAAAGGAAAAGCATTTATAAATCTTATTTACAAAGGTGTCTCCGAAGTATCGGGTGCTGTGTTTACTGCTATGTTGACAACAGTAATTAGTTTCTTGCCTGTGTTTGCAATGCAGGCTCAGGAGGGTAAGTTGTTTAAACCATTGGCATTTACAAAAACATTTGCGCTGATATC
Source organism: Bacilli bacterium (assembly GCA_028691955.1). GTDB lineage: Bacteria > Bacillota_I > Bacilli_A > RF39 > UBA660 > JALELF01. The sequence continues at coordinate 5,164 of JAQUYH010000019.1, read as the reverse complement.
TGCTTTCTTAATAGGTGTGGCCATATTGCCAACTTTGGTTTATTATATATTCTCCATCAGAATAACATCAAAGCAAGTACGTAAAGCAGCAAACATTCTACTCATTATTGGTGGAATAGTTCTATTCATAACAACAGGGGTGTTAGTTTCTTTGGGACTTACCCTTATTGGCATCAATAACTATTTTTCATACTACTGGAAGAACCCAAAAATATCTAATTACATAAATATCGGTATTGCCTTGCTCGTGGTTGTCTATTATTTGACCGCTGCCTGGTTACCCGTTGGTGCCAATGTTGGATTAACGAGAAATCTTATTTTTGTAGTATTAATTATTGGAGTGATTCTTGGATTTCTCTGGTTCTTGGTTATATATTACGAGCAAATATTGCGTTGGGCATTGTCCAATAGATGGACTTTTATGTTAGTCCCCATAACTACAATTTTGTTTGGATTAATCATTTGGATAGGGTTTGACAAAACATTTGGTTTCGTTGCTAATGGGATGGAGGGTATGGGATGGAAAACCTTCAGACAAACAAGTTTTTGGGAAACTCCCAATAAGAAATTTCCGGGGTTAGGCGAAGAATTTATGCCTACGCTTAATGAAGGTTCATTTTTGCTCATGCCCACCAGCATGCCTCATACAGGTATTGATCAGAATCAACAATTGATTTCTACGTTAGATAAACGCATAACTAATATACCCGAAGTTGAATTAACGGTGGGTAAATGGGGACGTGTAAACTCCGCGCTCGATCCTGCTCCTGTTCAAATGTTTGAAAACACTATCAACTATCGATCGGAATATATTTTGGATGAAAATGGACGACGGATGCGGTTTAAAACAAATAGAAAAGGCGAATTTGAGTTAATAGATGGAACATTTTATAATGAGAAAGATGGCTTTAGATTAATTCCTAAAGATAGTTTAATAGTTGACAAAAAAGGAAAGTATTACCGCCAATGGCAACCACATATTAAAAATGAGGATGATATTTGGCAAGAAATTGTGAATGTTGCGCATTTGCCTGGATTAACATCAGCGCCCAAACTTCAGCCCATCGCGGCACGATTGGTTATGTTATCCACAGGTATGCGTGCTCCCATGGGAGTTAAGGTTTCAGGACCCGATTTAGAATCAATAGAAGAGGGTGGGAAAATTATTGAAACAGCCCTAAAAGATGTTCCTTCAATTATGCCATCTACAGTTTTCTATGATCGAGCCGTTGGTGCTCCGTATGTAGAAATTAAACTTAATAGACAGCAAATGGCACGCTATGGAATTACGGTAGCTGATCTGCAAGAAGTAATAGAAGCTGCTGTAGGGGGAATGGAGTTAACAACCACAGTTGAAGGTCGCGAAAGATTTCCTGTGAGATTACGCTATCCACGCGAATTGAGAGACAACCCTGAGGAGTTGGCTAAACTTATTATACCCACTGCAACAGGTGCACAAATACCATTGAGTGAAGTAGTAGATATTGAGTATACTAAAGGTGCACAAATGATTACGAGTGAAAACACCTTCTTAGTGAGTTATGTGATATTTGATAAGATAGAAGGTAAGGCAGAAGTGAGTGTGGTGCATGAAGCCGATAAAATTTTAAAAGAGAAAATAAGCTCAGGTGAGATAAGCTTGCCCAAAGGGGTTTCGTACACTTTTGCTGGGAATTATGAACAACAAGCACGTGCACAAGCTCGTCTGCTTATCGTAGTGCCTTTGAGTTTGCTGGCAATTCTGCTAGTTCTATTCTTTCAGTTTAAAACAGTTACAGCTTCTTTAATTCACTTTTCGGGTGTCTTTGTTGCATTTGCTGGAGGATTTATTTTGTTGTGGCTCTATGGTGAACCTTGGTTTATGAACTTCGATATCGGATCTACGAATATGCGCGATTTGTTTCAGATGCACCCCATAAACTTAAGTATTGCGGTGTGGGTAGGATTTATTGCCTTGTTTGGTATTGCTACCGATGATGGAGTGTTGATGGGTACTTACATACATGACGCATTCTTGGAAAGAAATCCACAAACGATGGATGATATTAGGGAAACAGTTATTTATGCCGGATTAAAAAGAGTACGACCAGCAGCCATGACTACAGCTACCACGCTTATTGCATTGCTGCCAGTACTTACATCAACGGGAAAAGGAGCCGAGATTATGATTCCGATGGCAATTCCTACTTTTGGAGGAATGCTTATTCAATCGATGACCATGTTTGTAGTGCCGGTATTTCAGTGCTGGTGGAGAGAACATGCGATACGTAAACAGGGAACAATTAATGAATAATATCAGATATAGTTATGATAAAGAATAAAATAAATTGGATTTTTGTTACACTAATAATTCTCATGATGAATGTCAATGAACATTCATATGGGCAAGTTACAGACTCCATTGAGCATTATATAGAGCTGGCAGGTAGGAATAATCCACGTATTAAAAGTGATTTTCTTAAATATAAATCATCTTTACAGAGAATTCCGCAAGCAGGAGCTTATCCCGATCCAACTTTGGATATAGGTTTTTTTCTGAAACCGATGGACATCATTGACGGAAAGCAAGTAGCCGATTTCAAACTAATGCAAATGTTCCCATGGTTTGGCACTCAGAAAGCAACCCGTACCGAAGCGGAGCAAATGGCAAAAATGGCTTACGAAGAGTTTCGCCTATCGGTAAATAATCTCTACTTGGATGTTTATACAAAATGGTATGAATTGAGCAGTTTGCAACAGCAATTAAAAAACAGTAAAGAGAACAAAGATTTGTTGTTACAATTGGAGAAGTTAGCTGAAAGAAAGTTCTCTTCTCCCACTAATAATTCAATGGGAGGATCGACTGGAGGTGGCGGAATGTCAGATGTATTACGCATTCAATTAGAGGTAGCAGAATTGGACAATACAATTGAAAGTATAGCGTCTGAATTAAATGCAAAAAAAACAGCTTTCAATGCTTTATTGAATCAATCTGCACAAAATCAGATTTCTGTTCCCGATACTATAATTCAAACTCCCTATGTTTTTAATGTAACTGCTGTGATGGTGCAAATAACCAATGGAAATCCGATGCTCAAAATGATTGTCGAAGAGGAATTGGCATATAAAGCGAAAGCTGAAGCAGATAAGAAAATGAGCTATCCAACATTGGGTATCGGCGTGCAGTATTCTCTAATTAATAAGCGCAGCAATATGTTGTTGCCTGTAAGCGATATGAACGGTATGGACATGTTTATGCCAATGGTCTCTATCTCTTTACCAATATTTAGAGGGAAATATAAAGCACAACAAAAGGAGAGTGAGTTGGCTATTTTATCGACCGTTGAAAAATATGAGGATACGCGCAACTCACTTGAGGCACAAGTTTATCAAGTGAAGTATGAGCTAGACGATGCCGCACGCAAAGTGGAGTTGTACAATAAACAGACGGAACTGGCACAAACAACCTATAAGTTGCTTGTGCAAGAGTTTGTGTCTGGTAGAAGCGATTTGACCAATCTTATTCAGGTTCACCGTCAACTTATAGATTACACATTTAAAAAAGCTGATGCTACTGCACGATACAATACAGTAGTTGCATCCATTAGAAGCTTAATCTCATTTAATACGCCGGAACATTTTAATACAAAATAGATTATGAAAATAAATAGATTCAAAAATATTCACAAAAACAAGAACGTCAGATTTGCGTTGATTTTTGTGGTAGGACTCCTGCTGGGTTGGTTGATTTTTGGGAATAGTTCCGGGAATAAACTAGCACACAGCGAAGAAGAACATATACATGCCGAAGCAGAGAATCAAGTGTGGACTTGCTCAATGCATCCACAAATAAGACAAGATGGACCAGGGAAATGCCCAATATGCGGTATGGATTTGATACCTTTAAAAAGTTCATCCGGCAGTGGTGGTGAATCGGTTGACCCCGATGCCATCATGATGTCCGAAGAAGCTATCGCATTGGCTAATGTGCAAACAACTGTGGTGAGCAGACAAAACCCAATTAAAGAGATTCAATTATATGGAACCATTCAGGCAGACGAACGATTGTCTCAATCGCAAGCATCACACGTGAGTGGAAGAATAGAAAAACTATTTGTGAACTTCACTGGCGAAAGTGTGAGAAAAGGGCAGACAATTGCCACTATTTATTCACCCGATTTACTCACTGCACAACAAGAATTGCTTGAAGCTGCAAAAATGGAGAATATTTCACCCGGATTGTTGCAAGCAGCGAGAGAGAAACTACGTCTATGGAAATTGTCAGATGAACAAATAAATAAAATTGAAACATCTAAAGAAATTTCTCCTCAAGTTGAGATACAATCTAATACAAGTGGGGTGGTTATATCTAAAAATGTAAATCAGGGAGATTACGTTAACCAAGGGAATGTGTTGTTTAATATAGCCGATCTCTCTCGCGTCTGGGCTCTTTTTGATGCGTATGAAGTTGACTTACCATTTCTCAAAGTCGGAGACAAGTTAACATACACACTACAGGCCATTCCCGGGAAAACATTTACAGGTAAAATTGCATTTATTAATCCCATTATCGATCCTGTTACACGCACTGCTAAAGTGAGAGTGGAAACAGTGAATACAGGTATGCAATTAAAACCTGAAATGTATGCAAATGCTACTATTGATGCACCTATGAATAACTATAAAGACCAAATAGTTATTCCTAAAACAGCAGTGTTATGGACAGGGAAGCGGTCGCTTGTTTACATCAAGCAACCGCATACAGAAACACCTGCATTCTTGATGCATGAGGTGGAATTGGGACCCTCTTTAGGTGATTCTTATGTAATCATGTCGGGCATAAACGATGGTGACGAAATAGTTACTCACGGTGCTTTCACAGTTGATGCCAGTGCTCAACTGGAGGGAAAACTTAGTATGATGAATCGGGAAGGTGATCCCGCCATGATAAGTTACGACCATGGTGGAATGGACATGCCTACAGCCGTTGAGGGTTCTATCTCAAGTATTTCGACTTCAGGAGTGGCTCTTACTAAAACCGCTCCCGCATTTAAAGCACAACTTACAAAAGTGTACAATGCTTATCTGGATATGAAAAATGCTTTTGTAGCTACTGATGCAAAAAAAGTTGCCGGCGAAGCAAAAGATGTAATCACGTCTTTAAAAGCGGTAGATATGGCTTTGC
>JAQUYH010000018.1 GCA_028691955.1 Bacilli bacterium | reverse complement strand
TTTTTTTTCATTATAATTGACTTTTTTTGAAATTTGTGTTATAATTTGTTCATTCAGAGGGGGAATAGGAAATGAAAGATGAAATGAAATATACAATTCAATCAGATGTAGAATTCAAAAAAGACATTGAACATTTAGAAGGTTATACTAGTGCTGTTTTATTTAGAGGTGTATTAACAATAGTTGATACTGCTATATTAAGTGCATCTTCAACAGTATTAGTTATGGGGACACGTGAAGTTGCTTTAGCTATTGGTTCTGGTGATGTTCTTAAAGGAATAATTACTGGAGCTTTTGTTGCTGCTTCTACTGCTTATGTAGCACCAAGAGCTGTAAAAAATATTGGTGCACAAGTTAGTGCTATTAAAGAATATAGAAGAATGCAAAAAATATTAGAAGAACAATGTAATGAATACGCTAGTAGAATTGTAAATGAAGAAGATCAAAAAAGATTAACTAAATAATAAAAAGAGGCTATTAAATATAGCCTCTTTTCTTTTTTTATTATATAATGTAACAGGAGTTGATAATATGGCAAGTTCTATTATACATATATGTGTAGCAAAAGAAATTAATAAAAATTTAAAGTTAGATGAAACAATGCTTTACTTAGGAACAATTGCTCCAGATTTAAGTAAATTATGTGGAGAAACAAAATTAAAGTCTCATTTTAGTGATAATGATGATTATATTCCTAATATTGATAAATTTATAGATAAATATGGAGATAATTTGTTTGATCCATTTATTATGGGATATTTTATTCACTTATGTACTGATTATTTATGGTTTAGATACTTTATTACTGAATTTAATGATTATAACAGTATTACATTACTCGATGGAACTGTTATGGAAGTTGACAGGGATCAATTTAAAAAGTTTATTTACAGTGATTATACTGATATGAATATTAAATTAATAGATAAGTATGAGCTATCTCTTGATTTGTTTTTTAATGAGGTTACTATCCCTGATTTTGATTTTAATGAAATAGATATTTCTAAATTACAATTACTCATTGATGAATGTGGTTTGATTATTGCAAATACCAAAGAAAGTAAAAATTATGTTTTTGATATTACTAATGTTAGTCAATTTATAGAGACATCTTCTAAAATTATTTATAGTCAAATAGATGAAAAAGAGGTTATTTAATTAACCTCTTTTTTTATATATTATTTTGTGATTCTTGAATAGCTACTGCTATTTTAACAGTTGCTCCTACCATTGGATTATTTCCCATTCCAACAAATCCCATCATTTCTACGTGGGCTGGAACTGAAGATGATCCTGCAAATTGAGCATCACTATGCATTCTTCCCATAGTATCTGTCATACCATAAGAAGCAGGTCCTGCTGCCATGTTATCTGGATGTAATGTTCTTCCTGTTCCACCACCAGAAGCTACTGAAAAATATTTTTTATCTTCTTCATATCTTTCTTTTTTGTATGTTCCTGCTACTGGATGTTGGAAACGAGTTGGATTAGTTGAATTACCAGTTATTGATACATCAACATTTTCTAAATGCATTATAGCTACACCTTCTCTAACATCATTTGCTCCGTAGCATTTTACTTTGCTTCTTTCTGTTTTGGAATAAGCTATTTCTTCTATAACATTTACTTTCCCTGTTTCAAAATCAAAATTTGTTTTTACATAAGTAAATCCATTTATTCTAGATATTATTTGAGCTGCATCTTTTCCTAAACCATTTAGAATAACTCTTAGTGGTTTTACTCTTACTTTATTTGCTGATAAAGCTATACCTATAGCCCCTTCTGCTGCTGCAAAAGATTCATGTCCTGCTAGAAAAGCAAAACATTCTGTTTCTTCTGATAAAAGCATTGAAGCTAAATTACCATGTCCTAATCCTACTTTTCTATCATCAGCAACTGAACCTGGTAAGCAAAATGCTTGTAATCCTTCACCTATTGCTTTTGCTGCTTCTACTGCTGTAGTACAACCTTTTTTTATAGCTATTGCTGCTCCTAACGTATAGGCCCAACATGCATCTTCAAAACATATAGTTTGAACTTCTTTTACCATATTATATGGATTAATTCCTTTATCTAAACATAGTTGTTTTGCCTCTTCTAAATCTGTTATTCCATATTTTGAAAGAGTTTCATTTACTTTAGAAATTCTTCTACCATAATTTTCAAATAATTCCATTTTTGCCTCCTACTTCTTACGTGGATCTATTTTTTTAACAGATTCTTCGAATCTACCATAAGTTCCACTTGCTTTTTCTATTGATTCCATAGCATCAATACCTGCTTTTATATTATCCATCATTTTTCCAAGATTAACATATTTATATCCAATAATATTATCTTCTTCATCTAATCCTATTTCAGCAATATATCCTTCTGCTAAGTCTAAATATCTTGGACCTTTTTCAAGAGTAGAATAAATAGTTCCTACTTGACTTCTATGACCTTTTCCTAAATCTTCTAATCCTGCTCCAATAGGAAGACCATTTTCTGAAAAAGCTGATTGACTTCTTCCGTAAACTATTTGTAAGAATAATTCTCTCATAGCTGTATTTATTGCATCACAAACTAAGTCTGTATTTAATGCTTCAAGAATTGTTTTACCAGTTAGTATTTCACCTGCCATAGCAGCTGAATGAGTCATTCCTGAACAACCAATTGTTTCTATTAGAGCTTCTTGAATAATTCCTTCTTTAATATTTAACGTTAGTTTACATGCACCTTGTTGAGGAGCACACCAACCTATTCCATGCGTTAATCCAGAGATATCTTTTATCTCTTTTGCTTGTACCCATTTTCCTTCTTCTGGAATGGGTGCAGCTCCGTGATTAGCACCTTTATTTACTTTACACATTTCTTCTATTTCTTTTGTATAAATCATATTTACCTCCATTATTATTTACATATATAATTATATAAAATATATTACTTTTTTACAATAAAAAAGGATATAATCCTTTTATGATGCTGATATTACTACACTGGCAAGTCCAGTAACAGGTACAGTTCCTGTTGTAAAGTAATAAGTTGAAACTGTTGAATTATTTGTTCCTAATATTGCATAGTACCATGTTAATTTATTTGCTCCTGGGTATTTTATTGATGTTAGACTTGGATTTGAAGCTGCTGCTTTATAAAAAGAGTTGTATCCTATTGAAGTAATAGTACTTGGTAAATTGACTGTTGTTAGTAAATTTTCTCTAAAAACATTTTGATTGATAGTTGTTATCCCACTAGGAATTGTTATTGTTGCTAATTTATTTTTCCAAAATACTCCTGTATTTAATGTTGTTAATGCAGTTGGTAGTGTAAATGATGTTAGCTCGTTTATACTAAATGCATAATCCCCGATGGAGGTAATGGAATTTGGAAGAATAATAGAAGTTAATTTATTTGTTTGGAAGGCGTATGTTCCTATTGATGTAACTGATGATGGAATTGTTATACTTGTTAAGAGATTATTTAAGAAACAAGAATTACTTATGCTTGTTATAGAATTTGGTATCGAAATAGTTGTTAATTGATTTGTTTGAAATGCTCTTTCTCCCATAGTTGTAAGGGTTGTTGGTAAATTAATACTAGTTAATAAATTATTATAAAAAGCTTGTTTACCTATAGTGGTCAAAGAGGAAGGAAGTGTTATATTTACCAATTTGTTCATTTGAAAAGCTGATTCACCTATTTCGTTTACCCCACTAGGAATTGATACGGAAGTTAATTGATTATCCCATAATACTGCCGTTGTTATTGTAGTTATATTTGGTGGAAAATTAAAAGTTGTCAGAACATTGTGGCTAAATGCATATTGCTCTATAGAAATTACAGAGTTTGGGATAATAATATTTGTCAATAAATTATTTTGAAAAGCATATTGTTTTATTTCAGTTACTCCATCTGGAATAGTAACTGATGTTAATTGATTATTTGCAAAAACAACTGTATCTATTACTTTTAGACTTGACGGAATCACTACACTTTTTATCTTGTTTGTGTAGAATGCCTTATTTCCCATACTAATCAAAGATTCTGAAAGATTTAAATTTTCAATTAGATTATTGTAAAAAGCCATTGCTTCGATTGTTGTTACATTATCAGGAACTATTAGATTTTCGATCAGGTTTACTGCAAAAGATGCATTTCCAATAGATGTGATATTTGATGGAATTGTTATATTTGTTAGTTTGTTAGTCCAAAAAATTCCTTCTGGATATTGGGTAAGAGAATCTGGTAATTTATAACTTGTAATTAAATTTTTACTAAAGGCATACTTTAAAATTGTTGTTACTGAATTTGGCACTTCTACTTTAGTTAATTTATTATTTTGAAATGCAAATTCCCCTATTGAAGTTATATTGTTTCCTATTTTTACACTAGTTAAATCTTTACCTATAAAAGCTGAGTTTCCTATTGCTTTTACTTCTATCCCATTTATAGTTTCTGGGATAATAACATCTTTTTTACATTCGGGATCTGTTTTATTGTAATTAGTTATTGTTTGAGTATTATTATCAAATGTAAAACAAGAAAGTTTTACATCTGCATAGCAAGAACCTGTATATGGATATGAAATATATTTTGTATCGCCGTAGCCCTTTGTTATGCACCAATCACTATCATGAACAGCTAATTCTACTTTTCCCTTTGAATTGATTTCAAATGTTCCATCTGGTAGCATATTGCCTTTGAAGTCAAAAGGATTTTCTTCAACTATTTTCCCATCTTGAATTGTAAATATTCCTTTTATATCTTCTCTATTTAACTTGGCTAAAGCTGTTTGTCTTTCAATCATAGTTAAAAAAGTATCTGTACTATTAATCAAAGAAGCTTTTTTTGAATCCTCAATTATTTCTAATACTTCTGGTATAGTTATAGAGATTATTAGTCCTAAGACTGTTATTACTGCAAGCAATTCTATTAGTGTAAAACCTTTTTTATTCATAAATCACACTACCTTTATTATTTGATTATATCATAAATTATAAAAATAAAAAAAGAAATAAATTAATATTCCTCTACATTTTTATAGTTTAATATTTTCTTTATTTCTCTTACAGTTAGGACTTTTCCTTCACTAACAATATTTCCGTCTACAATAAGACCAGGAAAATTTGTTATATTATATTTATTATTTATGTTTTTTTGGGGGATTTCTTGTATATCTTTTTTTATTCCCAAGTCTTTTAAAGATTTTTTTACTAGCTTGGTTAATTTAATTCCATTACTACAGTTTGATCCTATTATTTTTATGTCTATATTATCACCTCTTCCTTACACATTAATAGTAACAAAGTAATATGTAAGAAGTGTGTAAGAAATTTATAAATTTTGTGTATTTATTTGAAAGTATAGTAATCTATTATTTCATTTAAATCAAACTTTGATTTTTCAGAAATATATAATGTACAAAGAACATCACCAGGAAAAACATCATCACCTATTTTTTTCTTTAAAACGATACCAACTTTAGGATCTATTTGTTGATCTTTAACAATTCTTCCTCCACCTAGATCTAAAGATAATTTTCCAAACTTATATGCGTCCATATCTACAACATGACCTTTTTTATTTGAAATAACATCTTTGGTAATTGTGCTTACTTCTAATTTTTCAATTTGTCCACCTTGAGCTTTAACAAATTCTAAAAATTTTGTATAAGCTTTTCTCGATGTTATGCTTTCTTGAACTTCTTTTGTTGCTTCTTCTATTGATATTCCTTTACCCATAACTATCATTTTACTTGCTAGAGCCATACATAAAGCTACTAGATAATTGTTTTCTTCCCCTTTTAATATTTTCATTACTTCTAATATTTCTAAACTATTACCTATTGTTGTTCCTAATGGTATATCCATATAAGTTACCATTGTTTCAACTTCTCTACCATATCTTCCACCAATTTTTTTCATTATTTCAGATAATTTTATTGCTTCTTCTCTTGTCTTTAAAAGAGCTCCATTTCCAACTTTTACATCTACTATTATTTTATCTGCTCCACTAGCAATTTTTTTACTCATTATACTTGCTGCGATTAAAGGAATTGATTCTACTGTTCCAGTTACGTCTCTTAGAGCATAAACTTTTTTATCAAGAGGAGCTAAATTACCTGTTTGGGATGTTACTGCAAAACCTATTTCATTTACTTGATTAATAAATTCTTCTCTACTTAAAGCAGTTTTAAAACCTGGAATACTTTCTAATTTATCAATAGTTCCACCAGTATGACCTAAACCTCTTCCACTCATTTTGGGAACCTTTACACCTAGCGAAGCTACTATTGATCCTATTACTAAAGTTGTCTTATCCCCAACTCCTCCAGTTGAATGTTTATCTACTTTAACACCTTTTATATTGTCTAGATCAAGTTTGTCCCCACTTTTTATAAATAAATCAGTTAACTCGAATATCTCTTTATCTGTCATCCCTTTTATACAAATTGCCATAAGTAATGAACTCATTTGATAATCTGGAATTATATTTTTTAAATAACCATTAAAAGCATAATTCAATTCATTTGGTAATAACTCTAATCCTTTTCTTTTCTTATCGATGATATCTATCATATTCATACTAACATCCCCTTATTATGTTTATATTATACTAAATTTTTGTTATTTTGTATATTTTTTTTCTATAGTTCTTCTTCTATCCTTTTCATTAAATTATATTTTATATATTCCATAATTTTTATTTTTTCGTTAGAGTCATCTACTAATTTGAAAGCATCTTCTATATAGCCCTCTTTTTCTATAATTTCTAAACTTACTTTGTTTTTTATATCAGATATAACTAAAGCTATATTGGCAATTTTTAATTCATTAATTGTTTCTACTTCTTGTTTTATTATAACTTCATTTTTTAATACTCTTTCTACAATATTTTTAGAAATATAATTTATATCTTTCTTATTTGAATAGAAAATATTTTGTTCTTCTTTTGATCCTTTAGGTATAATATTTATCATTGCATATAGCCTGTCTATTTTATCTGCATCCTTTACAATAGATAAATATTTTTTTGTTTTGTCTTCATATTCAGATGGAATTTCTTTTAGATCATGAGCTTTAATGATGTTTTCAATTATTATTTTATCTGGTACTCCTTCTAAAATATTATTTTCTTCTAAAATTTCTACTCCCTTTTGTTGGTGATCAAAAGATTCTTCATCGTTGTAAGTGTTAAATTCATAAAACTGTTTAAATCTTCCTATATCATGTAATAATGATGATATATTTATTATCTCTAGTTCTTGATCATTAAGTTTTAAATCCTTACCTATTATTAAAGCTAATTTGTTAACTCTTTTACTATGTTCTATTTTTCTATTTATATGATATTTTTGATTATTATCTTTAGCTATATCCATATAGTAATTTGCTTGTTGTTCAAAAAATAATTTATATTTATCCATTTTGTACCTCTATTCTATAATAAATATAATACCATAAGAAAAACAAATAGAAAATTCTATTTGTTTAATTAGCAAAATATGTATGTTTTATTTTCCATTTTTTAACAGATATAATTAGCCAGAAAGAGTATATTCCTAATGTAATAATACAGAAGAATAGCCATTTTATCCAATTTCCAAATAGTTGACTTCCAGTACCATCAAAGGCTAAACGTTTTCCTTCTATTACTGTATGTTTTGTTTCCCAATTATATATCATGCACAAAGCCCAA
>JAQUYH010000017.1:3094-7989 GCA_028691955.1 Bacilli bacterium | reverse complement strand
ACTTATTACTACATAATCTCCATTATAAATGTTTTTATTTATCATAGAATCACCCTTTACTTTAAGCATAAAAACATCTTTAGAATTTCTTATCCATTCTTTTGGCAAAGAGTAATTATCTTCAATAGAGTCATTGATAAGAATTGGACTTCCCGCTGCAATTTCATTAAATACTGGAATGCTTAAGACCTCTTCAACTTTTTCTTGAATGCCATTGTCTTCTATATAAATCTCATCTGAAATTCCAGAATCTTTTATAAATTTATGACATACATTATGTTTTAAATCTATATATTCAATGGTATCTAAACTCAAAGCTGAATTATTCAAATCTTCTTTTAGTTCACTTCTTTTAGCTGTTTCTGTTTTATTCATTTTAGATTCTTCAACTTCTTCATCTATTGCTTTAATATAATTTTTATTTAAAGAAACACTTTTCCCCTTCATATCATATCCTAAGCTAGCAAAGGACTTCCCCTTTGTAAGCCAGGCATAAGGATTAATATCTTTCATAGTATCAAGTGTAAATGTTATACTTGAATAAGTTTTTTCATTATATAGTGCCTTCAAAAATTCTAATTGAGTCTTAGTCAAATATTGGCTGTTGTCTATGAAAATATGAGTATACTTCTTACTTGGCTTTCTTATTGCTTCCTTTAAAGCTAAAAGTGCCATATCTTGAATATCTACTTTATTTATCTTTTTTAAGTTATTATTATATTTAACTAAAATTTCATATATAAATTGTCTTTTTTTTGAATTTTTTCTAAGGATTTTGGATATAAAGCTACTTGCTTTACCAGCTCTTCCATATCTATTAGCATTTTGATATTCTTCAAGGCTCATATAATTACAAGACTTAATCCATTTAATTTCTTCCTGTATAAATTTAGTAAACTCAATATCAAGTATGTTAAGCTTTTTCTTTTCATATTTCTTAGAAATATTAAGTATTGCTTCTTTAAGTTCATTTTCACATTCTTTAATAGATGCAATAGTAAAATTCTTTTTATTTTCTTTATTATATTGATTAACATAATAAAGCACTAAAGAATCTATTGTACTTAATTCTAATTTATCACTATTATCTTCATCAAAAAAACTATTTTGATGATATTTTTCAGCATCTATATTTTCATAAATAAATGATACACTCTTTAAATCATCTTCATTATAATTCGCTATAAGTACCCTATCATCTTTAGATATGCAATAATGATTAAGTAATGATGGAATTTTATTTACAAATGCAGTGGTCTTTCCAGTTCCTTTTGCACCTTTTATTAACATATGACCATTTGGTTTACTACTAATTATTTTTCTTTGCCCTCTATTAAATTCCACGTTTATCCTCCTTTCTTCTATTGTTTAACTTTTATTTGCATACCGTTCATAAAGTTTAAATTATTATTATAATTATACTATATTACGTGATTGTGTGTAAAGTTTTGAAGACTCATAATTCATTTAATAAGAAATAATCTTTTATTTTACTCAATATACAAACATTGTGTTGATTCTATAAAATAGATATAATTAATAAAGTGAAACTATAATAGTAAAATAAAATATATACATTATGGACTAGTATGAGAGGAGAATGAAATGAAACCAAATACAATATTTTTTGATATTGATGGAACCTTAATAAGTGAAAAAACTTTTAAAATTTCAGTCAGTACTATAGAAGCTATAAAAAAGGCACAAGAAAATGGACATCTTGTGTTTATTAATACAGGCAGACCAATTTTAGAAATTGATGATTGCCTTAAAGAACTTAATTTTGATGGGTATATATGCGGATGTGGTACTTATATAGAATTAAAAAATAAAGAATTATTACATAGAAGTCTTGGTGTAAATTTATCAAAACAAATTGTAAGTAAGTTACGTGAATATAATATTGATGCAATATTAGAAGGTAGAAATGGTGTTTACTATGATATGAATATATGTTCTGAAGAGGTACTTAGAATTAAAGCTCGCCATACTAAACAAGGTTTCTATAAAGGACAAACCTTTGATGATCTTGAAATTGACTTTGATAAATTAGTTATCTGGACAAATGAATCTAGTGATTTTGATGCTTTTCATAAAGAATTTGAAAGTATTCTTGAATTTATACCTCGTGGTGAAAACTTTTATGAATTAGTTCCTTTAGGATTTTCAAAAGCATCTGGAATAGAATACATAACTAATTATTTAGATATTCCCCATGAAAATACCTATGCAATTGGCGACAGCACAAATGATTTATCTATGCTTCAATATGTAAAAAATAGTGTAGCTATGGGCAATAGCAATCCTCTACTATTTGATTTAGTTTCTTTTGTTACAAAAAATATTGAAGAAGATGGAATTGAATTTGCTTTAAAACACTACAATATAATATAGATAATTTTAATACTCAAATATTCTCTCATAAAAAAGTGGCTGCGCCACGCTCCTTGGGAGAAATTATTTGAAATTAAAGCAACAACCATAGAGATTTGTGATTCTCTATGGTTGTCTTGTTATAATTTATATTTTTTCCCATGTATTCCATTGTACTCTTTAGGCCTCATAATTCCGCCGCATTTTTCGCATGAAAAACAAGGTGGTTCATTTATATTACTTTAATCCACTTCATCAAAATATTCTACAACCTCCTTAGGTATATTTTCTTTAGTTTTACATTGCATACAAATATATAGCATTTCTTCTTTGAAGCTTTTGCCCTCCAGCTACGTTGTTGTCGGATTTATGCTACCATCCTCTACTGTTACCAGTAACTCACTTGCCTTCGAGTTGCCTTCCTGTCGGGACGGTGACTCAGGCTTCCTTCAGCCTGTTAGCACAGCAAACATGCTGGACGAACAAAATAGAGGAAGTCCTTTTAAAACTCCCTCATGTGTTGTTCATAACCAAAAAACAGAAACTATTCTTTTTTACTTATTGTGTGTTCCTCCAACTGTCCGGTTCCAAGTGCTGTTAACGGTGTTAGTCCAGGTAAAACTTTATCCCCCTACAATGCTCTTCACCAAAGTAATTGTCTGGATTACTCCAAATTACAGTAGTTTCCAATGGTGATGTTCCACTTACTGTTCCAACATTCGTATACTGTCCCGCTATAGCTGTTCCACTGGCAGTATATATCCAGGTTTCAGTTAGGTCGAGTAAGCCATTATTATTTGTATCTCCGCTTGAATAATTAGGGCTTACTCCTGGTTGGTCGTCCACAACTGTTACTTGGCTCAATGGCACATTTCCTGTATTGGTAACAGTGTAAGTCCACGTAACTGGATCACCTTTACAAAGTACCAATCCTGGAGCAGTGTCATTATCGCTTCCGTTGGTAGCTTTAACTATTTTTATGCCAGGATTTTCAGTAGAGGTACATATTAGATTTATACTAACAGGAACATTTTTAAATCCTGTAGTTGCTGATGTGTTATTGCCCAAAACTTCAAGATGAAATACTATATTATAGTAATTTCCTGGATTAATTGAAAATGAGGCTTCATATCCTTGTACATGATCCTGATTTCCGTCAAATCCAACACCAACCCAGGCAAAGTCTGGTGGAATACCATTATTATCGCTATTACCAGTGTAGACTTTATCATTTTTATTATTAACATATGCCCATGCGTCATCTGGACTCTTAAGACCAGGTATTAATGGATTAGTAATTAACACAAGTACATATAAAACATGCTGGTTACAATCATATTTAAGATAAACGTTTGAAGTTAATGTTTTAGTTGAATCGCCTCCAATATACATTGGTGCAAATAAATCTTGAATCAAATCCCAATCATTTATATTACCATCTACTGTTGCAGTACCATACGACACATTAGGTGCACTATACGACATACAAATTAGCCTCCTTTTTCATATTTAAAATGAATATATTTTCTACGATTATTTTTAACTTAAAATTTTTCACTTAGCATAAACTTATGTCAATATTATATTATGATTATTTTTTTACTTTGTGATTAGTTTTAGATCTAAAACATATGAACATAATATATATGTTTTATCATATTATATAGCACATAATGCTTTATTAAACTAACAAGGATGTTGATAACATGTATAATGATAGTATAAAAAAATGGACTATATTAATTTATGCAGATGGTAATAATGAAATGGAAGAAATAATATATAAATCACTTTTGGCTTGTGAAAAGATTGGATCCAGCAATGATATAAATGTAGTTGTTCAAATAGGCAAACTGGGTAATTATAAAACTGATGAAAAAAATAATTGGTCTGGAGTAAGACGCTATTACGTTGAAAATGGGCATTCTAATTTGATTGAGGATTTAGATAAAACAAATTTAGCTGATCCTAATACTCTATATAACTTTATCAAATGGGGATATGAGAATTACAAAGCTGAACAGTTTATGCTAATTCTTTCTGATCATGGAGGAGAGTTTATAGGTTGTTTTACTGATGAAAGTTTAAGTGAGCCATATCTTATGGGCATACCAGAAATGATTCAAGCAATTAATGCAATTAGAACAAATCTAGGTTATATAATAGATGTTTTAGTAATGGATATGTGTTATATGAACTGTGTTGAGATAATCTATGAATTAGGACAAAATGAAAATCCTGCAGTAAAATCTGTAGTAAATTATATGGATAGTGCTGCTTATGAAGGACTAAATTATGAGAAATTAGTTTTATCTACAAATGAATATAATAACCTTTTTCAGCATCTACGTCACATATATCATCTATATCAACTGGTATCTTAACTTGAACAAATATATCTTTTTTTACTTTAGGTGTTCCATCACAAAAAATCACTGTTTTTGTAATGAAACCACAGACTACAATTAAATCACAGCATATAAGCTGAACTTTAAAGTTTTTAGGATCTACATCAACAGAAA
>JAQUYH010000017.1:0-2994 GCA_028691955.1 Bacilli bacterium | reverse complement strand
AAATGATTTCTGAATAATTACATAAGATTTTAGAATCAACTATTTCAAACTCGTCCTTTACATCTCTGCAATTAATATCTATAAAACAACTAAAAGGTACCTTAATATGCTTTATATGTTTAGTTTTAGAACCACATTCACATTTAGGTAAGGATGTATAGTATATTATTTTGTGAAGAGTACCGGAAATTATTATTTTTCCTTTGCATATTTTTTCAATTTTAGCTTCTACATTAACAAATTGTTTTATTTTTGAATTCTTTTTTGGTGCTGGATATAAACAAGATCTAAAATCTAACATAAATTCACAAGAATGCATATCTTTACTGCGTATACATTTCTTCTCTAATAGTAAATGATCTTTATCTTCTTTAATATATTGAATAGTTTTATTATTTATAAATGACATGAATTTCACCCCATAATATATTTTTTATAAATGCTATAAAGGATTTTTTATAATTATATTGTCGAATTCAAGAATATATTAAGTTTCTGTTCCTAATAAACAGAACTAAATTTTTAACTCTCCCTAATAGTTATATTATAAGTAAATGTGCATCTTGGTGCAGAAAATTTTGCTAATAAAGGATATAAGAAACGTTCACTAATAGAAAAGAGTGAGATTTTAAATAAATCCCACTCTCTTAAAAGCATGGTTGCACAATTAAAAAACTTAAAAAGATGAGAAATTCTTCAGAAGATGAATTTGCTCGTAATGTATTAACTGCTGTAACAATGCGTTACGACGGCATTAGTACTATAGAGATTTCTGAATTCTAATTAAAATCAAAGCAAACAGTCATTGATTCTATAAAAAGATGGAATTCTAATGGTTTAAAATCATTGGAAAACAAACGCGGAGGCTCAGATATAATATAAGGAAAAAATAGATTCCTGCACTATAAATGCAGAAATCTAATTTATTCATTATAGGCAATCACACTTAATATATAAGAGTGAAAGTAACAGTAAATTGTACTGCATTAGTAGTTGCATTACCAGAACAAAGAGGTATTTGTTGTACTCCTATAGTAGGAACTATAATAGGTGTTCCAGTCTGAGCACATTGTATATTACTAAAACTATTACAAAGGGCTTTAGCTGCATCTTCAGTATCCAATAAGGCTATACATTGATCTACACATATATTATTACTACAACATAAACTAAGTTTTTGAGTACTATCAAGAGGAAGATTACATACCCTACTTATTCCTGTAGTAGCTGTAATAGGATAAAGATTTACTAAATATGAAATGCAACCCACCATCCTTACTGCCCATCCAGTTACATTTACACTAGTATTACAAGTTGTTGTAGCACTAAGAGTAGTATGAGTAACAAAACATTGTAATCTGTTTAAATTATACCCAATTTTTAAATTGTTATTAAAATTAATAGATGTTGGAATAGCAAATCCTTCTGGTAAACCAACTACGCAACAAGATGTTCCTAATGGTATTTGTGGATCATCACCAACACTTGAAGGTGCTACTACAACTACAGGTTCATCATTAGTAGCTGCTATTTCTTTATTTAAGTTTTCCATTTCATTCATTATTTCTTGTACATCTGCCATTATATATATCTCTCCTTTGTAAAAAAATCTTTATTCGATTTCTAATAATATTTTATGTAATAAGCTTAAGAGTGTTACTTATTTGTTTGTATTTAAAATTGTAAACACCAGTTAATTAATAAATTCATATCTTATATAAAGAAACATGATTTGAAGGGAATAAATTAATGGTAACGATTGATAGAAATTTTTATGTTATAAAACAATCTGATGGCACTACATGGAAATTTTCTTTTAGTAAAGATGATAATATTATATATAAATTTTTTAAGGAAAATACATGGTCAGAGGATTATATTCTTACTAAAGAAGCTTTAAAGAATTTTTCAGTAATTTTACTTCCTGATGACAGTATAAATGTCTTATATCAATATTCAACAGGAACGATAATATTAAGCAAATATGACGGAAAACAATGGAATAATCAAGAAATTCTTACAAATGAAAAAAATGAAATATTTAGCATTTACTTTAAGACCGCTATTATTGAAAACAAAATCCAAATAATTTTTAGTATTTTTAATAAAGAAACTAATACTGCAACACTCTTTCATCAAAGTCTTGATGAAAAGAATAACTTATCTGATCCTAAAGTTATTGATAATATTAAATATGATTGCAATTATGACGTTCCGTTTGTTCTTTATTCACCAGATAATAAAGAGTTATTTATTATGTATCAAAGATTCTTAAATAGACATGAGATAGGATATAAAGTATTTAATAAAGATAATGGAAAATGGTCTGATTTTAAATTGATAGATAGTAGTAAATATCCTTTTAATGATTATTCTGCAATAATGTTTAATAAGATTTTACATGCTTTGTATATAAAAAAAGAAGAGGATATATATAGTTTACATTATGTGCATGGTAATAATTTTGATTTTAAGAACACTAAAATCTTTGAAGATACAAATATTGAATCTTGTTTAATTTTTATAATGCACGGTGAAATATGGTGTTTTTGGATAGATGATAATGAAATTTATAGTAGTTTTTCAATAGACAATGGAAATGATTTTAGCACTCCGCCTTATAATCAAAATGTAAATTCTCTAGATATTTTTAAATCTATATATATTACCAATGAGCCAAAAGAAATAAAAGGTATATTAGGCAATGAAATATACTTTACTAATGATGATACATTACAAAATCTAATTTTCTCTAAACTTTATCCATCCATTAAAAATAATGAAAAGAGTGATGATTCTCTATCGTATATTGAATATTATATGAGTGAAATATGTTCAAAAGTTTTATCATACAAAAAGACATATAAACAAAAAGAACAATTAATTGCTATGCTAAAGAATCAATTAGAAGAACAAAAAGCCAAAAGTCTATTTTATGAAGAAAAATTTAAAGAAATAAATAACAAGCATACTAAATTTACAGATTTACAAAAT
>JAQUYH010000016.1 GCA_028691955.1 Bacilli bacterium | reverse complement strand
AACAAATTCAAGATTTTTATCTAAAAGTTTAATAAATTCATCCATTATAAAGCCTACTTTCAAAATAAAGAATATCTATAATAATATATCAAATTAAGTCAAATTTCAACTAACAATGGAAAGAACCTAAATGATATTGACTTTGAATGTTTTTATGAGCTTCAATTTTGGGGTGCAAAATTTGATTATAACTATTTCAAACAAGCTAATGCATCACCAGCTCCTACGCTACCATTACCAGTAACTGATTATAATTTAAGAGTTGGAGCCTTCGTATTTCAAGGCAATGTATGTAGCAATATATTAAATTGTATAAACAATCAAAATAATGGACTATTAACACAAAATTTATTTGCTAACTGCCACTTAACCCCTTACTGCCAAATTATAATTCCAGAAGGGACTGCAGATCAATTAACTATTAGTCCAGGAGGTAGAGCACCAATATTAACCAATTATGATTTTGAATCCTATAGATGTATACCATATTGTTCAAAGCAATGTTTCGATCATCATCCACCTATTCCTCATGATTGTTCTAATCAAGCAACTATAGTATTTATAGCAGAAGCAGTAACTACTAGCAAACCAGCAGGCATTTGGTGTATAGATGATGTATTATTCGCATAATTTTATTTATTAAAGGAGGATAAAAATGAGTACTGAAATAAACCAAAATTGTTCATGTAAAGAAAATTCTTTCCAAACAAATGATTGTGTCTATCCAGAGAATGATTTTAAAAATGATCATTGCAAATGTAAATCTTTTCCCAAAAATGATTGCCCTATCTGTCCAAAACCAGTAAACAATGAACTTATAACTTTTCCTAAAGTGTATAAAGATGATCCTTGTTTTATCTTAACCTCAAGTAACACTGATATCAATGGCAATAACTGGACCGAATTAACTATTAATGGTTCAGTATTAGTTCCTGAAATAAAGCCTTCTATTGAAGAAATAGACAGACTAGATGCAAAAATTGAAATTATAAGAACGAAAGTTATACAAACTCCAATATCTTCTGGCCTAAGCAAAAACTTTGAAGGTAGAATAGTTACTGGATTTAAGCTAATAGTAGAAGGATTGATTTGTGTATCCATATCCTATGTATCTAAGAAAATTGATCAAAGTATGCACCATTTCCATGGAAAGATTCCATTTTCTGCTTATATAGTATTACCGTATTATGGAACTACACTAAAAGATAAATTTCATGTATCTGCATGTATAGAAGACATTATTATTAAACAAGTTTGTGATGGAAAAGTTAACTTAACAACCACCTTCATATTAAAAGCCATTCCACAAAAAGGAACAGCTGGTGAAGTTTGTTTTGAAGATTGTGGTGTGATTCATAATGAAAAACCAACTTGTGAATGTGATTTTGAAAGTACTGAAATAAATGGGCTTTGTAAACCTAATGATTTAAAAAACTTAGTAATCGGACAACGTTGGACAGAAATATTTATTCCTGAAATTCTTAATGTACCATGTTATAAACCACCTGTAGAGGAAATAATCTCTGTAAACTCTAAAGTAGAAATTTTCTGCCAAAAAGTAATAAAGACGCCTATACGTACTAGTACTAATAGCAATAATGAAGGATTTACTTTAACCGGTATGAAACTTGTAATTGAGGGGATGTTAAGACAAAAAATTACGTATGTAGCTAAAAATGAAAGCCAATCCGTACACGTTGTACACTTTGATGTTCCTATATCTACTTTTATAGTTTTAGATTCTGAATCTACTGATAAACTAACAGATAAATTTAACGTTACCCCATGTATAGAGGATATATTTATCTGCACTCTTAACGATAAACAAATCTTTAAAAATACTACACTATTTTTTAAAGCTGAAAAAATAACAAACTGTAACCTTTAATTAAATAGAGAGAAACGGAGGTAAATATTATGAGATGTAATTGTAGTTCAAATTTTAACTATCAAGTTGCAGGTTTATGCGATATTCCAGATTTCAATTTAGACACTAATGTAAACTCTAATTGGACTGAAATAAGTGTTCCTGAAATTCTAACTATTCCATGTGCTAAACCTGATATTGAAAGTATTGACAAAATTTATATAAATTCTAAAATAACAACAACCAAGATTATAAAGACTCCAACATCACCTAAAGACGGGACTACTTTAATTGCAAATCCAGAAGGTTTAAAGCTAACTGGATGGAAACTTTTAGTTGAAGGTTTCTTATGTCAAACTTTAGTTTATACTGCTGATGAATGTGAACAATCTGTTCATGCAGCACATTTTAATATGCCTTTCTCAACTTATATAGTATTACCTGAGAACACTACTCCAACTGATAAATTTAACGTTAGGGTATGTATAGAATATGTTTTTGCTAAAAGATTAACCCCAAGAACTATATTTAAGAATGTTACTATGTTTCTACAAGCTGATAAATTAAGTTAATATACACGTAATTCAATAAAAAACTAGAGCCATCTTATTTATTAAGAAGACTCTAGTTCCATATCATTTTTTTAAATCAAATAAAAGATATTATGATAATACAGGCACTTGGTTTATTTTCAAGTGCTCTTATATATGTTTAAAGGAGGTACTCACATGTTAGAAATAGGAGTTTTGATTACTATATGTTTCCTTGTAATATTTAATGGAATTGTATGGGCATTATTAATTAACAAACAATTAAACAATTTTAATACTCTTTTCTTAGAAATGCATAAGGATCTAGTAAATTTTAATAAAGAGCTAAATTTACTTAAAAATAACGTGTTTTCTAAAAATGATTCTATTAAAAATCCTGTCAGCCAAAATAGTACTGTTGATAATAAAAAAAATAGCAATACGCTAGACCCCAACCTCATTAGAGGCAGCCAAATGACAGGCATACCTATAGAGAAACTATCTGAAATAGTTAAAGAAGGAAATAAACTTTGTAGCACACAGGTGAAAATAAAATCAGGTCAAAATATATCTGAGGTTAATATGAAAATAGATGACGATAAAATAATAAATAATAGTATATAGGGTAACTATAAATATATAGTGTTTAGTTAATAAATAAATAGTAACATATTCTTTTAAACAGCATATTATGTTACTAGGAAGACAAGAACAAGCCTTCCGAATATTCAAAAGATAAAGGAGAAATATATATGGCTTGTAAAGCTAAATTCTATAATCCTAGTACTGTAACACCAGTATGTAATCCTACTAATATTACTAATGGTAATGTTCCTTTAACTATAGATATGTATGAAGTTACTTGTGGTATGATAAGGGGACAAGTTACTTGTGCATTAGGTGGCGGCGCAATACCATATCCTGTTATTGTAGCAACAAATACTACTACTCAATTAGTTTATTATGCCATCGGTGATGCTAATGGATATTATCAAATGTTAGTACCCCAAGATCCAGACCAAGAAAATCAAACTTACGATGTTGTAGCTTACTGTAAAGACTGCTATGGTGATCGAGTAGCATGCGATTGTGGTGAAGCTCAACCACCAATTGGTGAGGGCGAATAAGTTAGGCAGAAGTTGATTTAAAATAGTAATTTTAAGACTGTAAATAAGTTGGTTCAAAAACAAACTTATTTACAGTCTTTTGTTTGTAATAACGGTTTATGCTATTATTATTGTTATATGGGTAAGTATGTAAAAATCAGTTATTCAACAACATAAATATAATATTTTTTAAAGAATTCTCATAGCATATAATCTCTAATCTTATCTAATCTTATTCAATTATTTCCAAATTATTCAAAAAGTTATTTGTCGTGTCCTAGTGTGGTATTTATTCTAAATAATCATAACCTAAGACTTTAGCACTGTTTTTTATTACCACATCATTATTAAAATCTTATGTCATTTTGTTCATAGTTAATCCCCTCAAACGTAGTAATTTGGTCACTTTACCTAATAGTATTATACTATATTTATTACATTTTTGAATTTTGTTTCCTTGAAAAAAATTAATCTTTAGAACTGAGAGCACTGATGGAAGCTTAATGATAAATCATCAGTAAATTTTTATTAGATATTCAAACATTGTATTAATTTTATAAAATAGTTATAATAAACAAAGTAAAATATATAAAATTCAAATATGAAATTACATACAAATAAGGATGGTGAGCAAGATGAAACCTAATATTATATTTTTTGATATTGACGGAACATTATTAAGTGAAAAAACATACACAGTTACATCTAGTACAAAAAAAGCTATAAAAACAGCACAAGATAATGGACATCTTGTATTTATTAATACAGGGCGACCAATATTAGAAATTGATAATTGTATCGAAGAATTAAACTTTGATGGTTATATATGTGGATGTGGTACCTACATTGAATTTAAATCCAAAGAATTATTTCATAAGAGTATTGGAGTTGAACTGTCAAAACAAATTGCTGATGAATTAAGAGAATGCAATATTGATGCAATTTTAGAAGGAAAAAATGGTGTGTATTATGATTATGATGAAAATATAACTTCTGATCATGTACGCAGGATTAAAGCACGTCATACTAAAGAAGGCTTTTATAAAGGACAAACTTTTGACGATTCAGATATTGATTTTGATAAATTAGTTATATGGAATAATGAAAAAAGCAATTTTGAATTATTTTATAGCGAATATAAAGATTCTTTTGAATTTGTTCATCGAGGTGAAAATTTCTATGAAATAGTACCTTTAGGATTTTCCAAGGCATCTGGAATAAAATATATTACTGAATATTTGGACATACCTCACGAAAATACATTTGCAATTGGTGATAGTACTAACGATTTAGCTATGCTTAAATATGTTAAAAATAGTATAGCTATGGGAAATAGCAATCCAATACTATTTGACTTAGTTTCATTTGTAACAAAAGATATTGAAGAAGGTGGGATTGAATATGCTTTGAGGCATTGCAATATAATATAACTTCTATTTGCCAAAACAAAAACATAGAACTTCAAATTTAGTTCTATGTTTATACTAGTTAATTCTTGCAATAATCTAGCCCCTTTGTGTAATTCGCTTGCTATATTTTCTTTTTAACATTTTCTACTTTTTTAATAGTTACTCCAAGTATTTCTGTAATTATATCTAAACTATATCCTTTTTTTATGTTCTCTCTATTTTATTTATTGTTTCATTATTACTTGTTGTTGCTTTTACATCTAATCTTGAATATTTATCTTCTATAAACTGCTTTGCAATATCAGTTCCTTTTATTTTAACACTTATTATTTTATTTTTAGGTTTTAGTGTAGCATTTAGAAATGATATTAATATTTCAGGATTTTTCTCAGAGCCAAATATGTTTTTAAACACAAAATCCACTTTAGGATCCAGCAAACCTTTACCCATAACTATTTCACCTCTTCTAGATATTTCTTTTCTTAATTATATAACAAACTCTATCACTATTAAACACAATAACATTTTACGTAACACAAAAAATATTGCTAGAAATATATCTTTCATACAGTACTCGTAATTGGTAATTTTTTTTAACTCCTGAGTGTCCTATCAGGACCGAAGGGACTGATTGCTACAAATTCATTCAATCTTTTTTCTTTAGCCATTAAACTATCTTGAAGAAATCTTATACCTTCTTTTAACTGATTTTTGCTTTTATTAAAGTTTACTATATTGTTAGTTACTATCTTGAATTTATTTTCATAATACCCTATAGCATGGATGGTGATTACCTCGTACTTTTGATATAATGTAACAATTTTTTATTATATACATATTATATAATAAACGCTGAACCTTAAAGTTAAGATAAAAGGGAGATGTACAAATTGATGAATATTCAAGATTTTATGAAAGACATGGAAAAGTTAAACGAACAAGCAGAAATCGCACTAGACGCTGAACAAGAAACAGATACTGTTGAAAAAGCAGGCGCGCAAATAACAGCTTCAGTTGTAGACCCTGTAATAGGAACAGCTTGCTGTTCTTTAAATGTACCAAAAACTTTTACACTTCCACCTCAAACTGCTCATACTTTTTCAAGTGATAACACAAGAGTTATTTATGATGTAAGCAATTTAAGGTGTTGTGTTAATCAGATTACAGTTAGCTGCTCACCACCTGACTGTAAAGCTGCAATTACAGTACCTGCTTATGAAGTAAGACTAACAGGCTGTATACCATATTTAGCAAATCTTTTCCCTATTGGAGCACAATGTTCAGATAACGTACCACCAGAAACAGGAGGAGGAGCAATATGTTGTAGTAATACTTTTTGCGTAAACAGCCGTATAGGCCTCTTTGACATCGGCCATCAAAGTGACGCTATAGCATTATGTAGTAGCCTTTCATCTCCTACTTGTGCACAAATAACAGCAACTCTAGTGGTAACACAAGTAGTAGCAATATGTCCTGATAGTAATACAATTAAATTTGAAATTACTTTTAATTCAATTGGTAATTGTTAGTTAAAAATTTTAAAAAAGATATCTGCATTTATTTTGCAGATATCTTTTTTTTATGTTATTAGCAAGCGAGTAACAAGTTCCTCATTATGACCTTTTAGCCTAATTGATTATAGTAGTTATTTCTCTATTTAAGATTTCCAATACGTACATTATATTTTGTACATCTGCTATTATATATATCTACTTTTTAAAAAATCTTCAGTAGATTTCTAATAATATTTTATGTAATAAACTTAAGAGGATTACTTCTTTAAGTGTATTTAAAGTTATAAACACCACTTAATTAATCAAATCATATCTTATATAAAGAAACATGATTTGAAAGGGATAAATTAATGGTAATAATTGATAGAAATTTTTATGTTATAAAACAATCTGATGGCACTACATGGACTTTTTCTTTTAAAAAAGATGAGGGCATTATATATAAATTCTTTAAAGAAAATATATGGTCAGAGGATTATATTCTTACTAAAGAAGCTTTAAAGAATTTTTCAGTAATTTTGCTTCCTGATGACAGCATAAATGTCTTATATCAAGATTCAACAGGAACGATAATATTAAGCAAATATGATGGAGAACAATGGAATAAACAAGAAATTATTACAAATGAAAAAAATGAAATATTTAGTATTTACTTTAAAACAGCTGTTATTGAAAACAAAATCCAAATAATTTTTAGTATTTTTAATAAAGAAACTAATACTGCAACACTCTTTCATCAAAGTCTTGATGAAAAGAATAACTTATCTGGTCCTAAAGTTATTGATAATATTAAATATGATTGCAATTATGACGTTCCGTTTGTTCTTTATTCACCAGATAATAAAGAGTTCTTTATTATGTATCAAAGATTCTTAAATAGGCATGAGATAGGATATAAAGTATTTAATAAAGATAATGAAAAATGGTCTGACTTTAAATTGATAGATAGTAGTAAATATCCTTTTAATGATTATTCTGCAATAATGTTTAATAAGATTTTGCATGCTTTATATATAAAAAAAGAAGAGGATATATATAGTTTACATTATGTGCATGGTAATAATTTTAATTTTAAGAATACTAAAATCTTTAAAGGTACAAATATAGAATCCTGTTTGATTTTTATAATATACGGTGAAATATGGTGTTTTTGGATAGATGATAATGAAATCTATAGTAGTTTTTCAATAGACAACGGAAATGATTTTAGCACTCCGCCTTATGGTCAATTTGTAAATTCTCCAGATATTTTTAAATCTATATATATTACTAATGAGCCAAAAGAAATGAAAGGTATATTAGGTAATGAAATATACTTCACTAATGATGATACATTAAAATATCTAATTTTCTCTAACCTCTATCCATGCATTAAAAATAATGAACAAAGAGAGGATTATTTATCCTATATTGAATATTATATGAGTGAAATATGTTCAAAAGTTTTATCATACAAAAAGACATATAGACAAAAAGAACAATTAATTGCTATGCTAAAGAATCAATTAGAAGAACAAAAAGCCAAAAGTCTATTTTATGAAGAAAAATTTAAAGAAATAAATAACAAGCATACTAAATTTACAGATTTACAAAAT
>JAQUYH010000015.1 GCA_028691955.1 Bacilli bacterium | reverse complement strand
GATTATAAAACTGAAAAACAATATTATGTTTCTGGTATTAATTGTTCAACTAAAAATACTATGGAAGAAATGATTATAACAAAAAGAAGATTTGATAAAACAGATGGAATATTAGGATTTCATGCTTTTCAATCATTTAAAGAAGGTGAAGTTACACCTGAACAAGCCCATGCTATTGGAGTAAAGCTTGCTGAAGAAATGTGGGGAGATAGATTTGAAGTTTTAGTATCTACTCATTTAAATACTAAACATATTCATAATCATTTTGTATTAAATTCAGTATCTTTTGTTGATGGAAAAAAATATTATGATAAAAGAGAAACTTATGCTAGACTAAGAAAATTATCTGATGATATATGTGAAGAATTTGGAATAAGCTTTTTAGAAGAAAAGAAGTGTAGAAGAAGTAAAATTAATTATTCTAATTATTATAAAAAAGATATTGAGAGATCTAATTATCATACTATAGCAAAAGAAGATGTTGATAGAGCAATACTACAAGCATATTCTTATAGAGATTTTGAAAATTTAATGAAAAAGATGGATTATGAGCTTATATATCGTGCAGGTAAATTAAGTATTAGAAGATATCCATATAGAAAAAATATTCGTATTTCAAGAGCTTTTGGGCAAGAATATACAGTTGATAATATAATAAATAGAATTGAAAAAGAACAATCTTTAAGAATACCTTTTATAGAAGAGTATGGAATTAAAAAAAGCATAAGAAAAGATTTTTTTATTAATACTACTCATAAAAAAAGTAAATTATATAAGTTATATTTACATTATTGTTATTTACTAAAAAAATTCCCACAAAGACATCCAAATAAAAGACTACCTGCATCAATTAGAGCAGATGTTATTAAAATGGAAACTATATCAGAAGAAGCAAAACTGCTTAATAGGTACAAAATAAATACCTATGAGCAGTTTTTGTTATTTAAAAATGAGAAAAAGTATAATTTAAATGATTTAAAAAATAAGAGAGATAAACTTTGGTATAAGCATAAAATTGTTACTACCGAAAATGAAAAAAATGAAGTTAGAAATGAAATTGAAAATTTAACAAAAATTATAGATGAGTTAAGAAAGGAGGTGGTTTTATTTGAGGGTATAGAAAAAAGAACTCGTAAGATTGAAAATAATCTTGAAGAGTTAGATAAACAAAATTTGAAAGAAAAAGAAGGGAGAGAAAAAGATAATGAATTCATCAGGTGATGTAGCTGAATCTATTATTAGAATGAGCTTAAATGGATTAGAAGTAGCGGCTAAAATATCAGGTTCTGGAGCAAAAAATATATCAGTATTATTATATACTATATTAAAAGATCAAAAACAAACAAAAGGTAAGACAAAACTTATAAATATGTTAAAATCAGGTAAAGAATTAAAAGTTTTTTCTTTAAGAAAAGAGGATTTAAGAACATTTACTGAAGAGTCAAAAAGATATGGAGTCTTGTTTAGTGCATTAATAGATAGAAAATCAAATAGTCATGATGGTATGGTAGATATTATGGTAAAAGCAGAAGATGCTTCAAAAATAAATAGAATAGTTGAAAGGTTTAATTTATCGACTTATGATGGTGTTAGTATTAAGAGTGAAATAGAGAAAACGAAAAATTCTGTTGATAAAGGTATTGTTGTAAAAGATATTGAAGAAAAAATGGCAGAAGATATATTGAGCAAGCCATTAAATAAGGAGGAAAAAGAAATAGCAAACCCCAATATAGCAAAGACAGAAAAAAGCCCTCTGTCCGAGCCTTTATACAAGAACAAAAAGAAAGTAAAAGAGGGTACTAAATTTCAAAAGCCATCAGTAAGAGAAGAATTAGAAAATATAAAATCAAATTTAAAAATGGAATC
This sequence comes from Bacilli bacterium, assembly GCA_028691955.1. GTDB lineage: Bacteria > Bacillota_I > Bacilli_A > RF39 > UBA660 > JALELF01. The sequence continues at coordinate 7,107 of JAQUYH010000015.1, read as the reverse complement.
AAATTTAGTTAAAAATAATAAAGATATTAAAAATAAAAAATTTAATAAAATAACTAAACATAGTCAACCTAAATTAAAAAGAAAAAAAATAAAGGAAAGAAATTTATAAGGAGGTGAAGAATTGAAAGATATGGTTAAAATATTAGAATTAAATAGATATGAAGTTGGTATTCTTGTTAATGCATTAGTCGAGTTAAGAAATAAATTAATCAAAGAATCAACTATAACCGAACCTGTTGATGAGTTATTATTAAAAACAATGGATTGTAATGCTCATATGAAACCCACTTATAAGAAACTTGAAGAAAGATGAAATCAGATAATAAAAAAATAAATATTTTAATATTTATAATAGGATTGATACCAATAATATGGTTATCACTTTTAGTTGCACCATATATAAATGATGATTTAATAGGAATAATAAATAATTTGTCAAAATCCTTTGAAAATCCATTTAAAATCATATGGTGCAATAATTCTTTAAAAGTAATAATTATATTTTTATTTAGTTATTTGATTGGTATAGGAATATATTATGCTACTAAAAAAAATTATCGTAGAAGAGAAGAACATGGCTCGGCAAAGTGGGGAGAAGCTAGTTCTATTGGCAAAAAATATATACAAAAGCCTATATTAAATAATAAAATATTAACACAACATGTAAAATTAGGATTAAATGGAAAGAAACATAGAAGAAATTTAAATGTATTAGTATGTGGTGGAAGTGGAGCTGGTAAAACTAGATTTTATTGTAAGCCAAATATTATGCAGACTAATACTTCTTTTGTTATATTAGATCCAAAAGGTGAAATGTTAAGAGATACTGGATATCTTTTAGAAAATGAGGGTTATGAGGTAAAAGTACTGGACTTAATAAATATGGAAAAAAGTCATTGCTATAATCCATTTGTTTATTTAAAATCAGACAATGATGTTCAAAAATTAGTTACTAATTTATTTAAAGCAACAACTCCAAAAGGTTCACAAAGTAATGATCCGTTTTGGGATACTGCAGCATCTATGCTATTACTTTCACTTATATTTTATTTAAAATATGAAGCACCTGATGATGAAAAAAACTTTCCAATGGTTATAGAAATGTTAAGAGCAGGAGAAGTTCGAGAAGATGATGATATGTATAAAAGTCCATTAGATATTTTGTTTGATAATTTAGAAAATAGAGAACCTGGGCATATAGCAATTAAATATTATACAGATTATCGTGCTGGTTCTGCAAAAACTTTAAAATCAATTCAAATTACATTGTCTGCTAGATTGGAAAAGTTTAATTTAGAAAGCTTAGCAAGTTTAACAATAACAGATGAGTTAGATTTACAAAGTTTAGGTGAAAAGAAAGTAGCGTTATTTGCTTTGATACCAGATAATGATACTTCTTTTAATTTTTTAGTTAGTATTCTATATACGCAACTGTTTCAACAGTTGTTTTTTTTGGCAGATAATCAATATAAAGGTAGTTTACCAGTTCATGTTCATTTTATAATGGATGAATTTGCAAACGTAAGCTTACCAGATGATTTTGATAAAATACTTTCAGTTATGAGGTCAAGAGAAGTTTCAGTATCGATTATATTACAAAATTTAGCACAATTAAAAGCTTTGTTTGAAAAGCAATGGGAATCAATAGTTGGAAACTGTGATGAATTTTTATATTTAGGTGGGAATGAACAATCAACACATAAATATGTATCAGAATTATTAGGAAAAGAAACTATAGATACAAACACTTATGGCAAAAGCAGTGGTAGAAGTGGAAACTATTCTACTAATTATCAAATAAGTGGTAGAGAATTATTAACACCTGATGAAGTAAGAATGTTAGATAATAGGTATTCAATTTTATTTATAAGAGGAGAACGACCTATTATGGATTTAAAATATGATGTATTAAAACATCCAAATGTAAATAAAACAACAGATGGAAAAGAAAATGCATATTTACACGGTAATACAGATAAAGCTATTGCTTCTATTGTTTTTGATGAGGAAATAGAACAATATAAAAATTTTACTAAAATAGAAGAAGTAGCAAGTAATTATGAAATTATATCTTCTGAAGATATAGAAGAATATTTAAGAAAAGAGGAAAAAAATGAAAAAGAGTAAAACGAATAAAAAAACAAAATTAATATTTAATATATTTGTAATGATTATATTTGTCATTACATTAACAATAACTACAACAAGTGATGTATTTGCAACAAATGATCCACTAGCAGTAGTAAATAATCTTTCAAACTTTATATTTGGTTTAATTAGAGCAATTGGTATGATAATTCTAGGATTTGGAATTGTTCAAATAGGATTATCATTAAAATCACAAGATCCTTCTCAAAGAGCAAATGGATTTTTAACATTAGCAGGTGGTGTTGTAATAACGTTTGCAAAAGAAATATTAACTATGATAGCAGGCTAATTATTTAAAATAATGAGATGGGAATTTGAATTCTCATCTCTAAATTTAAGGAGGTGAACAAAAATTGTCAAATAATTGGATAGTGCAAAATTTACAATATGCACTTGAAACTTGGAACAATAAATTAAATGAAATATGGACAATAATTACATTATCACCAGAACAATTTAAAGGTGGAATGATTTGGAATGTAATAGTTAATATAAATGGTGCAGTACAAGCTGTAGGTTTAGCATTATTAGTACTGTTTTTTGTTGTAGGAGTAATGAAAACTTGTGGTTCTTTTACAGAAGTGAAAAAACCAGAGCATGCTCTGAAATTATTTATAAGATTTGCAATTGCAAAAATTATTGTAACTTATGGATTAGAATTAATGTTAGCAATATTTCAAATAGTACAAGGAGTTGTTTCAACAATAATGAATACGGTTGGATTTGGTACTGCTACACAAACAATTTTACCTAATGAAATAGTTATAGCAGTAGAAAATTGTAGTTTCTTTGAAAGCATTCCATTGTGGGCTGTAACATTAATAGGTGGATTGTTTATAACAGTATTATCATTTGTAATGATTATGTCGGTATATGGTAGATTTTTCAAATTATATTTATATACTGCAATAGCACCAATACCACTTTCAACATTTGCAGGAGAACCTACACAACAAGTTGGTAAAAGTTTTTTAAAATCTTTTTGTTCAGTTTGTTTAGAAGGTGCAATAATAGTTTTGGCATGTATAATATTTTCATTGTTTGCATCAACTCCGCCAGTAGTAGATGTAAATGCAGCAACAGTTACACAAGTTTGGAAGTATATTGGAGAATTAGTATTTAATATGCTAGTATTGGTTGGAACAGTGAAAATGGCTGATAAAGTAGTAAGAGAAATGATGGGATTGTAGAGAGGAGAGTTTATTGATAAAGAAAGTATATTTGAAAATAAAAGAAAAGATAGAGAAAGGTAAAGTTATATATGGAAGTTAAAATAAATAAAGAAATACGAAATTATACTGAGTCAATTTTTTTTGGACTGTCACTAAGACAGTTTCTTTTTTCTATATGTGCATGTGGAGTAGCAGTATTATTATATTTTTTATTGAAAAATAAATTAGGAATTGAAACTATTTCATGGGTTTGTATATTAGGAGCTGCTCCATTTGCAGCACTAGGCTTTATAACTTATAACGGTATGAGTTCAGAAAAGTTTATATCTTGTTTTATAAAATCAGAATTTATAATTCCAAAGCATTTAACATTTAAGCCAATAAACTATTATTATGAGTTATTAAAAAGTAGTATTGAAAATAAAAACAAGGAGGATTTTAAAAATAATGAAAACAATAAAAACAATATTTAAACAAGATAAAGAAAAATTTATAGTACCAAAAGGAGTACAGGATGCTATACCAGTAACAAGAATATGGCAAGATGGTATTTTTTTATTAGGGTCAAATAAATATTCTAAATGTTATCGCTTTACTGATATTAATTATGCAGTAGCTAGTAAAAGTGATAAAGAGGCAATGTTCTTAGAATATAGTGAATTATTAAATTCTTTTGATTGTGGTGCTACTACTAAAATAACAGTGTCAAATAGAAGAATTAATAGATTAGATTTTGAAAGAAATATATTACTTCCTAAAGCAGAAGATGGACTTGATGAATATAGAGAAGAATATAATAAAGTTTTATTAGAAAAAGCAACAGGTGCAAATGGTATAGTACAAGAAAAATATATTACTGTTTCAGTAAATAAAAAAAGTATTGAAGAAGCACGTAGTTATTTTTCAAGAATAGGTTCAGAATTAAATAATCATCTTTCAGGGTTAGGTTCAAAATGTATAGAATTAGATGCAATTGATAGACTTAGAATATGTCATGATTTTTATAGAGCAGGTGAAGAAATTGATTTTAATTTTGATATTTTACAAAATATGAGAAAAGGACATAGTTTTAAAGATTTCATATGTCCTGATACATTTGAATTTGAGAAAGATTATTTTAAGATGGGTAATCGTTATGGCAGAGTACTATTTTTAAAAGAATATGCATCATATATTAAAGATAGTATGGTAGCAGAACTTACAGATTTAAATAGAAATATTATGATGAGTATAGATATTATTCCAGTGCCTATGGATGAGGCAGTAAGAGAAGTAGAAAATAGAAGGCTTGGAGTTGAAACTAATATAACTAATTGGCAAAGAAGACAAAATTCTAATAATAATTTTTCAGCAATAATTCCTTATGATATGGAACAACAAAGAAATGAAAGTAAAGAGTTTTTAGATGATTTAACTATTCGTGATCAAAGAATGTTTATTTCAGTTTTAACTATGGTTCATACAGCAGATACAAAAGAACAATTAGATAATGACACAGAATCAATATTATCAACAGCTAGAAAACATTTATGCCAGTTTGCAGTTTTAAAATTTCAACAATTAGATGGTCTAAACACTGCTATGCCATTTGGTATTAGAAAAATTGATACTTTAAGAACTTTAACAACAGAATCGTTAGGAGTATTTATTCCTTTTAGAGTACAAGAAATTAATCATGAAAATGGAATATATTATGGACAAAATGTAATTAGTAAAAATATGATAATAGCAGATAGAAGACAACTTTTAAATGGTAATTCATTTATATTAGGTGTAAGTGGAAGTGGAAAATCATTTACAGGTAAAAATGAAATCGTATCGGTTATATTAAGAGATCCAAATGCTGATGTTATAATTATCGATCCTGAACGTGAGTATTCACCACTTGTAAATGCTTTAAACGGTGAAGTTATCCACATATCAGCTACAAGTAAAAATCATATAAATGCTATGGATTTAAATAGTGAATATGGAGATGGTGCAAATCCCGTAATTTTAAAATCAGAGTTTATATTATCTTTGTGCGAACAACTAATTGGTACAAATAACTTAGGACCTAAACAAAAATCTATTATAGATAGATGCACAGCACAAGTATATAGACACTTTCAACAAGGAAATTATAAAGGTACACCTCCAACATTACAAGATTTTAGAGAAGAATTATTGAAACAGACTGAAGATGAAGCTAAAGAAATAGCTTTGGCTATTGAATTATTTACAGATGGTAGTTTAAATACTTTTGCTAAAAATACTAATGTAAATACTGATAGTAGATTAATTTGTTATGATATATTAGATTTAGGAAAACAATTAATGCCAATAGGAATGTTAGTTGTTCTTGATTCTATTTTAAATAGGATTACTTCAAATAGAGCAAAAGGAAGAAATACTTTTATATTTATAGATGAAATATATTTATTATTTCAACATGAATATTCATCAAACTTTTTATTTACTTTATGGAAAAGAGTAAGAAAATATGGTGCTTATTGTACTGGTATAACACAAAATGTAGATGATTTATTACAAAGTCATACTGCAAGAACAATGCTTTCTAATAGTGAATTTATAGTTATGCTTAATCAAGCAAGTACAGATAGAATAGAGCTTGCTAAACTATTAAATATATCAGATTTACAAATGAACTATATAACAAATGTTGGAGTTGGACAAGGTCTAATAAAAGTAGGAAGTTCATTAGTACCTTTTTTAAGTAAATTCCCTAAAAATACAAAATTATATAAATTAATGACAACAAAACCTGGAGAAGATAAAGAATAAGTGGAGGTGTTAAGGTGGCAGATATAAAGACTAGAAATATTATAAAGAAAACTATTAAAAGTATAGATAAGTCTGCTATTGCTACTGAAAAGTTTAAAAGTACTATTGTAAAAGCAAAAGAAAAAACAGAAGGTACTATTAATAGTGATAATAATGTAAATGAAGATGTTAGTAATAGATTAGTATCTTCAAACAATTATATTTTAAATGAGAGTGTATATAAATTTAATAAAATAGGTAAAAATTCACTTCATAAGACAAAAGAAAATTTTATTGATTTGAAAATTAAATTAAAAAACTCAAAAGATAATAAAATCATTAAAGAAAGTAGGAAAGTTGTTTCAAATAATATTAAAAGTTCAAAGGTTGTTATAAAGACAAATAATGAGGTTTTAAAAAAGACAGAGAAAATTAGTAAAGAATCAGTGAAAAAATCTAAAAGAATATTAAATTTTGCAAAGAATACAGCTAAATTAACAATAAACAATGTCAAAGATACTTTGAACACAAGTATCAAAGCAATTAGGTCAATAGTTATAGGTACTAAAGCATTAATATCAGCTATAATTGCAGGAGGATGGGTTGCAATCATATTTATTATACTTATTTGTTTAATAGGACTGTTTTGTAGTTCTGTTTTTGGTATATTTTTTTCTAGTGAGAAAATGAAAGATGGAGATGTTACTATTAGTTTAGTAATAAAAGATTTGAATAATGAATTTGCTAAAAAAATATCAGATATTCAAAAAAATAATGTTTATGATGATTATGTTATTAATTCAAATCGTTCTGCGTGGAAAGATGTACTAGCACTTTATGCAGTTAAAGTTACAAATGGAAATAATAATATAGATGTTATTACAATGGATAATAACAAGATATCTACTTTAAAAGAAATTTTTTGGCAAATGAATGAAATTCAAATAGCATTAAATGATGAAATGGTTAATGAAGAATCTACTGATGAAAATGGCAATATTAAAATAAATGAAGTTCAAAAGAA
>JAQUYH010000026.1 GCA_028691955.1 Bacilli bacterium | reverse complement strand
TCAACGACCGACTCTGATGGCAATCTAGACCATGAAAACACGGCTACCTTGAAGTGGCAGGGCGGCGAAGAATTGGATAAAGCAACGGTCACAAAACGTGACGCGGGGGTTAACAAATCAGGAAACGTTGTCATCGATGAGGAGGGCAAGAAGTGGATCGATTGGAAAATCGAGTTTAATACGAGTAAAAACGTCATTTACAATTTCGTTTTAACTGACACATATACTCCTGCCACAATGACCATAAGTGACCTCGTCTTGAAAAAAGACGGTGTTACGTTAACTGCAGGCGACGATCACGATTACACATATACGCCTCCAACAGGTAACAACGGAAAATTTACAATTAACATTGACCAACTTGACGCCGTCGAATACGTGCTGACGTATCGGACGAGTGTGTCACCCGAAGAAGAACGAAATACCATCCAAAACAAGGTGGACATCGTGTACACCGGTGGGTCGGGAAACCATACAAGAGACATCAACCCGCCCACGCTGCGTGTTGCAAAGTCTGCGGTAAGAATTGAAAAAGAAGAAGGCCAAGACCCCGTCATCTTCTGGACCATTACGGCGAATACGGACACCGCTAATCACTACGTCACGCTCGTCGACGCGTTCCTCGAAGATAATATCCCCTTGGATCAAAAACTTCTCCCCGAAACGATTGAACTGAAGCGAGTCGGAGAAGAAGATGCGATTCAGCTCGATGGAAGCAACCTTGACACCGCGAACAATTACTTCAAGATCTCTCTCCCCGACGGCGCCTTCCAATATACGGTGACCTTCCAGACAAAGATCCTGGAGATGCCCTCTCATGATTCTAATTTCTTTGACCGTTACAACAACGACACAACGCTGACGAATCAATCAAAGAGCGAAGAACTCAAACGCACAGCGAAGGACAAGGCTTGGATCCGCTATTTTGACGGGAGGAACAACAATCTGACCGATAAGACGGGTGCGCAAAACGCCGACACCGAAAACGTCGACTATGAACTCGTGGTAAACCCTGAAGGGTTGACCATCCATAACGCGAAAATCGAAGATACACTCTCCACCCATCACACGTATGTCGAGGGTAGCATCAAGGTCTTCGACGATGGAGATCAAGAGCTCACACTCGACACCGACTACAAGCTCGAGATCGGTTCAGACAACCGAAGCTTTGAGATCACCTTTAATGTGGGAGAAAACACCAACGGGACGATCAAGAGCCCTTACACCATAAGGTACAGCACGCGTCTGAACGCAAACTTAATCGGCACTTACCAGGTGACGAATAAGATCGTTTTGACGGGTGGCGTAGAGGGTAAAGAACTTCACAAGACCGAGACAAGCACTTCCGCCCAGCAGTGGTTCTACGGCGGCGGTGGTTCTGGAAGAACCCTAACGTTTAACTTACTGAAACGCAACAATCATATTGATCCGAAACCTGTCGACGGAGCGGTGTTTAAACTAGTACGCGTAAATCTACTATCACCGGCAGGTAATGAAAGAGAGGGTGTGGTATCGGATGCCCTGACAACCGGAGCAGAGGGTACGGCATCTATTGATGACATCCGCGCGGGTACTTACTACATTGACGAACTGGAAACTCCCGAACTTTACGATGGCACCATAAGCCGCATCTACTTCACAATTGGCTACACCGCTACCGAAGGCGTATTCGAAGTCACGATTACGAACGATGAGTGGAGCGGATCTGCAACTCACTCACATGCAGTAGCAGAAGGCGGAACACTTGTAATTACAAATGATTACAAGCCGACCTCTGTTGTCTTCGAAGCAAATAAAGAACTCTCCGGTCAATCCATGCAGGCCAACCAGTTCGAGTTCGAATTGCTCGATCACGACGATCAAGTGCTTGAGACCGTCGGAAACAACGCTGACGGCCTGGTCACGTTCACGCAAATCACCTACAGAGACACAGGCGCATTCACTTACACTCTGAGAGAAGTCGATAAAGGGCAGGGTGGAATGACGTATGACACAAGAGAGTATACGATCAACGTTGTTGTTTCTGAAGGTGACAATGGTCTCGAAGCGGAGGTTACCTATCTCTTGGATGATGTAGAATCAAAACCCACCTTCTCTAACGTGTACGAAGCATCTGGAAGCTTCACCGCCGATTTCGAAAAATTGCTTGACGGCGGCGGTCGCAAGATTAAAGATGGGGAGTTCACGTTTGTCCTCACACCCGTCGATGGCGCGCCTATTCGCACAAGTGCAGACAGTGAATCCTCAGATGAGGTTGAGACAACCAACGATGGCGATGGTAAGTTCTCCTTCGAACTCTTCTTTAACCAAGACGATCTCGATTGGGACGAAGAGACCACGGTCTATAAATACATCGTCAGCGAAAAAGATCTCGGTGAACACAATGGCGATTTCGGTATGGAATATGATACTAAGAAAGTCACCATCACGGTCACCCTACAGGATTTACGAAACGGTGAGATTTCGGTGGTCGACAACTATGACGGAGAGGAAGGTAACGACATTGTCTTCCGCAACACCTATAAGGCTTTTGGACAATGGAAACCTGCAGTCACAAAGAAGCTGTTGGGCCGTCGCTT
>JAQUYH010000002.1 GCA_028691955.1 Bacilli bacterium | reverse complement strand
ATATTTCTTTTTTTTCTTCAACGCTTCTAATAATAGCCATAAAAAACCTCCTCTTATGTTTATTTTATCATTAAAAAAAGTAGACTCTATCTTTTTTTGATATGTCTACTTTTAATATACCACTTCAAAGTTCTATGTTTTTTATTTACAAGTATATCCGTTGTTTTCAAAATCTGCTTTTAATTCGTCATATGATTCTTCACTATTTATATTTGATAAGTCTTTTGAATTATCGTCTAAATCAGCTATAGTGATTGTAATATTTTCTGTTATTACGTTTTCATTTTCTGTGTAAGAAACTTCGATTCCATTTTTGTTTAACATATCATTTGTGCTCTCTTGCATAGATGTAAAAAATTCATCTTTGTATATTGCCATGGCATCTGATAAAGTTATTTCTGTGGTTATAGTTTGTTTTGAAATGGTGTCATTTTTAAATGAAGTTACACTTGTTATTGCTTGTGTTCCGTAATTTTCTGTAGTTATTGTTTGTGTACATGTTAATTTTTTTTCGTTTCCACAACCAGTTATAGCTATTATTAAAAAAAATATACTAATTAAGCTAATTGTTCTTTTCATGCTTAACTCCTCCTTATAATAAGTATACAATAAATTGTGTTCTTAATCAACTGAAAATTTACACAAACAAATATTTACTTTTTGTTCGATAAAATGTTATAATTGATTTATAGTTGGAGGTAATTATGAAAGACTTTTTGACGTTATTATTGGAACAAATTTGTATTAATAAAGAAAATTATGATTACTTCAATGGTGGTTCTTTGGATAGAATTTTATCTTTAGAAAACAGACAGAAATATGTTTTTAATGTGAAATTAAAAAAGATATTACCTGTTGATATTTATTTGGAATTTATTAAGTGTGTGGGAAACCATTTTAATGATGTTAAGGATGTAGAAGTTGATATAGCTGCTTCAGAATTAGGATATGTTAATGAGTATTATAAATATTATTTAGATCAAATAAAAGATGATAGCTTTTTAATGAATTCTTTAAGGGAAGCGGAAGTTTATATTGAAAATGGCAATTTAACAATTAAAATTGATAGTATTTTACTTGAAAACAAATTTAAGAATTTTGAAAAGGGCTTTTTGGAGTTTTTTAACAAATGCGGTTTTAAAAATCTAGAAATTAATTTTGAAATTATGACTGATGGTAATGACGAGGCTAAAGAGTTAATATCTAAAAGTCTGGAAATAAGGGAAGATGTTTTAAGAATTGCTGATAAAGTTGAGAATAAACCTGCAATAAAGACGTATCAAAGAAAGCCACAAGTAACTGAGGATAAACCTAATGTTATTTTGGGTAGAGAAATAAAAGATGACGTTAATATTATTAAAAATTTAACTCATGAGGAAAATAACGTAGCGATAGAGGCCTATTTGTTTGATGATGTGGATGTTAGAGCAACAAAAACTGATTGGAAAATAATAACCTTAAAAATAACTGATTATACTGATAGTATGTATGCAAAACTTTTTATGAATAATGAAGATGAATTTATAAGAGTCTCTAAACAATTAAAAAAGGGTAAATGGTTTTTACTTCGTGGTGGGGTTAAAGATGATCAGTATTCTAAAGAGCTTGTTTTTAATATTAGAGATATTAATGTTTTAGAAAAAGTTGTTGATGTAAGAACGGATGCTGCTTTAGAAAAAAGGGTTGAATTGCATACTCATACTATGATGAGTCAAATGGATGGTTTGACTGGTATTGATTTAGGTAAACATTCCATTGATATAGTTGATAGGGCTATAAAGTGGGGACATAAAGCGGTTGCTATAACTGATCATAATGGTTGTCAAGCCTTTCCAATTGCTTATGGAGCTGTATCAAAATATAATAAAGGTAAAGAAGAAAAAGATAAGTTTAAAGTAATATATGGTACTGAATTAACTCTTATTGATGATACTGTTAATATTGTTATTAGGCCTGATGATAGTAAGCTATTTGATAACACGTATGTGGTTTTTGACTTTGAAACCACTGGATTTAATGCTGGTGGTGGAGATTCTATAATTGAAGTAGGAGCTGTTAAATTATTAAATGGAGAAATAATTGATAAATTTTCTGAACTTATTGATCCTGGAAGAGAAATTCCAGAAAAGATAACAAATGTTACGGGTATTACAACTGATATGGTAAAAGGAAAAGATAATGAGGAAACTGTAATTAAAAGATTTATTCACTGGTTTCAAAATTTTCCGATGGTTGCTCATAATGCAAAATTTGATGTTTCTTTTTTGGAAATGGCTTATAAAAAATATAATCTTGGAGAATTTAAAAATACGGTTATTGATACATTGGAACTTTCTAGAACTATGGATACGACCTATGCTAGACATAGTCTATCAGCTTTAGTTAAACGTTATAATGTTGAGTTTGATGAAGACTCTCATCATAGGGGAGATTATGATGCAGAGGCTACAGCTAAAATTTTTCATAAAATGATGCAAAAGTTATATGATAGAAAAATTAGAACTTTGTCTTCTATACCAGAATTAGTTTCTAAAGATGAGATATATAAATTTGGTAGAAGTTATCATGTTAATCTTCTTGTTAAAAATAAGACGGGATTAAAAAATTTATTTAAAATTATAAGTTTAGCTAATACTAAGTATTTGTATAAGACGCCAAGAATTTTAAGAAGTGAAATTAATAGATTAAGAGAAGGCATCTTAGTAGGTAGTGGTTGCTATGAAAGCGAAATATTTGTAGAAGCTAGAAGTAAAAGCGAAGAAGAATTAATTGATCTTTTGAAATTTTATGACTATGTCGAGGTACAACCTTTAGAGTGTTATGGCCATTTAGTTCAAATGAGCGATTTTGCTAACAATAATGAGATAATTGAAAATATTAATAAGATTATAAGGGTATGTGATGAAGCAGAAGTTATGGTAGTTGCTACAGGGGATGTTCATCATATGGATAGAGAAGATAAAATTTATAGAGAAATCATTGTTAATCAGAAAGTTCCTGGGGGAGGAAGACACCCCTTAGCTCGTGGAGGTATTACAGATATTCCAAGTATGCATTTTAGAACTACTAATGAAATGCTTGAGGATTTTTCTTTCTTAAATGAGGAAAAAAGAAAAGAGATTGTTATTACTAATACTAATAAAATTGCTGATATGGTTGATATTATTGATGTAATAATTGATACTGGAGGAATACCTTTTTCTCCCAAAATAGATAAGTCTGTGGAAACAGTTACAGAACTTGTTTATGATAAAGCAGAAGATTGGTATGGTAAACCATTGCCATATAATATAGAGGAAAGAATTGCTAAAGAGTTATATGGTGACATTGTTTATTCTAGTATTAAAGACAAACTTATAAGAGAGAATTGTAATGATGTTGAAAACGCTTCTTATTTAGAACTTCATGATGTCATTCTTGAAGGCTTTGATGCAGTTAAGAAAGAAGTAAGAGAAAATATTAAAGTTCAAAATCCTGATATGACTGATGATGATGTGGAAAAATCATTAAAGAAAAATTTGGGTGGAATTATTGGCGGCGGTTTTGATGTTATTTATTTAATAGCTCAAAAGCTTGTAAAAAAGTCTAATGATGATGGCTATCTAGTAGGAAGTAGAGGATCTGTTGGTTCTAGTTTTGTTGCTACAATGATGGGTATTACCGAGGTTAACCCTTTGCCCCCTCATTATAGATGCCCAAAATGTAAAAAAAGTGTTTTTCATGATGAATCTGGAACTGATTTTGGATCTATTTATGCATCTGGATTCGATATGCCTGATTTTGAATGTCCAGATTGTCATATACCAATGATTAAAGATGGAAATGATATGCCTTTTGCTACGTTTTTAGGGTTTAATGCGGATAAGGTTCCGGATATTGATTTGAATTTCTCTGATCTTAATCAAGCTGCGACTCATGAATATACGAAGGTTCTGTTTGGAGAAGATAATGTATATAGAGCTGGAACTATAGGTACTGTAGCTGATAAGACTGCCTATGGCTTTGTTAAGGGTTATTGTGAGGATAAAGGTATAACGAAAAGGAGTGCTGAAATTGAAAGGCTTGCTATAGGTTGTACTGGCGTTAAAAGAACAACTGGTCAGCACCCCGGTGGAATTGTTGTTATTCCAGGATATATGGATGTATTTGACTTTACTCCTTTTCAATATCCTGCAGATGATGTTAATGCTGCATGGAGAACAACGCATTTTGACTATCATGCAATTGATCAAGATGTATTAAAATTGGATATATTGGGTCATACTGATCCTACACAACTTAGAATGATTCAAGATATTACAGGTATGGATGTCACTAAAGTACCGTTTGATGATAGAGATACTATGGATATATTTTTATCTCCTAAACCACTTGGTGTGACTAGTGAACAAATCATGTGTCCAACGGGAACTTTAGGTGTCCCTGAATTTGGAACTCCATTTACAATTGGTATGCTTGTTGATACTAAACCAACAACTTTCGCAGAATTAATTAAAATATCCGGATTATCACACGGTACCGATGTTTGGCTAGGTAATGCTCAGGAGTTAATCAGAAATGAAGTTGTTCCTTTTAAAAATGTTATTGGTTGTCGTGATGATATTATGGTTTATTTAATGTATCATGGTTTGGAACCTATTAAGGCTTTTAAAATTATGGAGTTTGTTCGTAAAGGTAAGGCAAGTAAAGAACCGGATGCTTGGGCAGGATTCAAAGAGACTATGAAGAACGCTAAAATTGATGACTGGTTTATTGATTCTTGCCAAAAAATAAAATATATGTTTCCTAAAGCACATGCTGCTGCTTATGTTATGAGTGCTTTTAGAATAGCTTATTTTAAAGTTCATTATCCTGCTGTCTATTATGCTACATATTATTCAACAAGATTTACTGATTTTGATATTGATGTTATGATTAAAGGGTATGATGCTATCAAAAATAAAATGGCTGAAATTAATGATAAGGGTTATGAGGCAACAAATAAAGAATTAGGTGTTTTAGAAACGTTAAAACTTGCCTTGGAAACAACTGCACGTGGATTTAAATTTGGAAATATTGATTTATATAAAAGTCACTCTGAGCATTTTATTATAGACGAAAAGGATGATCATGTTTTAATTCCTCCATTTAGAAGTTTGGATGGTCTAGGCGATTCAGTAGCTATAAAAATAGTGGAAGAAAGAGAAAAAGGGAAATTTTTAAGTGTTGAAGATTTGGCTAAAAGAGCAAAAGTTTCCACTACTTTAATAGATAAATTAAGAATTATGGGTGTTTTGGATGGTATGGATGAATCTAGCCAAATGTCTTTATTTTAGAAAGGAATTTTATGAAAAGAGAAGATTATCTAACTTGGGATGAATATTTTATGGCTGTTGCTAAGTTATCAGCTATGAGAAGCAAAGACCCTTCTACTCAGGTAGGGGCGTGTATTGTGGATAAAAATAATCGAATTTTATCTATGGGTTACAATGGGACACCAAATGGATATAATGATGATGATTTCCCTTGGGGAAGAGAGGGGGCAACTCTTGATAAAAAATATGTATATGTTGTTCACGCTGAGCTAAATGCTATATTAAACTATAGAGGAAGTAGGAAAGACTTAGAAGGAGCGAAAATATATGTGGATTTGTTTCCTTGCAATGAATGTGCTAAAGCTATAGTGCAATGTGGAATAAAGGAAATTATTTATGTTTCTGATAAGTATGCAGAAGATGATCCATGGGTTGCTTCTAAGAAAATCTTGGATGAATGTGGTGTAACTTATAGGCATTTTGGTGATGAAGGAAAAGAGATAAAAATTTCTATATAAAAAAAACCATCAAATATTGACACAAGCCTGGTTTTATTATACAATTAAATGCGTAGTCAATGTTTTGATGGAATCTGGAGTAGTACTCAAGAGGCTGAAGAGGCGCCCCTGCTAAGGGCGTAGATCGGGTAACTGGTGCGAGGGTTCAAATCCCTCCTGCTCCGCCATTTTATTTGTAATAAAAAACATATTAGTTTTCTAATATGTTTTTGTTTGTTCTTTTATTTGTTTATGTCTTACTATTATTTCTTCTAATGAAAGATTGGCTTCTAGTGGAGTTGTATTATATTGTTCTGCAACTCCAGATGTGTTGTTGCTTATGAGTCTTAATTCCTCGGCTGTATATACATGAATATATCCATGTTGTGTTCCAGTAGTGTATGGAAAGTATCCTGTTTTTATTCTTTTAACTTCTTCTTTATTATCATAGAATTCCTCTGTAATTTTTAATTCTTGAAATCCAGTATGATTATTATTGTAGCTTATAATGATTGTGTTTTTAATATTATCTTTTTTAAATGAAATAGAGATTTTTAAGTCAGGGGCACCATCTTTTTTAATTGTGACTGGAGTACCATCAAGTGTAATTGAATTGTTTGAACCTATTCCTTTTTGAATGGTTTCCATATTTGCACTTAATCCAAATCCAATAATAAGTGTTACTATATCTTTAACTTTTGGACTTGAACTTTCTAAGTTTAAGTTTTTAGCAATTATTTCTGTTAAGACTTGTTCTGTATTATTCATGTTAACCTCCTACATTATAATTATATCATAGGCTTATCTTTTTTAGCGTTTTTTTGAGTATTTTGTTACGATATTTCTTGTTGAAAATAAGTAACATTATAAATATAATTATGGCTGTGATGTAGTATAGGCTATTATTGGCAGTTTTTTCACTCCATATGTTTAACTTTTGGTTTTTAGCTTCTATTTCGCTTGCTTCTAGGATATATGTATATTTATAATTTCCATAAAGATAAGCAACTTTTGCTAAGCCTTCTTTGATAATTAAGTCTTGTAATAAGTTATTGTCAACAAAGATCCAAGCAAGTTCTCTATCATATTTATCTGTTTTATCAGAATTATCATCATATTCTATTTCTATTTTACTAGCTGTTTTTAGTAAATTACAAGTAAATTCACTAGCTTCTTTTCCATATGGTTCTATTGTAGTTGTGGATTCTGGTGTGTCAATAGCTAGAAATCTGAATTTAATCTCTTCATCATCTAAGTAAAAATATGCGGTATCTCCATCAACACATTTAGCAAAAGTAACTTCTATTTTTTCTTGAGCTTTTACTATAGTTAAATTTAGGAATAATATAATTGCTAGAAATAATATTTTTTTCATAGATACCTCTATTATTATTATATAATAAATTAATTTAAAATTTAACAGTTTTATAATTATGTGGAAAAGATATTTACATTTTTATTTGAAGTGTGCTATAATATGGCGGTTACGAGGAAGTGTATTTATGAAAAATATAAGAAATATTGCAATTATCGCTCACGTTGACCATGGGAAGACAACGTTAGTAGATAAATTATTAAGAATGTCTGGGACTTTTAGAGCAAATGAAGAAGTTGTAGAATGTGTAATGGATTCGAATGCTATTGAAAGAGAACGTGGAATCACAATTTTAGCTAAAACAACAGCTATTGATTATAAAGGGTATAGAATTAATATATTAGATACTCCAGGTCATGCTGATTTTGGTGGTGAAGTAGAACGTATAATGAACATGGTTGATGGAGTTTTATTAGTTGTTGATGCTTATGAAGGGACTATGCCACAGACAAGATTTGTTCTTAAAAAAGCACTAGAAGCTGGAGTTACGCCAATTGTTGTTGTTAATAAAATTGATAAACCAGCTGCGCGTCCTAAAGAAGTGGTAGATGAGGTATTAGATTTATTTATTGAACTTGGAGCAGATGAAAATCAACTGGAGTTTCCTGTTATTTATGCATCTGGCTTATCTGGAACGTCTAGTTTTAGTGATGATGTTAGTGATCAAGAGGAAACTATGGATCCTATTTTAGACTCTGTTATTAAATATATTCCAGAGCCTAAGGTAAGTGAAGGTACTTTACAATTTCAACCTGCTTTATTAGATTACAATGATTTTGTTGGAAGAATTGGTATTGGTTTAGTTAAAAGAGGAACTGTTAAAGTTAATGAAATGGTTTCTTGTGTAAGATTAGATGGAAGTATTAAGCAATTTAGAATTCAAAAGATATTTGGTTTTTTTGGCTTAAAAAGAATTGAACTTCAAGAAGCGAGTGCTGGTGATATTGTTGCTATAGCAGGTCTTCCTGATATTTCAGTTGGTGAAACTGTTTGTAATATTGGCAGTGAAGAAGCATTACCAATACTTAGAATAGATGAACCAACTTTACAAATGAATTTTGGTGTTAATACAAGTCCGTTTAGTGGTAAAGAAGGAAAACTTTTAACTGCCAGAAAGATAGAAGAAAGACTTAGAAAAGAAACCGAAAAAGATGTATCTTTAAAGGTTGCAAATTATGATGCTGAAAACTTTACTGTTTCAGGTAGAGGTGAGTTACATTTATCTATTTTAATTGAAACAATGAGAAGAGAAGGATTTGAAATTCAAGTATCTAAACCCGAGATTATTGTCAAGGAAATTGACGGAGTTAAATACGAACCTTTTGAGGATGTTCAAATAGATGTTAATGAAGAAAATGTTGGACCTGTTATTGAGGCTTTAGGTTTACGTGGTGGTGTGATGGATAATATGACTAATAGTAATGGTCAAGTTAAACTACATTATACTGTTCCATCTAGAGGACTAATTGGATTTACTACTGAATTTATGACTATGACTAAAGGTTATGGAATTTTAAATCATACATTTAAAGAGTATTTACCTATGATTGATACTGCTGTTGGTAAGAGGAAAAATGGTGTTTTAGTTTCTATTGATAGTGGTAAAACAACTGCTTACGCTTTGGGACAATTAGAAGACCGTGGTATTATGTTTGTAGAGCCTGCAACAGAAGTTTATGAAGGTATGATTGTTGGAGAAAATAACCATGATAATGATTTAGCTGTTAATGTTATTAAAGGAAAGAATTTAACAAATACAAGAAGTTCTAGTAAAGATCATACGGTTGTTTTAAAAAGGCCTAGAATTATGACTTTGGAAGTATGCTTAGATTATATTAATGAAGATGAATTAGTGGAAGTAACTCCTTTAAATTTTAGACTTAGGAAAAAAATTCTTAATACAGAACTTAGAAGAAAATATGATGCTAAAAAGTAGTTAAATGTAATAACTACTTTTTTTGATCTGTATCTATGCATAATAAAAATAAGCAAAAACTATTGATTTTATTAAAAAAATATTATAAACTTAAGTTGTAGTACATACTGAAGGAGGATTTTACATGAAAATAACATCTGTTACAGTTCGTAAAGTCGAAAAAGAAGAGTCAAGAATGAAAGGTATAGCATCAATTTTACTTGATGATTGCTTTGCTGTTCATGACATTAGAATTATCGAAGGAGATAAAGGATTATTTATAGCTATGCCAAGTAGAAAAACAGCAACTGGTGGATATAGAGATATAGCTCATCCAATTAACCAAGATGTTCGAAAAATGTTCGAAGATGAAATTTTAAAAGCTTATAAAGAGGCTGAGTAAACTCTTATAAGCTTTTTTTATAAAACTATTTTCATTTTATTTATTAAATGCTATAATTGTTTAGAGTAGGATGATAAAATGAAAAGAAGAAAAAAAAAGGCTTCGGGTAATAGATTAATTTTATTTGGTGGAATATCTGTTTTTATTATTCTTTTTTTTGTTTTGAGTTTGGTTAATTTTATTTTTCAAGTTAAAAATTTAAATAATGAGCAGAAAGATATTCAATCACAGATTATGTCTTTAGAGGATGAAGAGGAATATTTGAAAAATGAAATTATTAAACTTAAGGATCCAGAATATTTGGCTAGGTATGCAAGAGAAAATTATATGTATTCTAAGGATGGAGAATATGTTATAAGGATATATGGTAGTGATACTGAGGAAGAAATAGAAGATGCAGACTTAAGAAGTAATAGATATTATTATGAATTAATTGTAATAGGAATTGCTTTTTTCTTGTTTATTATTTTGAAAAAGGTATTTTCACACAAAAAAAAGAAAAGTAGATGATTGCATTAGTCAAGTGAAAGTAGACACTTAAAAAAGATAGATTAAAACCCTGATTCAATTTTATATTGAATTGGGGTTTTATAATTTAATTAATAACTTGGTCTTTCATTATTATAATAATCAATGTATAATTTAATTAGATTTGAAACATCTTCACAATGTTTTAAATCAAAATCTATAAACAATTCTTCTTTGATCCAACCATTTAAAGATTCATTTACTGGATTATCAGTAGGTGTCCCAGCTCGGCTCATGGATCTTTGAATATTAAATTCATTAAGAAGATTGTTAAAAGTTACAGAAGAATAAACAGAACCTTGATCAGTATGTAAAATGAGTGGTTCTTCAATTTGTTCTTCTTTTATTTTGTCTAAAACTTGATTTAATCCATCATAGTATGATTTTATATCTCCTTTTCGAGATACTAATCCATAACCAACTATTTCTTTATTTCAAGCATCAAAATACATTGTACGCTCATAATAAACCCCTTTAACTTTAAAAACGGTCATATCTGAAACTAAAACTTCGAATGGTCTTGATAAATATTTCCATCCATTCCAAACCAAGTTGCTGAATTTTTCATTTTCTTCTTCTGGTTTATTCCATTGGTAATGTTTACCTTGGTATTTGATATTTGCATATTTACAACATAAATGAACAGGGAGATCAGACCAAACAATTCCATATTTTTGTCTGGCATAAGCATTTATCCATCTATATCCATGTGCCTTATGTTTGTTATGTATTTCAGTAATTAATTTAATATCAGTTTGTCTCTTAATCATTTTCATTGTTGGATGTTTTTTGCCTATATTTCCATTTATAATATCCAGAACGACTCACAGACATATATTCACATAAAGATTTAATAGAATACTTATCTTTATATTCACAAATTATTTTGTATTCTTGCTGAATGTAGTAACGAATTCCTTTTTTTGACTAACTCCTTTCACATTGTAACCTTTTTTTAATCTAGCTATCTCAATATCTTTCTTCATTACCTCTATTTCTAATTCTTCAATTTTATTTTTAGGTTTCCTTAAATATAATCCCATATTTTTATGATATTTTGACAACTTACCAGTTTTTGACTTTAATCCTTCGAAACCATCTTTATTATATTTGTTGATCCATTTATATAAGTAATTTGGAGATAATCCATATTCACTCTCCAATTTAACTGCAGTTTCACCATGAAAATATCTTTTTAATATTTCTTTTTTTTCTTCAACGCTTCTAATAATAGCCATTAAAACTCTCCTCTTATGTTTATTTTATCATTAAAAAAAGTAGACTCTATCTTTTTTTGATATGTCTACTTTTTTATATGCTTATTTCTTCTTTATCTTCTTTATCTTCAAAATAAGGAAAATTTTTATATTTTGATATTTTTGCGACTATGTTTGTTGGAAAAGATGACACTTTTCTATTATAACTTGTAATTATATTATTATAATATTTTCTATATGCTTCTATTTCAATTTCTGATTCCTTTAAATCTATTTCGATTTTAATAAATGTTTCATTCGTTTTTAAGCCATCTATTTCTTCTTTATAGCTTTGAAGTTCATTGATTCCTTCATATAGTTGTCTATCAAGTTCAAAGTTTGTTAGTTTTTTTGATCTTATTTTGCTTACACATTCTAAAATGTTTTCTTTGTTTTCGTCGAAGCTCTTTATAATGCTAATGGATTTATTTAGTAAATCAAATCTTTTTCTTAGTATGCCATCTAGATTATTTTCTGCTTCGTTAATTCTAATTATATAATTTTGAAAACTATTGTATGATATTGTATATAAGATTAAAATGCCGCAGACAACTATAATAATGATTGCAATGTTTAAAAATAAATTCATATTCTCACCTTATCTAATTATAGCATATTTTATGTAAAAGTATATTATAAATTTTTATTTTAAACTTATGAATCATTTACAGTTATCTTGTTTTATGCTAAAATTTTAATGGTGATGAAAGATGAAAATACCTGTTGGTGTATCAAATAGACATGTTCATTTAAAAAGAGAAACTTTAGAAAGTTTATTTGGACAAGGTTTTGAATTAACAAAAAGAAATGATTTAACTCAGCCTGGCCAGTTTGCTGCTAATGAAACGGTTACTATTAAGACAGATAAGGGTTCTTTTGATAAAGTAAGAATTTTAGGACCTCTTCGTAGTTATGATCAAATAGAGATTTCTAAAACAGATGCTTATAAATTAGGACTTAACCCACCAGTTAGAAATTCGGGTGATTTGGTTAATAGTGAACGTATTACCATTGTTGGACCTTTAAATTCGGTTAAAGTTGAGGGATGTATAATTCCTAATAGACATATTCATATTTCAAAAAGTGATGCAAAATTGAAAGGATATGAAAATAATCAAAGGCTATCAGTTAAAATACCTGGCGAGAAGAGTGGCATAATTGATAATGTGTATATTAAAATTTTGGATGTGGCTTTTTTTGAAATGCATTTAGATACGGATGATGCTAATGCCCATTTAGTTAAACAAGGAGATGAGGTTGATATTTATGAATCAATTTAAGGTATGTGATAAGAATAAAGTGAAAGATATTAATGAAATTGTTAATAGATTGAAGGAAATGGATGAAACTGCCGAAATTGTAATAGGTTGCCAAAATATTTGTGGAATTTGTAGAACAAAGCCGTTTGTAATTGTAAACGGTATGCCTGTTATAGCAAATGATGAAGAGGAACTTATTAGTAAGGTAAAAGCTACAATTTCTAAGTAGTTTGAGAGGTTTAAATTATGAATAAGAAAATAGTGATAAATGATATTACTTATGAACTTATAGAAAATTATAGGAATGCTTTTAACAAAGAAGAATTTGAAAGTAAGTATACTGATTATTTTTATGATTTTGATTATGTTCTTGGTGATTATTCTTATGAACTTTTAAGATTAAAAGGGTTTTATGCTAAAAATAGTTCAAAAGTTAAGGACTATAATGATATCGATAATTTTAAAATGTATCTTAGCAGAGAATGTTCATATGGCTGCAGGTATTTTTTGATTAAAAAAGTAAAATAGTGATATTTTACTTTTTTATATGTGATATAATTTAATGGGTGATAGTTATGAATTATGATAAAGAATTTTTATCGTATATAGAAGTGATAATAAATGATCCGGAATTCCAAAAAAGAAAAACTTATATGCACCATCATGATACATCAGTTTATGAGCATTCGATGCAGGTGGCATATAAAGCTTTTTTGTATGCTAAAAAACATAAAATGGATGCAAAAAGCGCTGCAATAGGGGGAGTGCTACATGATTTTTACTACAAGGATTGGCATATTCCAAGAGATAAGAAAGAAAAGTTTTTCGAACAGCATGGTTTTGCACATGCTAGAGAGGCTTTAGATAATTCTAAAAGGTATTTTCCAGATTTAGTGGATGACAGGGTTGAAAATATAATTTTAAGACATATGTTTCCTTTAAATATTAGACCACCTAAATATAAAGAAGCTTGGGTTGTGACTTTAATGGATAAGCTTGTTTCTTTGGAGGTTATTAAGCATCCTAAGGAATATCATACCTATTTGGGAATAGGGGGCAAAAAGAAGTGACAATTAGTTTGTATTTCTTATTGTTTATTACTTATTCTACGTTCGGATGGCTTTTGGAAGTGATCTTAACATATAATTTGAAGGAAGGCTTTGTTAATAGGGGCTTTTTGATAGGTCCTTATTGTCCTATACACGGGGTTTGTGCCTTGGCAATGATTTTGCTTTTAAATAATATAGAAAGCTATTTTATTTTGTTTTTTCTGGCTTTTTTGCTTTGCAGTATAATTGAATATATAACAAGTTTTATAATGGAAAAGATGTTTAAGGCTAGATGGTGGGATTATTCACATCTTCCACTGAATATAAATGGAAGAATTTGTTTGCTGAGTAGTGCTTTTTT
Source organism: Bacilli bacterium (assembly GCA_028691955.1). GTDB lineage: Bacteria > Bacillota_I > Bacilli_A > RF39 > UBA660 > JALELF01. Next base: position 149,285 of record JAQUYH010000002.1, on the reverse strand, counting down.
TGGGATTTTAGGGCTTTTATTGATTAAGTATATTAATCCGTTTGTTTTAGGTTATATTTTAGTTATCCCTACAAATTATGTTAATATATTAGCTTTGATAATATTAGTTATTTTTATGATTGATAATATTCTTTCCTATAAAATTATCTTAAAAGTTAAAGATACGGCAAAATTTGTTATAGCAGATAATACTCGAGAAATAACTAGTAGAATTAAAAAAATCATTAATGATAATTTTTTAGAAAAAAGATTGTTTTTGGCGTTCCCTAATGTCAAGTTTAGTATAAAAGATATAAGAAGAAAGTTTAGAGGTAATTAATGAAAGAAAAATTAGTTTTAGCATTTAAGGGATTTTTAATTGGTCTTGCAAATATTATACCAGGTGTAAGTGGAGGTACTATGGCTGTTACCTTGGGAATATATGAAAAGATCATTGATTTTTTATCTTCATGGAAAGATCATTTTAAAGAAAAGTTGAGTTTTATATTTCCTATTGGCTTGGGGACAATCATATCTATTTTATTTTTTAGTGGTATTATAAACTTTTATTTGGAGAAATATCCTTTGGCAATTACTCTGCTTTTCTTAGGGCTTATTATTGGAGGACTACCTAAATTATATAAAAATATTGAAAAGCCTTTATTTGATTTTAAAAATATTGTTAGTTTCTTTGTTACTATTTTATTTATGATTGTTTTATATTTGTTTATTGGTGGGAGCAATGATGCTGATTTAAGTTCGCTAAATATTGTTGGCTTTTTATTATTATTTTTAGTAGGAATTATAGCAGCAGTTACGATGATAGTTCCGGGCATAAGTGGTTCTTTTGTGCTGATGCTTATAGGATATTATAAACCTGTATTGAATGTAATACATTCTTTTATTGATTTTGACAATTTTATATATAATCTCTTATTGTTGTTTGTTTTTGGCTTAGGGGTTATTGTTGGAATATTATCTTCTTCTAAAATAATTAAGTTTTGTTTGAATAGATATAAGAACCAAACGTATTCCTCAATTGTTGCCTTTGTTTTATCATCTATGTTTTTGATTATTTTTCCTTATTTAGGAATTGATTTTAATTTTCTTGAGTGTTTAGTTGGAACATTATTATTATTTCTAGGCATGGTTACTACTTATAAGTTAGAACAATAAATTGCAAATTTTGCGGTAATATGCTATTATTATTGTGATTTTAACATGTTTGTAGGTGATGTTTGTGGAAGAAAATGTTTCAAATAATAAATTTCTAATTTTAGCTATCGTTTTGGTATCTTTGGTTGGAATAAGTGCCTTTTTGATAGGTTATGGAATGAATGATGGTGAGTGCCCTGTTTGTAGTGATAAAAAGGTTGTAAAGGTTTTTACCACTAATAATAATGTGGAAGATGAAGTTGATTATAATATGGTTACTAGTGTTATAAAAAAAGAGCTTGTTGGCAAATATATTAATAAAAATGATGATGATACTTATTTAGAAATAATGAGTGATGGCTCTTTTATTTTAAGCTTATATAGTGAAGAAATGGAAGATTATGTTGAATATTCTAATGAGGAATATGTTTTACTTATTTATTATTCAATGGAGGACGTTGCTGTTTCGGATGACGGTTTAGCTGATGATGAAAGCGAAGTAGAAAATGTTACTTCTGAAACTGATTTGACCTCTTTTGCTGAAGCGAGTGAAGAGGAGAAAACGCAGATAGAGTATAAAACGACAATGTATTTTATTCCTAAGGGAAAAATCGTAGGGGATTTAATTTCAAATATTGTAACTTTTACAGATGCTGAAACAACTCTTGATGGTATTAGTGACCTTATGATCGGTCCTGAAATTAATAACACGCAGTATTATATAAAGAAATAGGTGATAAATATGTACGATGATAAGCCTGTAGTTAGCAAAAAGCTTGTTTTGTTTATTTTATTTATAATTATAGTTCTGTTTGGAATTTGGATTTATTTTACATATAAAAATCAAGACAATCATGATTCTGATGTTCCAGGTGGAAATGATAGTGAAACAACTGAAGAAATTGGCGATGGGACAGTTGATTATAGTAAAATATATGGAAGATATGTGAATGAATCTGATAGTAATTCATATATATATATTTCAGAGGATACATTAGAGTATAGAATGAATATTTGTGAGGGATATTTTTTGTATGATATTACTAAGTACACTCATAGTATAGATATTACTGATAATGATGGCGTGAGTAGTGTAAGAATTGCTTTTATTGATGCAAGCGCAAATATAGTTTTTACCGGTGAATATTTTGGGGATAATGAGTTAGAATTTTTGGAGTCAACGCCAACTTGTAGTGGCTCCGAGAAATATATTAGAGAGTGAATGTAATTTTATTTTATTGACTTTAATAGTTTAATATTATATATTATTTATAAGAGGTGTAGACGGTATGGATGATAGAGATAAGAGAAAAAAAATTCTATTTATTTGCTTAGGTTTAGTAGTTGTAATTTTGTTGTTTTTTTTAATAAAATCTTGTTCAAATAGTGGAAATAATGATAGTGATAAAGTTGCTATTTCTAATATTGATATAAAGACAGAAACTGTTAGTTTGGAAGTTGGAGCTACTGATACATTAACGTATTCTATATTACCAACAACAACAGATGAGACAACTAAATGGATATCTAGTGATAGTTCTGTTGTCTCTGTTGATAGTAAGGGAAATATTACTGCTTTAAAAACAGGTAATGCATTAGTAACTTTAGCCTCAGAAAGTGGAGTTTCTGATTATGTTGTTGTAAAAGTTGTATCTAAAACCACTGTAGATGGTGATGATATAACTGTTTCTATAACATCAGATGATTTTAGTCTAAGGGTTGGAAGTTCTAATAAAATATTGTTTACACTAGATCCTATCGATACTCCATATAATGAAGTTAGTTGGGAAAGTAGTAATAATTTAGTAGCTACTGTAACTGAAGATGGTACTGTTACTGGAATCAGAAGTGGCGTAACAACAATAACTGTAAAAATAATTTTGAATGATAATTCTATTATTACTGATTCTGCTACATTAACTGTTGAAGATAATGCTACACTTTATTTAACTAGTAGTTTAGAAAGTATAAATGAAGGTGAAACAGTTAGAGTTAGTGCTGCTTTGTCTGATTCAAGTATTACTTTAATTGCTGGCAATGTTGTTTCTAGTAAGGAAAAAGTAGCAACTGTTTCTAATATTACTACAGATGATAATTATTTAACTTTTGATGTTAAAGGATTATCTGAGGGAAATACCACATTAAAGCTAAGTGGAACAACTAGTGATGGAAAAGAATTATCTTTGGACGTTCCATTAGAGGTTCTTAGTTATAGTGATTTGTATATAAGTAGTGGGGATAAATCCATTGCTGTTGGTGAGTCTTTTATTTTAAGTGGTCGCTTAGATCCTACTATATCTGGTAGTATGGAGACATCTTGTACTTCTAGTAGTACCAAGATAGCAACAGTTGAAGGAATTGATCCATCAGGAGAGTATAATGGTGCTTGTCAAGTAACTGCTATTGCTAAAGGTTCTACAACAATATCAATAACTGTTGGTGGAATAAAAAAATCGATTAAAGTGACAGTTTCTGAAAATGGTGGTACAGACGATGGCACTGATGATGGTACTGATGATGGTACAGATGACGGTACTGATGATGGCACCGATGATGGTACTGATGGGGAGTTTGGAACTCTTACATCTATTGAGGCAACATTAAATCCTACTACATATGAACGAAATGCTGAGATGGGGACACTAACTGTTTATGCAGTTGATGCTGATGGTACAAAAAAAGAATTAAGCTCAACTGATTACACTTTAGTAACTGATTTTGATACATCAACGCTTTCTTCTACGGGCAGTCCAAAAACTTTAACTATTGTTTATTCAGAGGATGGAGTTTCAAAAACAACAACTGTTTCTTATACTGTGACTGGTGGAAACTCTACTTCTGGCTCTACAGCTGGAACTAGTGGTTATGGTGGTTCAAGTGGTGGTAGTAATTCTGGTGGTAACCAAGGCGGTAAAGATAATAGAGATGAAATGATTCCAATAGTAGTTGATACTGCAAACAGTGACGGAGAAGATACTAATGGAGATGGAGTTGTAGATACTTTCCATAGTGGTGGTATTACTTTAACTGCTGATTTAAAGGAAGCATTGGTTGATGATTCTCAATATATTTTAATTGAGTATACTTGCTCATCAAGCATAGGAAATGATGTATGTAGTGAGGCTAATGCTGATAGTATTAGATATAAGAGAGTAGATATTCCAGAGGATGGAGATTTTAGTACTTTAGTAAGTAATGCTAGTGGTGCTGCAGTAAGTTACGAAATAGGTAGAGCATGGATGGATGTTACAATACCTTATGATTGGACCACTGGTGAAAAAAGTGATACTATTTTAAATAATTCTAAAAGAATAGCAACCTTACAGAGCTTAGAAACTGGTAAAAATGGATGGAATTTAATTAGTGATGCTGAGGTTGTCTCTGATGATAGCGATACTGCATATGGTATAGTATCTTTTAAATCAAATAAAGAGTGGTATAAAGGAAGTGAAACAGCAATAATAAGTCTTGATGTTACTGCTAAATCTGGTTATATTATTGATTCAGTTAAGCTTTTAGGTGATACTATTAAACCAAATGTGTCTTCATATGGTTCTACAAGAAGTGTAATCGCTGATGATCATACGACTATAACGGTTACTGTTTCTTTTAAAAATTCTGCAACTAGTGCAATTGCCACTGTTAATAAAACAATCAACCTAAAAATAGATAGTGATTCTCCTAGCTGTAAAATAAATGTGGCAGATGATTATAGTTATATTGAGGTTATTGGTATTGATGATGAAACTTCTGGTAGTGGTATTGCTAGTATTGAAACTAGTAATGCGATTATTAGTAAAAAAGCTGGGAAAACAATAGGCTCTTATTATAAATCTTACAAATTTTATATTGCTTCAGCTGGCTCTTATTCCTTTAAAGTTACTGATGTTGCAGGAAATGAGAAAAGCTGTGGTGAAAAAGTGGAATTTTATTCTTGTTATCAATATAGTACTTGTGGTTTAGTTCATGGTGTCGGCACAGGCGATGATTGTGAGAAATGCCTTGAAGCTGGGTGTGCAGATGAGAATGATGCCGTTTATAGATTATATACGAATGGTACTTCAAAAATATGGGTATCTGGAGTTGATACAGAGGAATATGATAATAATGGAAATATTTATAGGCTAAGTTCTCTTACTGAGGCGTCTTGTGGCAATATGTTTACTAGTATCTTTACTGCTGGCGCTACTCCAGAGGTTATTCCAGATAGTTTATTCCGTCATACAGAATTTAGAGCAAGTTGTGCCCTTTGCGGTTGTCAAAGTGGAAAGTGGACTAACAGTAATTTTACTGATAGTTGGCAAGTAACAGCTGATGCATCAACTGGTATTACATTACTTGGAGCGGATGACTATTATACTTCTATAATAAAAACTTTTAAAAGCGAAGATTCAAGTTGTACAAATTTCATAGGGCCAGCTGGTTATATTTGTGGAGCTGGTGCTTCTATAAATAGAACCGAGTGTAATTAATTATTAATGAAATATAAAAACTATTAATATTATTATTAATAGTTTTTTTGATTACAAAAAAAAGATTGATTTCTATCAATCTTTATTACTTACAATTAAATCCATTCTCTTCTAAATTCGTCTTAACATCTTTGTATATCCATTCATTGTTAAATCCAATCTCGTTTTTAGTACTGTCTGGTATTTCGTTTAAATCTATTGTAGCTGTTGCTTCAAAATGATCATCATATTTACTTAATTCATATTCATAACCACCGTTAATTCTTAATTTCTCACTTTGAGATTCATAATTGTTATAGACAATGTTAATTATATATTCATAACCTTCTTTTGGTGTCTTTGATATAAATGAATCCATTGTGTTTAGGTGGCCATTAACAAAGTGAAATGTTACTTTTTCTACTGTTGTGTCTGTGTCGTCTGTAGTTGTTTTTGTACATATTAATTGTTTTGTGCTTCTAATATTTAATGTAATTATTATAATAATTAGCAATATTGTGGCAGATCCGATAATAATTAATTTTTTTTTGTCAATATTTAGATTTCCTATTTTTATCATTTAATTTCACCCTTATCTTATATTTTAATGATAACTTAATTTATTTAAATAGTCAATTATTTTTCATACTGATATGTATATTTGATTGTTACTTTTATATTTTCGTCATTTTGCATGTCAGATACAGCTCTACCTGTGGCTGTTTCAAAATCCTCAATATTTAAATATTCGTTTAATAGTTCCATTGAGTTTATTGCATATTTGGTTCTATATCTACTATGTATATCTGTTTTTTCTTCGCGATAGCTTGAATTATCATATGTTATGGAAGAGGTCTCTTTATAATCACTCCAATTAGTGTATTTTGTAATTCCTGTATCTTTATATGGATAAGTTGTTGATGCTAAATTCATGTATGATGAGTACCCTCTTTCAGTACCGTTATACCATCTCCACATTGAATCTTTGTATCTGTACATACTTACAGAGTCATCATCTTTTTTGTCATATAAATCCGCTAGTGTTTTATCTTCTATTTTTACAGTGTATGCTCCGTCATTATAATATATTTTATCTCCGTCTTCATCGGTATAGTAATATCTATAGCCAGTTGCTTTAGTTATAGTTCTATATTCTGCTTCTTCTGGATAATTTGTTGACCAAGAACTATAATCTGTTTCAATTTCTGTTTTGGCATCTTTGTAAGCATAATCAGCTGGTTTTGTTGAAGAAAATTCAGAATAATTGTTGTTGGCAGTTTTATAGAATTTCCAACTTTGATCTCGGTATGAATAAAAGGTCTTCTTTTCTACTTCGTATGAAATAACTTCAGCATTTTCTGGGATTTTTGGTAAGTTTTCTTCGTCGTATGGTAAATTTATATTATTTGCTGATGCAGTTGGACTAATTAGACTGCTTTCATACCAGTTTGTCCATGAAGAATAACTTATTTCTCTAGTTTGATAATTATAAGTTACTGAGATTTTTAGCAAAACTTTGTCGGCATCAAATGTTGTTGTTTCTGATGTTAGGCTTTTGTTACTTGATGTGCACTTGTTGCAGCCAGTTAAATCTAATACCTTTGCGTATCCTTCATTGTTTTTTATAATGGTTAGAGTACCATCACAGCTACTGTTTCTAAAATTATTATCCCATCCAGGAACAGAACTTAAATTAATTTTAACTTTTGTTCCTTCATAACTTGGTAAAATGTTATTATTCATAGCAAATTTAAATGCTAGGTCAATTGTTTCTTTCTCAAAATTATTACATTTGCTCTTAATTGAATTATTATATATGGCAATACCTATAATTGAACTTACAGCTAAAAAAATAAGAATTATTACTAATGTATTGTCGCCGGCTTTTCTATACTTGCTTTCGTATTCTGTAGTATCTTTTTTTAATAAATTAGTTAATGAAATCATAGAGTACCTCCTTTAATAATATAGCACAAAAATTATCTTTCCACAATATAGTTGATGTTTTGAAATAACTAAAAAATAAAGAAAAATGTATATAATACTTTAAAAAGTTTATTAATTATAATATAATAGGCATTACTAGTAGGTGAAGTATGGATATTATAGTTATAAAAGATTTAAATTTTTGCTACAAAGAAAAAAAAATATTTAGTCATTTGGATTTAAATATTAAAAAAGGGAAATGGTATACTTTAGTTGGCGAGAATGGCTGTGGGAAAACGACTTTGGTAAAAATATTATGTGGAATTATTGAAACAACCTTCATTTATGTTAACGGGTTGGAAGTTATTAATAAAAATTTATTTGAGATAAGAAAGAAAATGTCTGTTGTTTTCGAAAATCCCAATACCAATTTAGTCTGCGAAACAGTAAGAGAAGAGTTGGCCTTTCCTATAAAAAACAATGGCTTTTTTGACATTGACGATAGAATTGATAAATTTTTGAAAATGTTTGATATTGAATCTTTAGCTGATGAGTTGGTTAACAATTTAAGTTTAAAGCAAAAGCAGCTTGTTGCTATTGTTGCAGCTCTTATTATAGAGCCAGAAATTGTTATTTTTGATGAAGCTTTTACTTATTTAGATGATGAAAGAAAAAGGATCTTTTCTTTAATTAAATCTTTAAAAATGACTGTTATTAATGTTACCCATGAACCTAACGATTTATTATTTGGAGATTATATTAGTGTTTTAGCGAATGGCAAAATTGCTATTAATGATGAGATGCGGAAAGTATTAGATAATGAAAAGATTATTTCTTCATTTGGCATAAAGGTACCGTTTATTGTTGATCTATCTTATAAACTGAAATATTATAACTTAATCGATAAGGTATACATAGACTATAAAGATTTGGTGGCTGATTTATGGAAATAGAGTATGAAAAGATTTCTTGTGAAAATTTAGAAGACATTGATTTATGTTTTAAGCCTGGAATTAATTGTGTTATTGGCTCTGGTGCATCTTTGATGCTAAGTGTATTAACTTGCTCAATTAACTATGAAGGAGTGGTAAAAATAGGTGGTAAAATTTGTAAGAATATAAAAGATTTTGCTAAAAGTGTATCGTATGTTCCTGAAAGCCCAGAGGAACTATTATTCAACAAAACTGTGTTGAAAGAGTTTAGAGTAAATAAATCAATTACTAGATTAGAAATTGATTCTATATTGAAATTGATAGGGTTTGACTCTAATATTTTGGATATGGACCCCTTTGATTTAAGTAGTGGAGAGAAAAGAAAGCTATCAATAGGGTTAGCATTGACTTCATTGAAAAAAATAATTGTATTAAATAATCCTTCTATGGGAATTGACGCCAGTGGTGAAAAAAATCTAATTAAATTGATTAGAGAATTAAAAAGAAATGGTATGAATATCATTATTTTCTCAAATGATGTGGAATTTGTTCATAAAGTGGCTGATTCTGTTTATGTAATAACAGATAAAGTTCTTGCCTTGGGTAGTAAGTATGATGTTTTCAAGCAATGTGATCTTTTAAGGGCAAATAAAATCCCGATTCCTGAGATAATGGAATTTAGTGATTATGTTTTAAAAAATAAAAATATAAGATTGGGCTATAGAGATGATACAAGTGATTTAATGAAAGATGTGTATCGTAGTGTTGGGTAGTTATGTTAATATAAAATCTGACATTCATTCACTTAATACTTTTTTTAAATTAATTGATTTAATACTGTTTGTTTTAATTATTATAATTGTTAAAAATCCTTATTTACTTACTATGTCTCTTTGTTTTGAATTTTTATTGCTATTGACTTCAAATATTCCTTTTTTAAAATTTTTGAAATTGATTTTTAGTTTGAATGTTTTCGTATTTTTTGTTGTAGCTATTAATTACTTATCCGGTGTTCAATGGGACAGAATAATATTGACGGTTGTTCAAATTTATGCTATTTTACTTTATTCTAATTTGGTAATTTTTACTTCAACAACTAATAGTATAATGAAGGCCTTAAAAAAAATATTTCTACCTTTAAAAATAGTCGGTATTAATGCTTCGATTATGGCATTAATTATTTCGCTTTCTTTAAGCTTTATACCAATGCTTTTGAAACAAGGAAGACGTATTCTTTATGTTTTGAAATCACGCGGATTTGATAATGGAATATATTCTTTGAAATTACTTATTTTTCCTCTATTTTTAATGACTTTAAAAAATGCAGACAGTATTTCTGATACTATGGCTTTAAAAAATTTTGATTTAGACAATGATTTGGGAAGTAAAGAGGAATATAATTATTTGGACATATTATTGTTCTTTATTCATATATTATTATTTGTAATTATTTTATTGGAGGTTTTATTATGAGATATTTGTTGACTTTTAGTTATGATGGAAGTGCTTTCTTTGGCTATCAAAAGCAAAAAAGCAAAAGGACTGTTCAATTTGAAATAGAAACGGTTTTATCAAAATTATTTAATCAAAAAGTACTTATTTCTGCTTCTGGGAGAACAGATGCTAAAGTCCATGCAAATAATCAAAAAGCACATTTTGATGTTAATAAAGCTTTTGATTGCTTAAAAATTAAAGATTCTTTGAATAAAATGTTACCAGAGGATATATATATTAAAAGTATTAGTAAAGTAGATATTTCTTTTCACGCACGTTATAGTGTTTTAAAAAAAGAATATTTATATAAAATAAACGTTGGTGAATATAATCCTTTTGAACGCAATTATGTTTATCAATTAAATAAGAAACTTGATATTGAAAAAATGAGACTAGCTATAAAAGATTTTATTGGTGAAAATGATTATAAATCATTCTCAAAAAGTGATTATGAAGAAAAGGACACGATTAGGGAAATATATAAGGCTGACATAATTTGTGAAGGATCAATTATTACGATAGATTTTATTGGTAATGGTTTTTTGAGATATATGGTAAGAAACATGGTTGGATATTTAATACAAGTTGGAGAAGGTGCAAAGGATTGTGATGTTTCTCTTGTTTTAAGCTATAAAGATCGAACGAAGGCTGGTATAACAGCTCCACCAGAAGGACTTTATTTAAATGAAGTATTTTATAATTGAAATACTTCTTTTTTTATGTTAATATATATTTAAAGGATAGATGTAAATGAGAAAAGGTTTTACTTTAATTGAAGTTATTGCGGTTATTTCAATACTTGGTATATTGTTTATTTTGACTCTTAATGAGGTTCTTGATATTAGTGAAAGTGCAAAACAAAAGGCCTATACTGAACAAATAGATCGTATAGAAGCATCAGCTAATTTATGGGTTTTAAATAATAATATTGATGTTGATAGTTCACAAACATATATGGTAAATATTAATGATTTAGTTTCGTCTGGCGTACTTTCTAGCCAAGACATTATAAATCCAATAGATAATTCGATTATTTCTGGGTGTGTTAATATTTATTATAATGGGGAATATACTTATGAATATGACAGTACTTGTGGAATTACTACTTATACGATAAGTTATGATTTAAATGGTGGGATAGGTGTAAGTAATAATCCTAAGTCTTATACGGCTGATATGGATGATTTTATTATTGAAAGCCCGTCAAAAAAAGGATATATATTTACTGGATGGACGGGGACAGGGTATGATACTAATACTTTTAACCCAGTAATAAAATCCGGCAGTACGGGTGATTACTTATTTACTGCCAATTGGGAGAAGGAACAATATAATATAGATTTTGATTTAGATGGTGGGTTTTTCATTGTTTCTAATAAATCATCATTTTATGTTGATACTCCGGATATAACAATATATGCTCCTGCAAAAAATGGTTATGATTTTTTGGGTTGGACAGGAACAGACTTACCTATAATGACTAAGACTCTTAAAATATTAAAAGGCAGCACAGGTGATAAGGTTTATACTGCTAATTGGGCGGTAAAAGAATATAATCTTACGGTTAATTTGAACGGTGGAATAATTGGTAGTAGTTCTGATGATAGGTACTATCAAGCAGATGTTGGTTCTACAATTAATTTGTTGACCCCTACTAAATCTGGATCTTCTTTTAGCGGGTGGACTGTTAGTGGCCTTGGTAGCTTAGTAGAAAATGGTGTTTTTACTATGGGTTATGAGGATGCTACGGTAACTGCTAACTGGGATGCTACTATGCATACTTTAACAATTGATCCGAATGGTGGTATTTGGGAAAATTATACGGATTCTGTAACATATCAGATTGTAGAAGATGGAACGAAAACCATATCAAATCCATATAGAGATAATTATTCTTTTATAGGTTGGACTATAACTGGTAGTGATAGTGATATTAGTGGTGGAACTTTTACAATGGGAACGGAAGACGCTACAATGACTGCAAATTGGTCTCAAATGAAAACTAACTTTGTTTATACGGGAGCATACGAAAACTTTACTCCTCCAGTATCTGGCTATTATCAAATAGAATTATGGGGCGCTTCTGGTGGTGCTGGTAGTATTGGGCTTTGTACTGGTGGATATGGTGGAGCTGGTGGCTTTGGAGGCTACTTGGAATTCCAAATATATTTGACTCCTGGGCAGACTTTGATATTTTATGTTGGTCAAAAAGGAACTGAGGGATCTTATGGAGCAACCTATGGAGTAGGTGGATTTTCAGATGGACATAATGGCCTTCCTGTAGCTTATGTAAGTGGAGCTGGAGGTGGCGGAGGCGGCTCGACATTCTTAGTAATTGGTGGAGATGTTTACGCTAAAGCTAACGGTGGCGGAGGCGGCGGAGGCGGCGCTGATGGTGGTTATTGGAAATATCCTGATGGCAGTGTTGCTTGTGGAGGCTGCGATTATAGAAATGCTGGTACTGGTGGAGGTGCTGGAGGAACTGGCGGTGGAGGAACTGCTGGTGGAGCCGGTGCTTTAAACGTTTGTAAGGCTAATGGCTATGCTGGTGGAGCAGGATCGTACTCTTATGATTCTAGTAAGGTTACTTTTATTATCGGAAGTACGGGTATCAATTATGGAAATGGTAAAGCAATAATTAATTATATAGGAAATTAAAGAGCAACTTAATTGCTCTTCTTTAGATAGGAGGATTATTATGCTTGTGATTGATAGATTGACCAAATATTATGGTAAAACTTTAGCAGTTAATAACTTATCTTTTAGCGTAAAACCGGGTGAGATATTTGGCCTTATTGGGCCTAATGGAGCTGGAAAAAGTACCACTATCAGATCTATTTTGAAATTAATTAATATAAATAATGGCTCAATTATGATTGATGGTATTGATATTAACGATAGTCAAGATTATAAAAACAATATAGGTTATTTACCAAGCGAAGTTAGTTTGTATCCAGAAATGACGGTAAAACAGATTTTTGCTTATTCAGACTCTTTTTATGAGAAAGAGTGTTTAAATCGTGCATACCTTTTATCACAAGAGTTGGATATTAATTTATCTAAAAAAATAGAAGATTTAAGTTTTGGTAACTTAAAAAAGGTTGGTATTGTCCTTGCTATGATGCATGAACCAAAGCTACTTATTTTAGATGAGCCGACAACTGGTTTGGATCCATTAAAACAAGAAGTTTTTTTAGATTTACTTAAAGAAGAAAAGAAGAAAGGAACAACCATTTTGTTTTCTTCTCATAATTTAAATGAAGTTAAAAAAATATGTGATAGGGTAGGTATTTTAAGAGAAGGTGTTCTTGTAGATATAGAAGAAGTATCTAATTTAGTACTTAATGATTTTGTTATTGTAACTATTTTTGGTGATTATTCTAAAATGAATTTTGTTAAAAATGTAATAGCTAAAAATGGCAAAATGGTAAAATTTATATATCGTGGTGAGACCAGTGAGTTGATTAAAAATTTAAATTTATTTGTTTTTGATAAAGTTTTGATTGAAGAACCTTCTTTAGAAGAAATTTTTATGCATTATTATAGAGGTGAAGATAATGATTAAAAAAGAATTATATGGAAATTTTAAAGGATTTACTGTTTGGACATTTATCATGATTGTTTTATTTGCAACTGTTTTTTTGATGTATCCTTCTATAGCTAAAGATACTGATATGATTGATCAGTTAATTGCGACTATGGATGAAAAAATGCTGGCAGTTTTTAATATGGATGTTATTGGTTTTGAGACGGTTTTTGGTTGGATAGCAACGGAAGGTTATTTGATGCTTTTAATTGCTGGTAGCTGTTATTTTGCGATGTTGGGTTCTTCTATTGTTTTAAAGGAAGAAAATGATAAGACAATTGAATTTTTGTATGCAAAACCAGTTACTAAATATAAAATTTTATTTTCTAAAATGCTTGCTGGCTTATTATTTGTTATTGGTTTTGATTTGATGATTGGATTTACTAGTTTTGTTGGTCTTAGTTTGAGTAATGATTTTGTTTTTAATAAATGGATATTAATAACAACTTTACCTATGATGGGACATTTATTCTTTTTCTTGTTATCAATATTAATTTCTATGTTTTTTACTAAGACGAGTAAAAGTAGTGCGATTTGTTTAGGCGTTGTTTTTATATTTTATTTTATTAGTTTGATTTCTACCTTAGTTGATAAAATAAGTTGTATTAAATTTTTAACTCCATTTTATTATGTTGAGGCTAGAGATATTATTACAAAAGGAAATATTGATATATTTAATATTTTAATTATGCTTGTTTCTTATATAGTTATTATTGCTTTGTCATTTCGCCTTTACAATAAAAAAGAAATGGCGTAAGCCTGTTGGTTTTCAATAATGTTACTTTTTGATAATAAATATAAAAGCCATTTTGACTGACTATAAATTAAATAATTATCTTATAAAATAAATGGTAAAATTAAATGTAAAATAGTTAGATTTAATTTCTGCTATTTTTTTGCTTGTTATATGGTGTATAATATTATAGAAATGAGTTGAATATATGAAAAAAGATACGTTTATGAAGGGTGCTTTGATTTCTACTATTTGTATTGTATTAAGCAAGGTATTAGGTATAGTTTATGTTATACCTTTTAATTCGATTATAGGTAGTCAAGGTGGAGCTTTGTATGGTTATGCTTATAATATATATATATTGTTTTTGAATCTTTCTACAGTTGGAGTTCCTTTGGCTATATCTAAAATAGTTAGTGAATATAATACTTTAGATTATGAGGATGCAAAAAGAAGGTCTTATAAAATTGCTATTATTATTACTAGTATAATGGCTATTGTTTCAACAATTATATTGTTCTTCTTTGCTAGTTTTATTGCTATGGCTATTAAGGGTGGTATTGATGGTGGAAATAGTATAGAGGATATTGCTTATGTGATAAGGGTTTCGGCTACTGCAATATTTTTTGTAACTATTTTAAGTACAATGAGAGGCTTTTTACAAGGACAAAAATTTATAACTAATTCTTCTATTAGTCAAGTTGTAGAACAATTTGTTAGGGTTGTTGTAATAGTTGTTGGTAGTTATGTTTTTATAAAATTATATGGTGTTAAAGAAGCTGTTGGTATAGCTGTATTTGGGGCTACATTAGGGGCTATATTTGCCTTGATTTATCTTTATTATAAGGGTAAAAAAGAGTTGAAATTAAAGGATGAAAACTACGTATTAAAAGAAGAAGAGAAAGCTATTTCTAATAAGCAAATATTTAAAAAGATTGTTTTTTATACAATACCTTTTGTTATTTTGAGTGTGATTGTTTCTTTATATGTAACTATTGATATGTTTACTGTTATAGAGACTTTAGTAAAAAAGGCTGGCTTTGTTGTTGATGACGCTGAATATATTATGAGTTGTATTTCTACTTGGGGAGCTAAATTAAATATTATTGTTACTTCTGTTTCGGCAGGTATAGTTGTTAGTTTACTACCTAATATAACAAGTGATTTTACGGCTAAAAATTATAAAGCAATAGCTCATAAAACAAATAAAACGTTGCAAATTTTATTTGTAATTGTTGTGCCTATGATTATTGGCCTTAGCTTATTAGCTTCTCCTACATGGACGGTTTTTTATGGTTATAATGAGCTTGGTGTTAGTGTGTTTTCTTATAGTATATTTACGGCTTTATTTGCCTCATTATTTACAAATGTTAATGTTATAATGCAGTCTGTTAATAAGTATAAGGCCGTTTATATTAGTTTATTTTGTGGTTTATTATTTAAAATTACTATGAATAGTTATTTGATTGTTTTATTTAGTAAGATTGGATTACCTGCTTATTATGGAGCAACTACGGCAACTATTATTGGCTATAGTATTTCTGTAATTATTAGTTTGTTTGTGCTTAAAAAGGAATTTAGTATTAATTTTAAGGAAACGGGTAGAATAATTTTAATTTCTCTAGCTAGTGCTTTATTTATGGGAATTATCATTAGATTTTTACAGCTTTATATTCCTGTTACAGATTTAGGAAGAATTGAATCTATTTTTGTTATTGCTTTTTATGCTGTTATTGGATTTGTTATTTATGGCAGCATTATGTACAAGACTAAAATTTTAAAAAAGCTTTTTAAGAAGGGGAATTAAGTATGAATTTTGTTGAAATTACTAAAAATGAATATGAAGACTTTGCTAGCAAATATCCTTTTAAAAACTTTTTACAAAGTACTTTGATGGCAGAAGTTGCTTTATCAAAAGGTCATCCTTCTTACTATGTTGGTATTAAAAAAAATAGGGAGTTAATTGGAGCAGCAGTACTTACAGCTATAAAAAACAAAATAGGACTTAATTATTTTTATGCTCCAAGGGGACCTTTACTAGATTATAATGATAATGAAGCTGTGTCTTTTTTTACTGATAGTGTTAGAAAATTTGTTAAAAAAAGAAAGGGTTATGTTTTACACATTGATCCACTTCTTGTTCATAAGCAAAGGGATATAAACGGTGATATTGTACCAAATGGTGCTGATAATGGTAATATTATTGCTAAATTAGAGGGCTTAGGATATATACATAATGGCTTTAATATTTCATATGATTATTCTAAACAAATAAGGTGGGTTTTTTGCTTGGATTTGGAAAATAAAAGTGAGAAAGAAGTTTTTTCTTCTATGAAACAGAACCATCGTAATATTATTAAAAAAACGGATAAGTTTTGTTTGGAAATAAAAGAGCTTTCATATGATGAATTATCTAAGTTTAAAGAAATTACTGAAAATACTAGCGAAAGAAGAAATTTTCAAGATAAACCTCTTTCGTATTATCAAAAAATGTATAAATTATTTGAGAGTGATGTTAAGTTTGTTGTAGCTTATTTGAATACTACTAGGTATTTAAGTGCTTTGAATGAAGAGTTTACAAAAGAAAATAATAGGCTTAGTGTTTGTATTGAAAAAGAACCTAATTCTGGAAAGACTAAAGAGTTAAAGGTTACTGTTAATTCTTTGATTAAAAGAATTGAGGAAGCGAAAGGGTTAGTATTAAAAGGGGGATTGCTACCTTTATCAGCAGCTATGTTTTTAATTTATGAGGGGGAAGTGACATACTTATTCAGTGGAAGTTATAAAGAGTATATGCATTTTTATGCACAATATGCGATTCAGTGGTATATGATTAAATATGCGTTAGAAAATAAGTGCAAAAGGTATAATTTTTATGGAATAACTGGAAATTTTGATAAACGTGATAAAGAGTACGGTGTTTATGAGTTTAAGAAAGGGTTTAATGGTTATGTAGAAGAGTATATTGGTGATTTTGATTTACCAGTTACATTTTTTTACAAATTTAAAAAGATTTTTAAATGATTTTGAAAAAATGTTACTTTTATGTTATATTATTTGTGGTGAAGAATATGAACAAGAAAGAAATCGCTGTTGATTTAATTAAGAAAAGATTAAATAAAGAATCTTTTATGTCATATAAGGAAATAGCTGAGGTAACAGAATATCATCCTAAGTATATTTTGAAGTTAAAAAAAGAAGTTTTAGATGATACTGTTTCCTTAGTTCATAAGAATAAGGGTAAGAAACCTGTTAATACGTTAAGTGAAGATGAAAGAAAATATATTTTGTTACTTTACAAAAGAAGTCATGCAAGTATTAGAAAATTTGTGAAGTTTTATGGTAAGAGAAGTTACTCTTGCATTTACAATCTTTTGAAAAGTGAAAATTTAATTTAAATTGTGTGAAATGGTGTGATTCGTTGAATTTATGCCTTTTTTTTGCTATAATTTAGGTAGAAAGGATTTGATGATATGTTAATTAAAGTTCGTGGTGAGAAAGTAAAAATAACACCGGCTATTGATAGCTATGTTAAGGAAAAACTTGGAAAGTTAGATAAATATTTTGAAAATCCAGATGTGATGAGTGCTAGTGTGTTGGTGCGAATCAGAGGCGTTGAACAAATAGTAGAAGTTACAATACCTATTAAGAATGCTGTTTTAAGAGCAGAAGAGAGATGCAAAGATTTATACGCAACTATTGATTTAGTGGTTGATAAATTGGAAAGGCAAATAAGAAAAAATAAAACAAAAATTAAGAAAAAAAAGAATAGGGTGTTATTACCTGAATTTAATTTAGATTTTGATGAAGAAGATACTGAGGAAGTAAAGAACAAAATTGTTAAAGAAAAAACTATTGATACAAAGCCAATGAGTAAAGAAGAGGCTATATTGCAAATGGAATTAGTTGGGCATGATTTCTTCGTCTTTA
The DNA here is from genome assembly GCA_028691955.1 of Bacilli bacterium. GTDB lineage: Bacteria > Bacillota_I > Bacilli_A > RF39 > UBA660 > JALELF01. The sequence continues at coordinate 131,099 of JAQUYH010000002.1, read as the reverse complement.
AGGATGATGTTTCTTTAAATGTTTGTGTTGTTTATAAAAGGCGAGATGGTAACTATGGTGTTATTACTGCCAAATAAGAGCTTTATGAACTAGTCAAGTAAAAATAGACAGTTTATAAAAAAGAGCGATTAAAGCCCTGATTCAATTTTATATTGAATTGGGGTTTTATAATTTAAAGAATAGCAAGGTCTTTCATTATTATAATAGTTAATGTATAATTTAATTAGATTTGGAACATCTTTAGAATGTTTTAAATCAAAATCCAAGAACAATTCTTCTTTAATCCAACTATTTAAAGATTCATTAACTGGATTATCTGTTGGAGTTCCAGCTCGGCTCATTGAGCGTTGAACATTAAAATTATTAAGAAGATTGTTATATTGTTTAGAAGAATAAACAGAACCTTGATCTGTGTGCAATATTACAAGGTTGCCATGTTGTTCTTCTTTTATTTTGCTTAATACTTGATTTAAACCAGCAAAATAAGTATTTATATCTCCTTTTCTAGATGATAATCCATCTACTTTTATCATATCACTTCATTAAGCTCTTTTTTATTTACACCCCTATATTTTAAAAGCATTTATTTTATTGTAGGTTTGTTATATAATGTTTATAGAGTAGGTGTTTAAATGAACGGTTTAGAATTTTTTTTGAATATTATTTTGCCCATTTTAGCTATTATAATACCGGTTTGGGCTACGGTTTATACTGTTAATAAGCGTATTAAAGCACAAACGCATGAAAATCATCAGCCGCATCTTGTTTTAGAAAAAATTAGTAAAATTGATAAAATTGATAAATATAAGTATTATTTGACTTTTTTTGGGAAAAACTTTAGAGAATTAAATGTTGGCTTTAATGAAGAAAAAGCAATTTCTAACGAGGATAATATGCTTAACTTAGAAATTACTTTAAACAATATTGGTTATGGTGTGGCTACTAATATCAAGTTTTATGATTTGTTAACTGGTGAGCAAGTATATGGTAGTCAGGAGGCTAGCTTAAATCAGAATCAAAGATTATTTACTACTTTTGATATTGGTGAAGGCGAAATGAAAAGTGTTTCTGCTCAACTTGTTAGTATGGTTTTTAAAAAGGATGATGTTTTGGAGGAAGAGCATAATAGAATATTGTGTGTTTACAAGGATTTAAATAATATTGTGGATAACTTTATACTGATTATTAATGTTAAAACTAATGGTCATTATGATTATTTTGCTTATCAGCCTTCTTCTGCTAGCTATAAAAAGTGGATAAAGCAAAATAAAAAACAATATAAGAAAATAATTGATAAGTATTCTAAATTATAGGAGGATTTATGAAGGTGTTGGTAACTGGTGGGGCTGGTTATATTGGTAGTCACACGGTAGTTGAATTATTAAATCAAAATTATGAAGTTATTATTGTGGATAACTTTTCTAATTCTAAGAAAAGTGTTTTGAATAGTATTAGAGAGATTACTGGGAAAGACTTTAAGTTTTATGAATTAGATTTAAGAGATAAAGAAACTTTAAAAAAAGTTTTTGTTGAAAATGAAATTGAGTGTGTTATTCATTTTGCTGGTCTTAAAGCTGTTGGCGAATCAGTTAAAGAGCCTTTAGTGTATTATGATAATAATCTAATGTCTACTGTTACTTTATTGGAAGTTATGAAAGAATATGGTTGTAAGAAAATTGTGTTTTCTTCTAGTGCGACGGTTTATGGTAACCCTAAGGTACTTCCTATTACAGAAGAGGCTAGTTTGTCTACAACTAATCCATATGGAACTACTAAGTTAATGATTGAAATGATTTTGTCTGATTTATACAAAGCAGATAATGATTTTGGAATAACTGTTTTAAGATATTTTAATCCAATTGGTGCACATAGTAGTGGGTTTATTGGGGAAGATCCTAATGGAATTCCTAATAATCTAATGCCTTATATTGTTAAAGTAGCTAGTGGAGAGCTTCCTATTTTAAGTGTTTTTGGAAATGATTATGATACTCATGATGGTACTGGTGTTAGAGACTATATTCATGTGGTTGATTTAGCTAAGGGGCATATAAAGGCTATAGAGCATTTATCTAAAGGAATAAATTATTATAATCTAGGGACTGGCACAGGTTATAGCGTGTTAGATATTATTAATGCTTTTGAAGGTGTTAATGGTGTTAGGGTTAACTATAAGATAGTGGATAGAAGACCGGGAGATATTGCTACCTGTTATGCTGATGCTAGTAAGGCTTTAAATGAATTAGGTTGGGCTGCTAGTCTTGGGATAGAAGATATGTGCAAGGATAGTTATAACTATGTATTAAATAACAAAAACAATTAAAAGTTTTATAATAGTTATTTGTATAATAACTATTTTTTTGTTGAATAACTGCCTAACAGATGATATAATTTAAATTAGGTAAGCAAAAAAAATTTAATAACTTTTGCAATGTAAAGGGCATTTTTATGAAATGTTTTTTTTTGTTAAAAAATAAAGAAATTTAAAAAGTGATTTTAAAAAAATATAAAAATTGTTAAAAAAAACATTGTGTATATTTTATATATGTGTTATGATTGAATCAAGCTAAGAAGGGTATAGGATTTCTATGGAAGATATATTTAATAATATTGTAGTTGTTAAAAGAAGTGGCCAAAGAGTTTCGTTCAATGGTCTTAAAATAGTTCTTGCATTAAAGAAGGCTTTTGATAGTGTTCCCAATGCTTATACCGAAAAAGATATTAATAAAGTTTACGAAAATGTTTTAAATTTTATAATAGAAAATTATAAAGAAAGAAAAACAATTAATGTTGAAGATATTCAAGATATTATAGAGGATAATCTTAATAGAAGTAAATATAAACAGGTGTTTGAAGAATTTTCTAAGTATAGGAAAAATAGAGCTGAATCTAGAAAAGCTTTCTCTATTAAACAGCAGCACAAATTTGTAAAATCTTTAGAGAAAATTGATTGCCTGAATTTGAGTAATAGTACTCCAGATCAAATGTTATATAGCTATGGTTCAGTTATATCATTAGAATATTTAAAAGCTTATTTGATGGATAATAAGTATGTCAAAGCTCATGAAGAGGGTCGAATATTTATTCATCAATTATCTTACTTCAATTTGGGATATATTGGACCTACTCATTTGAAATTGGATGGTTATGTTAATTATGATATTAATGAATTAATATATATATTGATTCAGGCTAAAAAAGAAATAAATGGTGAAATAGCAATTGATTCTATAGATGGTTTATTAAGTGATTTTGTTTTAGAAAAATTTAAAACGATGCTGTTTGCAAAAACTAAAAAGTATTTGGAAATAAATGACTATATAGGTTATGTTAATCTTAAAAAACTAGAAGATAAATTAAATAATTTGGTTAATATAGAATTTAATAACTATGAGGATGTGTTTTTAAATAAAAAAACGATTGATCTTTTTAGGTTAGCTTATGATGATACTTTAAAAGAAATAGAAGTTTTATTAAAAACTTTATTTGATACAATGCTTAATATATTAAATAAAGAAGGAAATTATAGTATTAGTTTTGGGGTATCTTCAACAGTTCAGTGTTGTTTGGTTCGTGATACATTGCTAGATAATTTGAAAAATAATAAATATGATAATATTAAATTTATTTATAAATTAGTAAATTCAACTGATGCATTTTTAAATGATATTTCTAAAGTAATTATAAATAATAATGTTAAACTATCTTTAAATAATAAAAGATGTGTTGAATATTTTTCTACAGGACTTAGAATGAGTGATAGTGAAATTGTTACAGGAAAAAGCAATATTGCTAATGTTTCAATAAATATGTCAAGACTAGGAATTAAATATCCTAAATTGAAGGATTTTTACAAAGCCTTGGATGAAACTTTGGAGGTGTCAAAAAATATTCTGGAGTTTATGTTTGAAACGATAGGCGATAAGAAAAAGGACAACTATAAGATTTTATTTGATAATAATATATTTGATGATGAAAAATTGGAATATGGTCAAACAATTAGAAAAGTTATTAAAAATGGAACTTTGAATATAAATTTAGTGGGATTAAAAGAGTGCTGTATTTCTTTAAATAGTGATAATTACAATAGTTTAGTTTTAAAAATATTAAAATATATTAGAACGAGAGTTGATTTAATGAATTCAAAAACTAAATTAAATTTTACTTTAAGTTCTATTAATTATCCTGATGTTTCTTCATATTTAATAGATATTGACAAAACAGCATATGGTTTGATTAATAAGGTAACTAAAAAAGAAATTTATGAAAATATTAGTTTAATAACAAATATAAATCAAATTCAGAGAGTAACCAATTACCAAAAGATACTGAATGGTGGAAATGTTTTAGAAATGATTTTGCCTAGTGATATAACAATAGATAAGGTAAGTAAAATAATAAGAGAATTGGAAAAAGAAGATATAAATTTTGCTTATCTTAAAGTGGGTGAATTATGATAATTAATGGATTTCAAAAAGTGACTTTACTTGATTATCCAGGAAAAATTGCTTGTATGATATTTACTTCAGGTTGTAATTTTATGTGTTCTTATTGTCAAAATTCATCTTTAATTAAAAAGGGTAAAGTGAGTCTAATAAGCGAAGAGGAAATTATAGATTACCTAAAAAAAAGAAAAAATCTAATAGACGGGATTGTTATATCTGGTGGAGAACCAACAGTTCAAATTGGTTTAATAGATTTTATTAAGAAAATTAAAGAATTGAAAGTGCAAATTAAATTGGACACAAATGGTTATAGACCGGATGTATTAAAAGAATTATTAGAAAATAATTTAATAGACTATGTTGCTATGGATATAAAAAATACATTTGATGATTATCCAAAATTATGTGGATTAAAAAGTGTTGATGCTAATTTGATTAAAAAAAGTATTAATATTTTAAAAAATTCAAATGTAGATTATGAGTTTAGGACAACAATTATTAAGGAGCATCATACAATAGATAAAATTAAAGAAATAATTAAATTAATTGGAGACTCAAAATATTTTTTGCAAAATTTTGAATCTAGTGCTGATGTAATGGATAAATCATTAACTTCATTTAGTGAAGATGAATTGAATTTAATAAAGAAAGAATTAGTTAATTACTCTAATGTCACAGTTAGAGGGTTATAGAGGGAGATAATATGTACAAGGTAAGAAAAAGAGATGGAAAAATAGTTAATTTTGATATTAAAAAGATATCAGAAGCTATAATCAAAGGATTTGAAGCAGAAGAAAAGAAATATGATGAAAATGTTATAGATTTTTTAGCTTTAAAAGTTACAGCTGATTTTGAGCCAAAAGTGGTAAAGAATATTATTAATGTAGAGGATATTCAAGATTCTGTTGAAAATACTTTAATTAATGCAGGTTATGCAGATGTTGCTAAAGCGTATATTTTATATCGTCGTTTGCATGATAAAATGCGTAATATGAAATCTACTATATTGGATTATAAAGACTTAGTTAATAGTTACGTTAATGTAACTGATTGGCGTGTAAAAGAAAATTCAACAGTTACTTATTCTGTAGGTGGCTTAATATTAAATAATTCAGGAGCTATTACTGCTAATTATTGGTTAAGTGAAGTTTATGATGATGAAATAGCAAATGCTCATCGTAATTGTGATTTGCACATTCATGATTTATCAATGTTAACTGGTTATTGTGCTGGATGGAGCTTAAAACAATTAATTCAAGAAGGTTTAGGCGGTGTAAGAGGTAAAATAACATCAAGTCCTGCAAAACATTTATCAACCTTGTGTAATCAAATGGTTAATTTTTTGGGAATATTGCAAAATGAATGGGCTGGAGCTCAAGCTTTCTCATCATTTGATACTTATTTAGCTCCTTTTGTTAAGATTGATAATTTATCTTATAAGGAAGTAAAACAATCTATTCAATCGTTTATTTATGGTGTTAATACTCCAAGTAGATGGGGAACTCAACCACCATTTACTAATATTACCTTGGATTGGACTGTTCCTAATGATTTAGCAGAAATAAATTGTATCATTGGTGGTAAGGAAGTCGATTTTAAATATAAAGATTGTCAAAAAGAGATGGATATTGTTAATAAAGCATTTATTGATATTATGACAGAAGGAGATTGTAATGGTAGAGGTTTTGAGTATCCAATTCCAACTTATTCAATCACTAAAGATTTTAAATTTGATGATACTGAAAATAATAGAATGTTATTTGAAATGACTGCTAAATATGGTACTCCTTATTTTTCAAATTATATTAATTCTGATATGGAACCAAGTGATGTTAGATCTATGTGTTGTAGATTAAGATTAGATTTGAGAGAGTTAAGAAAGAAATCTGGAGGATTCTTTGGTAGTGGGGAATCAACAGGGTCAATTGGTGTAGTAACTATTAATATGCCTAGAATAGCTTATTTATCTGAAAATGAAAAAGATTTTTATGAAAAATTAGAGAGATTGATGAATATAGCTGCTAGAAGTTTAAAAGTTAAAAGAAATGTTATTAATAAGTTGTTAGATGAAGGCTTGTATCCATATACTAAAAGATATTTAGGAACTTTTGCTAATCATTTTTCAACTATTGGTTTGGTTGGTATGAATGAAGCTTGTTTAAATGCTAAATGGATTAAAGAGGATTTAACTCATGAAGATGCGCAGAAATTTACGGCGGAAGTTCTTAATTATATGAGAGATAAATTATCTGATTATCAAGAAGAGTATGGTGATTTATATAATTTGGAGGCAACACCAGCTGAATCGACATCTTATCGTTTTGCTAAAAAGGATAAGTCTTTATATCCTGATATAATAACTGCTTCAGATGATGAGACGCCATATTATACAAATAGTTCTCATTTACCTGTTGGATATACTGATGATATATTTACAGCTTTAGATATTCAAGACAAATTACAGACTTTGTATACTTCAGGAACGGTATTTCATACGTTCTTGGGAGAGCGATTAACTGATTGGAGAGCTGCAGCTAATTTGGTTAAGAAAATAGCTGAAAATTATGAACTACCATATTATACAATTTCTCCTACATATTCAGTTTGTAAGAATCATGGATATATATCTGGTGAAGTTTATAAATGTCCTATTTGTGGAGAGATAACAGAGGTATATAGTCGTATAACTGGTTATTATCGTCCAGTTCAAAATTGGAATGATGGAAAAACCAAAGAATTTTGTATGAGGAAAACTTATGATGCTAAAACAGTAGATGTTAAGAAAGAGAATGAAGAAAATGCTATACTATTATTTGGAACAAAAACTTGCCCAAATTGTAAGATAGCTAAAAAATTATTAGAACAAGCTAAGATAGATTACAAATTTGTAGACGCTGAGGAAAATATTGTTTTAACAAAAGAGTATAAAGTAAAGCAAGCTCCAACTTTGATTATAATTGAAAAAGGGGAAGCTAAAGCTATTAGAAATTTATCAAATATCAAAAAAGCGATAGAGGAATTTAAAATATAATATGCATGATGTTGTAATTGTTGGTTGTGGGATAGCTGGGATGACTTCAGCGATTTACTTAGCAAGAGCAGGTAAGAAAGTATTAATTTTAGAGCGTGATACGATAGGAGGACAAATAGCCTCCTCTCCTTTAGTGGAGAATTTTCCCGGATATAAATCAATATCTGGATCAGAGTTATCTAATAATATTTATGAACAAGTTGAAAACTTGAATATTGATGTTGAAATTGAAGATGTTTTAAAAATTGAAAAAGGAGATATTAAAAAAGTAATAACTGATGATAATACATATGAATGTAAGAGTATTATATTAGCAACAGGCGCTAAATATAGATTATTAGGATTAGAGAATGAAGAAAATCTAATAGGAAATGGGCTTCATTTTTGTGTAGCATGTGATGGTGCTTTTTATAAAGATAAGGTAGTTGCAGTTATTGGTGGAGGTAATTCGGCTATAGTGAATGTTAATGCTTTATCTGATATATGTAGGAAAGTGTATGTTATTCAAAATTTAGATGATTTAACTTGCGAGTTATCTTTAAAGAGACAATTAAGCAATAAGGATAATGTTGAGGTTATTTGTTCTTCTGTTGTAACCAGATTAATTGGTGATGAATTTTTAGAAGGCATTGTTATTAAAAATACGGAAGAAAGAGAAATTAAATTGGATGGCATGTTTATATCTATTGGTTTAGTTCCTCAAAGTGAATTAGCCAGCAATTTTATAGATCTAGATAAATATAATTATATTTTATCGGATGACTGTAAGACTAATGTTGATGGTATATTTGTAGCTGGTGATTGTCGTACTAAGAAGTACCGCCAGTTAACTACTGCAGCTAATGATGGTACTATTTCAGCAATGGAAGCAATTAGATATTTAGATACTTGTAAATGAATTAGATTTTTCTAGTTCATTTTTTAAATAATTATTCTTTTTTTTATGCCTTGATGTGTAAAAATGATTGACAAATTTAGAAATATCTTATATATTATAAATACAAACGAAGAAATGAAAGAGTAATTGTTAATTTTATTAAAGAAAGCTAGTGGTTGTGGAAACTGGTATGAAATTAATTATGAAAAACAGTCATGGAGTTATTATTAATCGGGCAAGTCCGTTAAAGCTTATGAGATATCAGTTATGATAATAAGGGTGGCACCGCGAGTTCTCGCCCCTTAATATTCATAACTTTTTTATTTATTGGAGGGATATTGTATGGATGTTAAATTTATTTATGAAAATTTAGATGATTTGATGGGAAAAGAAGTTGAAGTAGAAGGATGGATTAGAAATCACCGTAAGCAAAAGGAGTTTGGCTTTATTGATTTCTCTGACGGAACTTATTTTAAGCATATGCAGTTATTTTATGATGATAAATTATCTTTATTCGAAGATATATCTAAATATAGAGTAGGATCTGCTATTAGAGCAAAAGGCGTTATTAGTGCTTCTGCTGGTAGCGAGCAAGATTTTGAACTTAAAGTATTTGAAACTGTATTATTAGGAGACTGTCCAGAAGACTATCCTATGCAACCTAAAAGACACACTAATGAGTTTTTAAGAGAACAAGCTTATTTAAGACCTAGAGTTAATTTGTTTCAAGCTGTTTTTAGAGTTAGAAGTGTAGCTGCTTTTGCAATTCATAGTTATTTTCAGGAAAGAGGATATGTATATTTCCATGCGCCTATAATTACAGGAAGTGATTGTGAAGGTGCAGGAGAGATGTTTCAAGTTACTACCTTAGATTTAAATAGAATTGCTAAAGAAGGTAAAATTGATTATGATAAGGATTTTTTTGGAAAAGCTTCTTCTTTAACTGTATCAGGGCAATTACAGGCTGAAACTTTTGCTTTAGCTTATAAAAAGACTTATACATTTGGGCCAACTTTTAGGGCGGAAAATTCTAATACAAAAACACATGCATCTGAATTTTGGATGATTGAGCCAGAGATTGCTTTTTGTGATTTAAATGGTTTAATGAATATAGAAGAAGAGATGCTTAAATATGTTGTTAAGTATGTTATGGATAAGTGTTCTTTAGAAATTGAATTCTTTAATAAGTTTGTGGATAAATCTTTAGTTGAAAAATTAAATAAGTTAATTGATAATAAGGCTGTTAGAGTTTCTCATAAGGAAGTAATTGATATTTTAAAGAAGGCTTCAGTTAAGTTTGAAAATGAGCCACAATATGGGGAAGATATAGCTAAGGAGCATGAAAAGTATTTAACGGATGTATATTTTAATGCACCTGTATTTGTTACAGACTGGCCAAAAGATATTAAAGCTTTTTATATGAAGGCTAATAGTGATAATGAAACAGTTGCTGCAGTTGATTTGTTGGTTCCTGGAGCTGGTGAATTAATGGGTGGTAGTCAAAGAGAAGAAGACTATGATAAGTTATATAAAAGAATGCAAGATATGCATATAAGTACTGATGATTTGTATTGGTATTTAAATTTAAGAAAATATGGTGGTTGTGTTCATTCTGGATTTGGCATGGGTTTTGAGAGATTATTAATATATTTAACTGGTGTTGAAAATATTCGTGATGTTATACCATATCCAAGAACACCAAGAAATTTAGAGTTTTAAAGTTATGATGTGGAAAAGTATAAAAAGATACTGTATTGTAGAGAGCTAGGTTGGTGGGAACTAGCATATAGTTTTTTTAGAAAAACACCACGGAATGTATTTCTGAAATTTGTAGTAGGATTTACCGGTTAATGACCGTTAATAATTAGAGATATCAGTTATGATAATAAGGGTGGTACCGCGGATTTCGCCCCTTAATGTTCATAACTTTTTTTGTTAATTGGAGGATTTATGATTGAGAAAAAAGATTTAGAAAAGTATGCTGAAAAATTAATGTTTAAAATGAATGATGAGGAGTATAAAACTTTACAGGATGAGTTTGATATTATTCTAAAACAAATGGATTTGATTGATAGAATTGATGGGATAAGTGAAGTTGAACCTATGATGTTTCCTTTTATAACTTATAAAGCAAAGCTACGAGATGATGTTGTTAAAGAGGAATTAACAGTTGATGAAGTTTTAAGTAATACTAGACATCAAGTAAGTGATCAAGTCAAAGTACCTAAGGTGGTGGAATAATGGAATATAAAAGAATGTTAATAGATGATTTAAGGAAATTTTTAGATAATCATGAAATAAGTGGTGAAGAAGTTTTTAATGAATCTTTAAGTTTAGCTAAAGAGTATCAAGAAGAATATAATAGTTTTGTTACTATGGTGGAAAAGTATAAGATGAGTGGGAAGAAAGATACTTTATTAACTAATATTCCGTATGCTATTAAGGATAATTTTTCAACTAGTGGAATACTTACAACGGCTTCATCTAATATTTTAAAAAATTATATTCCTGTATATGATGCTACTGTTTATAAAAAGTTAAAAGAAGCTGGTGCTGTGTTACTTGGAAAAACAGTATTAGATGAGCTTGCTATGGGGGGAACTGGAACTACAGGGCATACTGGTCCTACTAGTAATCCATGGGATAAAACTAGATTAATAGGTGGATCATCTTGTGGAAGCGCAGCTAGTGTTGCCTTGGGTGTTGTTCCTTTTGCTATTGGTAGTGATACTGGGGACTCTGTTAGGAAACCGGCTGCATATGGTGGGATAGTTGGATTTAAACCAACGTATGGAAGAATTTCTAGATATGGGTTATTTGCTTTTGCTTCTAGTTTAGATCATGTTGGGATATTGTCTCGTTGCGTGCGTGATGCTACTATTGTAACTGATGTGCTTAAGGGAAAAGATGAATTGGATATGACTTCTTTAGATAATGATGATAGGGTATATGCTGATTTAATTGGTAAAAGTGTTAAAGGTAGAAAATTATTTTATATAAAAGAGGCTTGTAATATTGATAGTTATGTGGAAAAGAATGAAATGTTAATAAATGTTTTAGATAATTTTAATAAAGTGGTGGAAAAGTGTAGAGAGATAGGTTTTACTGTGGAAGAAGTTTCTATTGATAAAAATGTTTTGAATGCTATATATCCAGCGTATATGACTATATCTTGTGCAGAGGCTACTAGTAATAATTCTAATTTAACAGGTATTTCTTTTGGTGTAAGAGGAGAAGGCTCTAGCATTGAAGAGATTATGTTTGATGCTAGAACTAAAGGTTTTTCTGAGCTTATCAAAAGAAGATTTGTAATTGGAAGTTATGTTTTACAAAAGGAAAATCAAGAGAAATTATTTTTAAATGCTAGCCGTGTTAGAAGAATTATCGTGGATAAAATTAATTCTTTATTTGAAAAATATGATGGATTAATTATGCCAGCATCGGGATCTATCGCTCCTAAGTTTGGTGAGTCTAGTGATAGATTATCTTCATCTTATTTGATTTTAGAAAATCATTTAGCGATTGGTAATTTTGGTGGATTTCCTAGTATTACTATTCCCTCTGGGATTATATCTAATATGCCAATTGCTGTTAATATAACCGGTAGAGTTATGGAAGATGATGTTGTTTTAAATATGGCTAACAAAATAGAAGAAGTTTTAGGATATAAGGGAATGATAGCAGGTGATAAAAATGTATAAGGTTGTAATTGGGTTAGAGGTTCATTGTGAATTAAAAACAGAATCTAAGAATTTTTCAAGTTCTACTAATACTTATTCATCTATGCCTAATATTCATGTTGCTCCTGTTGATTTAGGTTTGCCTGGTATTTTGCCTGTTGTTAATAAGGAAGCATGTCATAAAGCTTTAAAAATGGCTCTAACTTTAAATTGTTCTATTCCTGATGATATAATTTTTGATAGGAAAAATTATTATTATCCTGATTTACCTAAAGGATATCAGATAACACAAGTAACTAAACCATTTGGTAAAAATGGTATTGTTAGATTTTTTGTTGGTGAGGAAGAAAAGGAAGTAATGATTCATCAAATTCATTTAGAAGAAGATACGGCTTCTTTGGAGCACTTTTCTAATTATTCTTTGATTGATTATAATCGCTCTGGTGTTCCTTTAATTGAAATTGTAACAGAGCCTTGTATATATAGTGCGGATGAAGCTATTGCATTTTTGGAGTATTTAAGAGGAATGTTTTTATTTACTGAGGTAAGTGAAGCTAAAAGTGATAAAGGTCAAATGAGGTGTGACGTTAATATTTCTTTAATGAATGTTAATGCTACTACACTTGGAACAAAAGTTGAAATGAAAAATATTAATGCTTTTAATAGTGTTAGAGCCTCTATTGAATATGAGATTAAAAGACAAAGTGAAATATTAGATAAAGGTGAGAAGGTAAAGCAAGAGACAAGAAGAATTGATGAAGATGGTAAAACTTATTCGATGAGAGAAAAGGTAGATGCTGTAGACTATAAGTATTTTATTGAACCAAATCTAGCTCCTGTTAAGATTAGTGATGATTATGTTTTAGAGGTTAAAAAAGAAATTCCTGAGTTACAGTATGACAGACTTAAGAGATATTTAAGTAATGGTATATCATTTTATGATGCTTCTATTTTAGCTAAAGATAAAGATATATCGGATTATTATGATGAGGTTGTATCTTTGGTTAGTGATAAAGAGAGTATTAATAATTGGATGATTACAGTTATTTTAGGTTCTTTAAATAAGTTAGAAATTAGTATTGATGAAATGTATATTAGGCCTAGTATGTTAGCTGGTATTATTAATTTAGTTAATCAAGATGAGTTATCTTTAGCTCTTGGGAAGAAGATTTTATATGAATCTATGGAGATTAAAAAAGATCCTTTAGAAATAGTAAAGGAATTTAATTTGAAACAAATTACTAGTGAAGATGTTTTGATTAGTTATGTGGAAAAAGCAATTAGTGAAAATGAAGAACAAGTAAAAGAGTATTTATCTGGTAAAGAGTATGTTGCTAACTTTTTTGTTGGTAAGGTAATGGCACTTACTAATAAGCAGGCTGATCCTAAGTTAGCTTTAAAGCTTATTAAGGAATGTTTAGAAAGGATGAAGTAAGTGAATAAGTATAGAGATTGTTATGCTGGTAAGCTATCTAATAGTGATGTTGGCAAAAGTGTTAAAATATGTGGTTGGGTTGAAAATATTCGTGACCACGGAGGTATTATTTTTGTTGATGTAAGAGATCAATTTGGTGTTGTTCAAACAGTAAGTAATGATAATAGTATTTTTGATGGTATTACAAGAGAGTCTAGTATTACTTTAGATGGTATTATTAGAAAAAGAGGTGAGGATGATTTTAATCCGAGGCTTAAAAGTGGTGAGATTGAAGTTTTAGTAAGTAAAATTGAAGTACTTAGTTTGGCTAATCATGTTTTACCTTTTGAAGTGATGACATCTAGAGAGGTGTCTGAAGATGTTAGATTAAAGTATCGTTATTTGGACTTAAGAAATCCTAAGGTAAAAGATAATGTCTTATTTAGAAATAAAGTTATTGGTTATTTGCGAAACAAGATGGTGAATGATGATTTTATTGAAATTCAAACACCTATTTTAACTGCTTCATCTCCAGAAGGAGCAAGAGATTTTATTGTTCCATCTAGAAAGTTTCATGGTAAGTTTTATGCTTTACCACAAGCTCCTCAACAGTTTAAGCAGTTATTGATGATTGGTGGATTTGATAAGTATTTTCAAATTGCTCCTTGTTTTCGTGATGAAGATGCTAGAAGTGATAGAATTTATGGAGAGTTTTATCAATTAGATTTGGAAATGAGTTTTGCTACAGAAGAAGATGTATTAAGTGTTGGTGAAGATATTTTTTATGATACTTTTAAGGAGTTCTCTAGTAAGGAAGTTAGTTCTAAGCCTTTTGTGAGATTAACTTATAAGGAAGCTATAGATAGGTTTGGAACTGATAAACCCGATTTAAGAAATCCATTGGAAATAATTGATTTAACGGATGAGTTTTCTGAAACAGAATTTAAGCCTTTTAGAGGTGTTTGTGTTAAAGGTATAAAGGTTGATGGGATTGCCAGTAAGTCTAATTCTTGGTTTAATGATTTGGTTGATTTTTCTAAAAGTATTGGGATGCCTGGAATTGGTTATGTTACTGTAGAAGATGATATGAGCTTTAAAGGGCCTATTGATAAGTTCTTAAGTGATTATGAACGAAACGATTTGATTAAAAAAGCTGATTTAAAAGTTGGTAGTGTTTTGTTTTTTATTGCTCATAGGAATAGTGCAGCTAAGCTTGCTGGACAAATTAGAGTTGAATTAGGTAAAAGACTTGATTTGTTAGATAAAAACAAGTTTGAGTTTTGTATTGTAAATGATTTTCCTATGTTTGAGTATAATGAAGAAACAGAAGGATATGATTTTACTCATAATCCATTTAGTATGCCTAAAGGTGGTATGGAAGGACTTAGTTTAAATCCAAAAGATGTTGTTGCTTATCAATATGATTTTGTTTGTAATGGTATTGAAATGGCTAGTGGTGCTGTAAGGAATCATGATTTAAATATTATGAAGAAGGCTTTTGAAATTGCTGGTTATAGTGAAGCTGTCTTAAAGGAAAGGTTTAAAGGATTGTATACGGCGTTTAGTTATGGAGCTCCTCCTCATGCTGGAATGGCTCCAGGAATTGATAGAATGCTTATGATGCTTTTAGATGAAGAAAATATTCGTGAGACTATTGCTTTTCCAATGAGTGCTTCTGGAGCAGATTTGATGATGGGAGCTCCTAATGAGGTAAATGAGTCTCAATTAAGAGAAGTTCATATTAAGTTAAGAGATAAAAATTAAATGTAAAGTTTATTGTGAAACATTGGAAACGCTTGACAAAAAAGGTATTTTGTAATATTATAGCCTTGAATTTATTTAAAGGGGAATTATTATGAAGTATATAAGTGCTTATGTTTTAAAATTGGATAATTTGAAATTAGTAATTGATATTAATTTATCAACTATGTCTTTTTATGCTTTAAATAATTCAATTAACAGTTAAAGAAATTAACGCTTTTAGTGGCGTTAGTGCGTCTTTAACTGTTTTTTATAGCTTTAAATAGTTGAAAGGGGAGAAATTTATGGGAAAATTAAAACAAAGAGCATTGGCTTTATTGCTTGCAGCAACTATGACTATGCCAGCAGCAGCTTTGGCTGATAATAGTGAAAGTGATTTAGTAAAATTGTCTAATTCACTTGTTAAAATAGAGGATTATAAAAAATCTTTAAGTTTGGAAAAATTGGGTGATTTGACTTCATCGTTTATTAATTTAGGTACTATATGTGATGAAAATAATCTTGAATCTTCAGAGGAAGATATTATAAACTTTTGTGGTTATACACAGTTTTTAAGTTTGAATTCTGAAATGATAGAATTTTTAATAAGTGAAGGAATTTTAAGCAAGAAGGAGTTGACTAGAACATCAAGTTTTGCAAAATTGGCTGCTCAAATAGAACTTTATTCGATAAAAAATCTTTTAGATGGAAATAAAGAGGGTTATATTAATTTAAGTTCTGTTTTTATTGATGATAAATATAAAAATTTAATAAATGAATTGCATAAAAACGTTATAGATTTATCAATTGCTATGGATAACAACGATTTAGATACTGCAAAGAAAATTATAAATTTATTATATGCTTTTGCGAAAGGCGAAGGGAGCATAGTTGGGTGTAAAATCAACGAAAGAGAAGATGTTTTTGCAGTAGCAACTATCTATGTTACGGATGCTGCTTATTATTTAAGTAGAAAAAACTTTGATATGAGTGAAGAATTATTAACCTTTATAATGAACGGTGGCTTTTCTAACTATGAAACACAATATGATAGTCTTATTGCTGCAAAGTTGTCGACAAACGAAAAAGTAAAACAATAATTATTTATTAAGGAGAATGCTATGAAGGAAATATATAAGAAATTATTGGCTTTTGCTCTATCTTTATCAATGCTGCTTCCTACAGCTGCGTATGCAAATTCCAAAGAAGAAAAAAAACTCTTAAACTCTTCAAAAATTTATGTATCTTATAATGTTTATGAAGATGAACCAGATACGGAAGATTCTCTTGCATTAGTTGTAGATAAAATAGGAACAAATAGTGTTGTTGATACTGAAAATGTAGAAAGTGATATTCTTAAATTAGGGGAAGAAAATTTAGAAATTTATAAAAAATTGGGTGTTGATTTTGACGCTTACGCTAGAGATTTAATGGCGGAAGGTATTAAAATTGAAAACGGCAATATTATTATTCAATCTCCAGAAGATATTGATCTTATTGCTGAAAAATATAAAGCTTTTATGAAGCTCTTTGGGCAGTATCCAACGATGACAGAAATAAGAGAACTTGCAAATAATCTTAATTTTGGTGATATTGATAATTCGATAATTAAAGAAATGATATATGAAAAAAAATTATCTTCTCCAATGGTGGAATTTGTAGGGTCAATTGAAGGATTAATGATGGATCTTTCATATGATTTGCTAAATGAAATGTCCAAAAGGGGAAACTTTACATTTGAAGTTTTTCAAAATGGCGAAAAAACTGAAACCTCATTATATCCTACTCTTTTGCCTTTGATTTTTGATCAAAAAACTAGATTGTGTGCTGCCCAAGCAGAATCTTATATAATGGATTATATTACTTTTACGGATAGAAATGATTTAGGTCAGACATATAATTTTTTTCTTACAAAGATAGAACAATTTTATCGATTTATTAATGGCGAAGAAAGTTCCTTTCCATATTTGTTATCAGAGTTGGAACCAACGGCACAGTATACTTTCTTTATGTTTTTAAGACTGTATCAAAATGTTAATGTTGCTGGTGATGGGATTATTTATTCCCCTGTTTCTATGTATATTTTCGATTCTTCAGTAAAGGAAAAGCTCTATAAATTAATTAATCCATATTTAAGTATTGGACAATCTGAAAAATCGAATAGAAATTTTTAAATTAAATTATTTTTAATGTAATTTTTATAAATCTTTGTATAGTTTGATTTTATTTTGATAAAAAATACATTTTTGTATTTTTTTTTTATATTTGTTATGTTATAATCTTTTTATAAGGTAGAGATTAGGTAGGTGTTGGATGAAATGTATTAATAAATTTTGTTATATTATATTTTTTGTATCTACACTTTTTTTGCCTATAAGTATTGCAAAAGCAGTGAGTATTGAGAATACTGGAGTTTGTTCTATTACATCAGTTTATTCTGATTCTACAGATGTCGAAAATGCGATTGGTAGCAGTGCTTATTTGGATGCAAGTATGGGTAATTCAAAGTATTGTCCTGTGTATTGTGTTGAAGAAAATATTTTTACTTGGCCTGGCTTTAAAGTAACTACAGAAGTTGGCGAGCATTTTTCTTGGACTGTTGGAGAAACTGTTGAAGCTAATATTATTTCGGGTCTTACAGTTCAATTAAATGGTAAGCGTGACTGCAGAACTGATATTGATTTGAATAGGTGGATGAATGATTATAATGATCTACTTAATAATATTGCAACTGAGGAAGCTAAATTAGTTAAAAATCCTTCTTATAACACAATTTGTTTGCCTCAAAAAGGTAGCAGAGGTTGTGGATATATATCATTGGGTGGCTTTAGTATAGGTCATGAGAATATTTCACCGGCGGCATTTGTTGGTATGGATAATAATCAAGGGGCTTCAGTGAATGGAATGAGTATTACTACTGCTGGTATTGCATCAGATATTCATAGTAATAAATATTTGACAATAACAACTATTAGTGGCATGTCTGCAAATTCTGATGGAACTCTTAATTATACTACGACTGTGGAAAGTAGAAAATATAATTGCCCTTGTGATTGGGAAGACACTAATGTAATCAGTACGCCTGTAACTTTGGCAACTGCCACTTATACTCCGGGAACGGAGGCATTTGGTCTTGCAACTTCGTGTATAGGAGGCAGTGGCGAGCGTATTGCAATGAACTCTGCTAATGTTCAAGGGTTGTCTTTAGAAAGTTGGAAATGTTCAGCTCATGCTGAATTGGAAGAGAAGACCAGCTATACAACAGTTTGTAAATGTACTATAGATGGGACAACTTATTCTGGATTTAGTACTGGGGAATGTAGAGCAGAGGGAGGGACTTTTGCTGGTTGTACAACCACTAGTCATACTTACTATGTTCCAACCGGTAATGTGGTTGTTGATTCAATTCAACAAGAACTTTGTGATGTTGATTGGGAAGAGTATAAACTTGGCTCTGATTGTCATACATACGGGCCATATTGTCCGGATGGCTATTATTTAGGTCTAGATAATTATGATAATGCTAAGTGTTATAAAAAGGATACTTCTTATTTACAATCTTTATTAGATTATCAAGAAACTATGATAAATATATTAGATAATTGTTCAAAATTATCTATAGATTATGAACTAAATACAGACATGACTGTTAGTTTTGAAGAGCCAACGTATGGTAGAGATGTGGTTTTAAATTCTGAAGAGACTTTATCTGAAGAAAAGGAAAATCATAAAGTATATGGTGATGAGGTGGCAACAGGTGGAACTAAGACTGTAGTGAAGAGAGTATGTCATCTATCAGGCTTAAGAAAGTATTGCGATTCATACTATTCACATACAGAAAATATATCATCAATATGGATAAGTGAGTATGGTAAAGAATATGATGTTTCTTATGATTATATGTTACCAGCTAATTTCTATAGATACGTATCTTTACCAAGTGGAGTATCATCTGATACTAAGTCATCATATAACGATTCAACATTTGGGACTTATACGAACTTTATAGATGTAGGATATGCTAATTATCCAGTTAATTATTCAACGTCGACAGGAACTTATAATTTAGATATATTATATAGTAATATAGGATATAAGGATCACTTTACACAATATATAACAACAAATATAAATTCTGACACAAAAGTAGTAACTTATGATTGCGAATATGATGTAGAAGATGATAAACTAGTAGTGGAAGATGATACAGAAGAGTTTGGCGGTATAAGATTAATATATAGACCAATATCTTTGAGTAATCCATTTCCAGGATTTGATGCAGAGGGAAGACTTACAGGAAGTAACTGGTGTGATGGAGATAACTGTGCGGGAGATGAAACGAATAGTTTAGTAGAAAAATATATATTAAATAATCGAAATACAGAAACTGAATCAGTTTACGATAAAGAGGAACCAATGTATCAGATAACACTGACGCCATCATTAATTAATCAAATAAGAGACTATAATGAAACACATAGTTATGATGATTATGATTTATATTGTGTAGATGGAAAAGATTGTCAAAGTGAATTCATAAAAGTAACATTTCAAGGAGCTTTTGAGGGATGTGGAGTAAGTAGTGATTTTGATTATTGTGATAGTTTAGATGAATATACAAGGGGTGATGAAAGTTGAAAGAATCATTTTGGGGGTATTTGATTATACTAATTGGTGTTGTCTCAATAAGCTTTATTTTGTTTTTTCAAAGAGTTACAAATACAGATGAACACAATTATCACTTACTTAAAGAAGTTACAGAAGCTGCTATGTTTGATGCTATAAATATAGCTGAATATAGAGCTACTGGGGAAATTCGTATTGATAGAGAAAAGTTTGTTGAAAACTTTGTTAGGAGATTTGCGGAAAGTGCGTCACTCTCTAGAAATTACGTTATTAAGTTTTATGATGTCAATGAAACTCCACCAAAGGTTAGTATCTGGGTAGGAAGTAATGAAGAAACCAATACTTATGATTATGCTAATGGTGGAAGCATAATGAATTTTGACATTGTAAATAGATTAGATGCGATTTTAGAAACGCCATATTAATATTAGAAAGGAAAAGAAAGAATATGAATATTTTAGTTTCGTTAAAAAGATTTATTGCAAATAAGAACATAGTAACAATATTGGGTGTAATTATTGTTATTGCAATACTTTATTTTGGTTACAATTATCAAGTAAACCAAGCTATTACACCTATATCAGGAATACCTGTAGCAAAGGAGACTATTCAACCAAGAACACTTATTACTAGAGATATGATTACAACAATTGATGTTGTTCCTTCTATGTTAAAGGGTAATGTTATTAGAACTGCTTCATCAGTAATTGGAAAGTATTCTAACTATAATACTGTTATTCCATCAGGAAGTATGTTTTATGATGATACAGTAGTATCACAAGATGAAATTCCTAATAGTGCTTTTGTTAAAGTAAATGATGGGGATGTTCCTTATTCATTTCCAGTAACTATGGCTTCTACTTATGGAAATTCTATGATGCCTGGAGACTATATTGATATATATATGAAGGCAAAAGATGATGATGGAAAATTAATTATTGGTAAATTAGTTGAAAACATTGAAATATTGGCGGTTAAAGATGCTTCAGGACAAAATGTTTTTGAAAATTCTAGTGAATCTAGAATACCTTCTTTAATGATATTTGGTGTATCTGAAGAAATTAATATTTTGCTTAGAAAAGCAAGTTACATGAGTGAAAGTTCAGTTGTTTTATTCCCTGTTCCACATGGAGGAACTGCTGAAGTTGAAGCTGGAACAACACAAGTTAGTACTTTACAATTAAAAGACTTTATTAATTCTCATACTGTAGTTATAGATGAAGGAAGCGGAGAAGAAGAGGCTACTGACGATACAACTACTGAAGAAACAACAGAGGGATAAAAATGACAGACAATATGTTTGATCAGATTGACTTTGGAGATTTGAAGCAATATTTAGAGAATGATGATATTACTGATATTTCGTATAGTAATGGTGGCCAAATTTGGTTAAAAACATTATCTAAAGGTATATTTAGAGTAGAAAATCCAACTGTTAATAATGCTTTTATGGAAAAATTAGCTTTTCAGTGCTCTAATGTTATGGGAAAGACTTTTAATATGGCTCACCCTTTCCTAGACGCAGAAAGTGCTGAACTTCGTCTAAATTTTGTTCATGATTCTATCGCAAGAAATGGTATTGCTGTTGTTGTGAGAAAGACCCCTGCAAAGATTAGGTTAAATAAAGATAAACTTATAAAAGAGGATTATGTTACTTTAGATATTTTGGATTTTCTTCTTAAATGTGTTGAAGGTCATTGTAACATTATAGTAAGTGGAGAAACTGGCTCTGGTAAAACTGAGTTTGTTAAATACTTAGCAGCTCATACTAAAGAGGATGAAAAATTAATTACTATTGAGGATACCTTGGAACTTCACCTTGATAAGATTTTTCCACATAGAGATATTGTGGCAATGAAAACCAATAATATTGCTTCATATACTGATGTTTTGGTTACTTGTATGAGGCAGAATCCAAAATGGATATTGTTGTCTGAGGTCAGAAGTGGCGAAGCTGTAATGGCTGTACGTAATTCTATTTCTTCAGGCCATTATATTTTATCGACGATTCATGCTGATAAAGCTTCATCTATCCCTAATCGTATGTATAGTTTATTAGAAACTAATCAGGATATTGATCAATTTTTGAAATCTATTTATAGATATATTCAGTTAGGTGTTTATATTAGGGGATTTCAAGATCCTGTAACAAAGAGCTTTAAGAGAGAAATTGGTGAAGTGACTGAATTTTATGTGACTGAGGATAATGAAGCAAAATACAATACAATTTATAAGAAAACTACAACTGGAAAAATAACAAAAAGAAATCCAAGCCAAAATTTAATTAATTATCTAGTTGGTCAAGGTGTTGATTTGCCGCCGATTGAAACTACAGAAGAATCTTCGGGTGTTTCGGCACCTAAAACGGAGAAAGAAATTGAAATTTTAAGTTTATAGAAAGAGGGTGTAATATGGAAACCTTAATGTTTATAGTCATTGCAGTTATTATTGTGTTTGTAGTGGCTTATAGAAAAAATACGGGGAATAATGTTTATAAGTATATTATTACTCAAGTTGGAAATGTTTATGATCGATATGCACCATATTCTTTTAAATCAGTAAGAGAAAAGGTTAAGAATTTAGGGCAAGAATATACGGTGAAACAATATACAGTTCAGGTGGCAATTTTTGCTGGTGGCTCTTTCGTATTGTCATATTTGTATTTTTATAACCTAATTCTATCTTTTATTTATATGTTTTTATCTGTAATGACAATTCCTTATTTGTCTTATTTAAGGTGTAAAAGAGTTTATAGTGAGTTTGTTTTTGAACAGATTCAGGTTTATACTACTAATACTATAATGGAATTCGCGACAACTCAAAGTTTTGTCAAAGCCTTAGAAGGGGTTTATAGCTCAGGTGTATTAGAAGATCCTGTAAAATCAGACTTGAAAGTTATGATTGACATGGCTTATGAAAATGGGACAATTGAACAATCATTAGTTTATATGAATGATAAATATAATTTCTTTATTGTGAAAAATATGCATCAATTGTTTTTACAGATTACTAATGAAGGTTCTAGGGACTCAATGAAAGCACTTGAAAATATGTCGCTTGATATAGATATGCTTGTTGAAAATGTTTATAGAGATAGAATAGATAGAGCTCAATTCCATAAAAAATTTGTTCAGTTTGGAATACTTTTATATTTAATGGTAATGTTAGTTCAATTTTTATTAGGAGTAGACTCTTATATTAAACTTCTGGATAATATTCTTGTACAACTTCTATTACATGGAATTATTATAGTTAATACATATTTCTTGTTGAATGGAGAAAAATATTATAATGAGAATGTGGGGGCTGAATAATGGGATTAGGTTTTGTTGCAATTGGCTTTATTGTTTTGTTTGTATTACAGTATGACGAAGCTATTGATTCTAGAAAATTTATTGAAGATACACAACCATATTTTAATTTTCTAATGGAAGAAGATTATTCTTTTTTGGCATCTGTAAGATATGGCGCTGATATTGATGTTAAGAAGTTGTTTGGACAAAGAGTTAGAAATGGATTGGTTGCAATTGTAGCGTTTGTTTTTATATTTTTGTCTAAATTAAATTTTGTATATTTTTTAACATCTGTATTAGTAGGATATATCATGTTTAAACTTCCATATCAGAAGTTGAAAAGGTATTATAAGGCAAATTTATCAAATATTGATTCTTTATTACCTTATTACTTGAAAAGTTTAGAAATATTAATTCAACATTATACTGTTCCTGTTGCTTTGGCTAAGTCTTTAGAGTCTTCACCTGATGTGTTTAAGCCAGGATTAAGAAGACTTATTGCAAAAATAGATGCAGGTAACTCAACCGTTGACCCATATATGGATTTTGCAAAAGAGTATCCTGTACGAGATTCAATGAGAATGATGAGACTTTTATATAGATTAGGTCTAGGGGCTCAAGAGAATAAGCAAGAACAATTAATGATGTTTTCAAGAACAGTATCTAGCTTACAAAATAAAGCTAGAGAAATCAAATATAAAAACAGACTTGAAACTATGGAGAATAAAACTATGCTTATGTTAGGATGTACAGGAGCAGGTATAATTATGCTATTGTTATTTTCAATTGTTCAAACAATGAATATTTAATGTTTTGTTTGAAGATTAACTTATAGTATGATATGATTATAGTGAAAGTCGGAGGGTGGTGATAAAATGAAAGAAGCGTCAGGAGAGGCAAATTTAACAGTGGTAGCAATCATTTTAATAGGTGTTATTGCAGCGGTTGCAACTCCATTAATTAATAATATGATGAATAATGCTAAAGCAAGATCTGAATGTACTGAAAATGGACAATGTTGGTGCGGAGGTAGCTGTGTAGATTGTAGTAACAGTTCATGTAACGCTACTGAATAAATTAGGAGGATAGTTTATGAGAGAAAGCATAGGAAGTACTTTTCTTTATAATATTATTATATTGTTTATAATTGTAACTTTTGCTTTTCTTTCTGGAATCTTAAGTTATATGAAAGCCTTTAAGGCTAACAGCAGAATTGTGAATGCTATAGAAAAGTATGAGGGGTATAATGATTCATCTGTTGTAGAAATCAATAATGTTTTAAATTCGCTTGGATATAAGAATGGTTTGGCAAATTGCCCAACAAGATCAGGTGATGTTTTAGAACAAATTGGGACTTCTAATTTTCAATATTGTATTTATCATTATGGCCCTGATAACACTGATTTAACTAACAAGGATTATTATGGTGTTTTAACTTATATGTATTTTGATCTTCCCGTTGTTGGGACTGTTAAAATCCCTGTTTATTCTAAAACAGAAATTATTTATAGATTTAATACTGATTAGAGGTGAGCTATGAAAGAGTCAATGGCTAATTCGGCAATACTAGGTATTGTTATAACTTTTTTTGCTGTTTTAATTGCTTTACTAGCTACTTCTTCAGCTT
Source organism: Bacilli bacterium (assembly GCA_028691955.1). Taxonomy (GTDB): domain Bacteria; phylum Bacillota_I; class Bacilli_A; order RF39; family UBA660; genus JALELF01. The sequence continues at coordinate 106,369 of JAQUYH010000002.1, read as the reverse complement.
ATTCTAAGGCGTATAAAGTAAAAAACAGAATTATTCAAATGATTGAAGAAAATAATGGGTTTGAAGATGGAAATTTGACTAGGGATGACTTTGTTGCATCTTTAGAAGACGAATTATCTAATTATGGCTATAGAATCAATACTTATCTAACACCTACTTGTGCTACCGAAAAAGGAAAAGATATCGACGGTAGTGCTAAGGGAATTTTATTGAGCTTTACTAGTAAGTATAATTATTGTGTGTATGAATATGAAACAATTAGAGGAACTTATTATGGTGTAGTTACTTATATGTACTTTGATATTCCGTTATTGGATGGTATTAAAATACCTATATATGGTGAAACAAAAACCTTGTATGATTTGTCTAGTTATTAGGAGGCAGTTATGAATGTAATAGTAGCAAACAAATATAAAGATTTATTAGATTCTTTGGATATAGAAGTTATTAAAAAAGTTGAGGGGCAGTTCGATGCCGAAGAGCTTGGCAACGCTTTTAAAAATTTTTATTTTCAAAGAATGATTTTAGATATAACAGCAATAAAGGATTATAAAAATTTAGAAAATTTAAAAAAATTATCTATTATGTTAGATATGGATAAGGTTATTTTGCTATTGGAAGATGATGATGAGTCTGGCGATCCAAAGTACTTATCTAAGTTAGTTTCTATGAAAATTTATAATTTTACTAAAAATGTTGAAGGTATTATTTACTTGTATAATCATCCTAATAGTTATCGTGATGTTGCTCATATTCAACAAATTGAGGACGTTAAAATCACTGTTAATAACGAGTATACTGATTTGTCCACAACTAAAGTAATTGGAATAAAAAATATTACTAAACAATCTGGTTCTACTAGCTTAGCTTATATGATGAAGAGAAAACTTCAAGAAAAGTATAAAGTTATGGCTATTGAAATAGATAAAAATGATTTTGTTTATTTTAACGAAAAAGATATGATTAGTATTAAAAAAGAAGACTTGGGAAATAATATTGTTAAGAATAATAGTTATGAAATAATTTTAGTTGATTTAAATAATAGTAACTTAGATGACTTGTGTCATGATGTTATATATTTAGTGGAACCTTCAGTTATTAAGCTTAATAAATTAATGATGTTAGATAGAAATTCTTTAACGAAATTAAAAAATAAGAAAGTTGTTTTATCACAAAGTTTATTAGAACCGAAAGATGTTTTGGATTTTGAATATGAAGCAAAAATAAAGGTATTTTATAATTTGCCTCCACTTGATGAAAGAGATAAATTGAATAGACCTTTAATGGCGTTTCTGATTAAAATGGGATTTGATAGGTTAGTTGATAATGTAGATAGTGAAAAGAAAAAGATATTAGGTTTGTTTTAGATTGACTTTTTAAGAGATATTATGATAGTATTATAGTGAGGTGGAAAAATGTTAAATGTATTAGATACTATTGGTGTAGATGCTTGTTTACCTGAAGAAATTGTTAACATAGTTGGTAGTGTTATCAACATTATTCAATTTGGTATCCCTATTATTTTGGTTATTATGGGTATGCTTGATTTAGGTAAAGCAGTAACTAGTCAAAAAGAGGATGAAATTAAAAAGGCTCAAAGTATGTTAATTAAAAGAATTATATATGGTGTTATTGTATTCTTAATACCAGCAATAATTGAATTTGCATTTGGATTACTTTCTGATGACGGAACTTCTGCATTAGGATGTATGAAAGTAATACTTGAGGTTTAATTTATAAATTAAGAGATTAGATATATTAATTTATATCTTTTTTTATTGTTTTGTTTTTATTGACTTTTAGCATGTTTATAGTGTATTATATATTTAGTATAATGTTGTGGAAGCACAATAGTAAAGAGTGATTATATGAATTTAAAAAAATTATTATTTTTGGTTATATTTGTAATATTTTTTATATTTCCTTTTGAGGTGAAAGCTGCTAGTAATTATGCGGTTTGTGTTTATAAAAAAGATGGCGCGCTTTCTGGAAATATTTATGCTACTGTGCATGTTGTTGGTGGTAGTCCTAGAGCAGATTTATACGGCTCACAAACTACAGTAAATAAAATATGGACTTATGTATTTGGCGGTAGTAGTGATGAAATAAACAAAACAATTACAAAATTTGTTGAGGATACAAGACCAGGCATGTTTATTAATGAAGAAGATGCATCATCCTATTTTTTATCATCTTCTTGTCCATCTGTTAGCTTATGTGAGGATGGAAGTAAAATGTGGGTTATTAGTACTGGTAGTAATTGTTCTGGAGTTTTGGCAAAATTTTCTTTGTTAAAACAACTTAGTGAAGCTGATGTTTCTTCTTTAGATTATGCTACTGCTTTTGGTTATAACGGAGCAAGTGTAAATGTTTCTTATAGTTCTATTTTAGGCTCTTGTCCATCTGATGTTGGAGTTTTTAAACTTTTTGGTATAGCGTATTCTTTGTTAAGGATTATTGCACCAATTGGAGTTTTATTATTTGGATCTTTGGATATTGCACGTGCGGTAATGGCTGCAGATGAAGCGAAAATTAAAAAGGCACAGGCTTTATTTGCTAAGAGATTAGTTGCGGCAATTATAATTTTCTTGAGTTTTGTTATTGTTGATTTTATTGTTAGTATAACATCAGCAGGTTCTGATGCTATAGGATGTGTTAAAAGTATTATTAGTTAGAAGGTGAGCATATATGGTTGATTCAGTTACAACGATTTTAAGAACAATCTTTTTCTTTTTTGATAGTGTAGTTTACGGACTAATTGACCAAGCTTATTGGCTTTTTTCTATGCTTTCTGAGGCGACTATTTTTACGGCAGATCAAATTGCTGATTTTTCTAACAGAATGTATGTATTGCTTACAATTATTATGCTTTTTAAATTGGCTTTTTCTTTTATAACATATGTGATTAATCCTGATTCTATTACTGACAAACAAAAAGGCGGTGGAAAGTTAATTCAAAATATTGTTATTTGTATAGCATTATTAGCTTCTGTACCTATGCTTTTTAATGAAGCTTATTATTTACAGAAAGCGTTGTTTTCTAATAATGTTATTCAAAAGGTATTATTGGGTGATAATACAACAACGGCTGATACTGCTGACAGTACAAAAATGTTATCAGTTTATACATTCTTGAGTTTTTTTAGGCCTACAACAAAATTATCTGAGTGTAGAAATTATACAGGCCTTTCACTTACTGACTCATGTGTTTCAGCTTTAAATGAAGATAGTGATGGTAAAATTGCAGGAACTTCTTATCAAAAAGCTTTATCTGAAGGAACGTTAAGTTATATTTGGGGCGGAGATTTAAAAAATATCAGCACGGTTTTTGCGGGCACTTCTGATGGGACTTTCTATCAAAATGAAGAATACTATTTGTTTGATTACAATTATCTTATTTCTACTGTTGTTGGAATTGGCCTTGTTTGGATTTTGATAGGTTTTTGCTTGGATTTGGCAATTAGGTCTGTAAAATTAGGATTTTTACAAATGATTGCTCCTATTCCTATAATGCTTTCCTTAACTCCTGGAAAGAAAAATAATACTTTAGCTAACTGGGGAAAAGAATGTTTATCAACTTGGGCAAGCCTGTTTGTTAGAATAGGCGTTATAGCATTTGCTTTAAATTTAATTTTATTAATTAATACAAGTGGTGGAATATTCTCATTTGTTTCTGGAACAGGAAACACTTACCCTATGGTAACTGTATTTATAACTTTTGGATTGTTGTTGTTTGCTAAGGAAGTTCCTAAATTATTAGAAGATTTATTAGGGATCAAAAATGCTAGTAAATTAACGCTAAATCCATTTAAAAAAATGGCAGAAGCTCCGCTATTAGGCGGTTTGGCAACAAAAGCTGGTGGTGCTTTGGCTGCTGGTGGTTCTCTTGCTGGCAACTTTTTAAAGAATGCAGCATTGTTAGGTGGCGGGGCAGCTGTTGGCAGAGGTGATAGAGCCCTTGAAAAATTTAAAGAAAGAAATACTGCTATGTTAAAAGAAGCACAAGGTAGATATGACTCTGGTGGTTGGTCAGCTGACAAGAAATATTCTGGGGATACACAACGTTCTTTGATGCATAAGAGCAATCTTGAAACAAGGCAAGCGTCTAGAACGGCAAAATTAGAGAAAAAGCAAAACGAGAGAGATACTAAAGAAGGAAATGAACATTTAGCAAAAATTGATGAAGTAAAACCAATATTAGACAAAATAGCTGCAGATGGAAAGGCTACTGAAGAAGATTTGGCAAGAATAACAAGTGCTTATTCTAAAGTTTCTTCTAATGGTGATTATGCTAATAAATCAGCTATGCTTGCAGCTACAAAATCAGGAAACGCATACTTGAATACTAAGTTAACTGAGGCACAGGCTACTTTACAGGCAGCAAATACTCCAGAAGAAAGAGCAGCAGCAGCAGTTATGGTAAATAAATATACAAAACAGGTGAAAGATAGTACAGATCAGATTGATACATTGAAAAAACAAATTGAAAGTCTTACTAAAGCAGATAAAGGTGTTGCAAGAGTTGAAGCTCAAATTGCAGCTGCAAAAGCGGCTCCAAAAATTGACAATGTTTCTCCTAAAACTCCTACTGCGCCTAGAGCTTCAACGGAAACCGCTGCTTCAGAACCACATCCTACATCTTTTGTAGGTAACGATGGTAACCAACTTTATTCTGATGGTACTACTAGGCCTTGGCCTTCTGGGCAAGGCGGATTTAATGCCGCTAGTGGTAATAGACCTGGTTCATCAATGAATAATTCTGGTCAGAGTTCTGCAAATAATGGCTCTGGTCAAGGAGATTTTAATGCAGCTAGTGGTAACAGACCTGGTTCATCAATGAATAATTCTGGTCAGGGTTCTGCAAATAATGGTTCTGGTCAAGGAAACTTTAATACAGCTAGTGGTAATAGACCTGGTTCATCAATGAATAATTCTGGTCAGGGTTCTGCAAATAATGGTTCTGGTCAAGGAAACTTTAATACAGCTAGTGGTAATAGACCTGGTTCATCAATGAATAATTCTGGCCAGATTGGTACAAATAATGGAAGACCTGGAATAATTTTACCGGGTCAGGATGATAATAGAAACACATAAAAAGGGGAAGTGATATAAATGAATGGTCAATTTTTAATACCTGCTAATTCAAAGAAATCAATGTTAATATTTGGAATATTTAATCCTTTTGATTTAATATTGTTTTCTATAGGAATATTTTTAACATTACTAATGCTAATTGCATTACCTTTGCAACAAATTCCTATTCTAGTTTTAGCCCTTACTCCTCTTTTGCTTTCGGCATTTCTTATATTCCCTGTTGCTAATTATCACAATGTTTTAACAGTTTTAATATTAATGTATAAATTTTTTACGGAAAGACAAAAATTTATATGGAAAGGTTGGTGTGCTTCGTATGAATCAAAAGACAACAACACAAGTAAAAAGTAATCCTAAAAGTAAATTTACAGAAGATACAATACCTGTTAGAAGTATTACTAATGGAATGATTGTACTTGAGAACAACGAAAAAGTTACGGGTGTAAAAATACAACCCCGTAACATATTTATAACAGATCCATTTACGCAAAATGCTATAATTGATAATTTAAAAATAGTATATAATACTATTAATTATGAATTTTGGTTAATTGTTGCGGATAGACCTGTTGATATTCAAGTTTATATTTCTGAGCTTCAAATGCAATTTAATAAGGAACAGAATCCTGCTAGAAGAAAGATTATTCTTGAAGATTTAAACAAATGTGATTTCTTTATTAAAAATGATATTGTTGACACTGAGTATTATTTACTTTTTAAGGATAAAGATACGGATTCTATTAACAAAAAAATTAGAAATTTGATCACACATTTTGCTAATGCAGGTTTGACAACACAGCAAACATCAAATGATGATCTAAGAATAATTTTGGATAATTTTTTGAATAGTGGAATGACAACAACATTTGGAACGGTAGGTGTTGAACAATGAGTTTAAAATCTGAAATAGCTCCTAAAGGCTTGCAGTTTAGACCAGCTGATATAATTATTAGTGATAAATATTCAACTATTTTATCGGTTGTATCATATCCTAAGTTTATTAATCCAGGATATTTGGCGGATTTAACAAGCGTTCCAGGAATAAAGGTTGTTATTAAACATATACCACTACCTTTTAGTGTAATAAGTAAAATGTTAAATAAAGAAATTGCTGATTTAAAACAAAGATATCAAGATGAAAATGATAAGACGATTCAAGAAAGAATCAGACAAGACTATGAATCTTTGGAATATTTTATTCAGCAATTAGCAGCTACACAATCTAGTATATTTGATTTTCAAATGCATGTTGTTGTTACTGCTGGTTCAGAGGAAGAACTTACGGCAAAGAAGTTACAAGTTAAAAACTTCATTGAATCATTAGAAATGAGAGCTGTACCGTTAAGATTCCAACAGGAGCAGGTTTTTAAATCAATATTGCCAATATATCCAAAGCAAGAGGTTGAGAGTAGAATAGGTACTCCAATTCCATCTCCTACTATTGCGGCAATGTATCCTTTTATATTTGATAGTATTAAAGATCCAGGATTATCTACACTACTTGGTGTTGATTTCTCTGGAGGAGTTATATTATTTAATCAATTTTTATTTCAAATTAGAAAAGAGCATAATAGAAATAATGCCAATATGATTATATTAGGTACTTCTGGTTCTGGTAAAAGTACAGCTGCTAAGTTGTTACTTAGAGCTAATTTTAGAAATGGTCATCAAATTGTGGTAATTGATCCAGAAGGTGAACTTGCTGATATGACAAAATTATATGGTGGAGATTTTATAGATCTTGGCCGTGGTGGGGAATATGGTATGGTAAATCCACTCGATGTTACTCTTGATGTGGATGAAGATGAATTAAAAAGTGGTTTGGGTTACACTGTTTTGACAAGAACTCTTCAAACTCTTAAAGCTTTTATGAAGTATTATGATCCAAGTATCTCAGAAGACGTTTTAACTATGTTTAGTGAAGTTGTTCAAGATACATATAAGAGGTTTGGAATAGATTTTAATGCTGACTTCAGTCACTTTGCGAGTGATGATTTTCCAACTTTTAAGGATGTATATGCGACGATTAAAGGTAAGCTTATGGCTATGCCTGATAAAACACACGAAAAAGATATAATGGAAAGATTGGAACTTAAAATCAGACCAATTGTAAAAGAGCTTAGGTATTATTTTGATGGTCATACTACAATTAAAGCAAAAAGTGATTTCATTGTTTTTAATATAAAAGAATTAATGAATGCTGATGGTAATGTAAAAAATGCTTTATTCTTTAATATTTTGAAGTATGCTTGGAGCTTAACTCTGGATAAAAGAAAAAATACTGTTTTAATGGTAGATGAGGCTCATATATTGTTGAGTGGTCAAAATACATTAGGTGCTGATTTCTTGGCACAAATACAAAGACGTGCTAGGAAATATAATACTGGTACTTTAATTATAACGCAGCAACCAAGTGACTTTAGTGACCCTGCCGTTATTACTCAAGGCAAGGCTATATTTGATAATGCATCGTATTATTTGGTAATGGGTCTTAAAAAACAAGCTGTAGAAGACTTATCTTTACTTATTGATTTAAATGAAAATGAAAAAGAAAATATTAAAAAATATAGTCAAGGTGAAGCGTTGTTTGTTTGTGGAAGCAGACGTATGAGAATTAAGGTTGTACTTACTGAAAGAGAGTTAGATTCTTTTGGAAGTGGAGGAGGATTATAATCCTCTTTTTTTATTTATTATTTTTATTAGTTATGGTATAATTGCATTAGTTACAATTGAAGGTGATATGAATGTTTGGCATTAACAATAATAATGATGATAATATTTTGGAAAAGTTGAAGAAATTAAAAAAAATCAAGTTTATAATAATTATTAGTGCTATATTTTTATTTTTTATTGTTATAATTGCTGCTATAATAGCCATAATTCCTGGTGCTATGAACGGTATTCAATCAGTTAATGATAATTCTTCATCTTCATACGTTCAAAATAAAACGGGTTATGAAACAGGAAACAATTCTTTATTTTCTACTTTATGTGAAGATTGCAATGCAAGTGATTCAGATGATGTAAATGGCGTTTTAGGCAGTGAATTTTATCAAAAAATGTCTGAAATGATGAATCTTTATGATAGTTTAGAGTACAAAGACGAGAGAGTAGATGAATTTGACTATCAATTATTATCTGCCACTTTGCAATATGGAAAGCTAATGCAGGCTGAGTTGTTTACTAATTCTGATGAGTTTGGGGATTGGTATACAGAACAAGGATTAACTAATAAGGATATTGATAATTTTATAAATGAGGCTGATATTGATAGGGATAATGCACAGCAATTTTTTAAATGGGCTGCTGTTATGTTGGGTACCCCATATTCTTTACCAGACATTAATTTAAGAGGACTATCTGGAAGTTTAGTGACTGGCAAAGTTGTAACTTCTTGTGTATCTGGTAGTATTAATAAGAGCAAGGATGATCAGTTAAGTGATTTAATAGATCAAATTATAGAAGTAGAGACAAAATTGTCTGGTGAAAATGTGGATAATAGTCAGACTTTCTGGGATTCTATTTTATCTATTTTTGGTGTTAAATATTCTTCAGATAATACTGTTTTAAAAGAGAGGTTGGCTGACTTTTTTGACGATGTAGAAGCTGGGGACTATAGTGAATTAGGAGCATTTATTAATTTAGATTATTATGATCCAGATATTGAATGCGGTAGTGGACAGATGGTTAAAAATACTTACACTAAATTTATGAATTATGAACAATACAAGGAATATTTAAGAACAGTTTTTGTTCCACAGAACTATATTAATTGTGAAAAATGTGTTTTAAAAGATGCATCAGATGCTTATAAAGCAATTAAAACTGAGGATATCGTAAATGAAATATTTGATAAAGCAGAGTATTTTCATGTATATGGAGGAATGTCAGACTTTTCTTATGATAATGTAACTTATAGTAGTAGTAATGTTTCTATAACGGATTTATCGTATATGGTGTCTCCTTTGAAGGGGAGCTGTGCTGTTACAACTGGCTATGGTAGAAGAGCAGAGTATAATCATTTAGCTGTGGATACAATTACTACTGATGCAAAATTTGAACTTTACTCAATAGCTACTGGAAAAGTAATTAAAATAACTCATTTTACTGATTTCAATATAGGTAATACATACAGTCCTACTTTAGGAACATGTCCTGCTATGAATGGAATAAATGTCAATGGTGGAATTCAAATTGTTATTCAATATGAGATTAATGGCACTACTTATGTTGCAGAATATAATCATGTGGCCGCTGATGGTATCTTAGTTGGAGAAGGTGATGAGGTTACACGAGGACAGAAAATTGCTGAAATGGGAAGTACCGGATGTTCAACAGGCGTTCATTTACATTTTGCATTATATAAAGATGTTTGGTCAGCTGATACAACATTAGATCCTACGATATTATTTAAACAGTGTAAAAATTCTGGATTTGAAGATATTAATACTATTGCAACTGATGATAATTATGTATATCCTGAAAAATGTATGGTTGGTGATTATTCTTTAGATGAGATAATTACTAGTATTATAAAAGGTATGGATAGTTCTGCTAGTTCACAAAAGGAATATGTAAAAGCTTTTGCAATAGTTGTTAGAACTAAATTAATGAGTGATAGTGATTGGTGTAATACTGCGCTTGATTTTGACATTGATAATATAGATATTGATAATAATCCTACGGATTTGGTTTTATATAATCAAGTTATAGAAACGCAAGGTATGGTTTTAAATTATAGTGGTGCTTTATTAGATGTGTATGGTTATGCGAGTTTTCCTTGCAAAAAAATACCGACTTATCTAACTGATGGTAATAGAAGTTATATACTATCTACTATAGGGGTCGCTGATACAGGTGATGACTTAGATATGGATTTGGTTAATAGTAAAATAAGTGCATATAATGCGGGATGCGTTACTTATACTTCGTCTAATCCTGTGACAGTGATTTTAAGTACTTTACCTGCAGATATAGTTAAATACAATAAAATAGGTGATTTATATTTCCATGTACCTTCAAGTTGGGTAACTAAAACAGAAAGGTATGCACAAAAGAAATTTTCAACTATAGTGGCTAAATATATGGCATCACAGGGCGACTCTTACACTAAAATATTAAATAGCTTTTATAAATCTAAAGTAGAACTTGCAGGTGGGGCAGATGGCATCATTGATATATCAACGGCGCCTGGATTAATTGATGCTAAAAAAGAAGCTTCTGAGCAGTTAGGTAATAATTCAACTTCATTTAGTTATGGAGAAACTTTGCCTGGATCAAATAATATTCCAAGTGGTGAAATGAGTGCTGATGAGTTAACAACAATTAATGAGAATTTATCTAATTATGTAAGTACTGCTGAAACTAATGCCACAACTGCTGGTGATAATGGTAATAGAGCTAAAGTTATGGCTGCGGCTTATTGGCTTATAAATAATCCTTTTTACAAAGTTCAATATGGATATGGTCATTTATCTCAACCTAATGTTGATGGATGGAACCCTGAGTGGAGTAGTACAGTAGGCCTTGATAGTGCTGACTTTGTTTTTTGGTCATTGAGACAAGCTGGGGCTGGTAATATATATTCAAATGAAACTGTACTTCAAAATTCTACAAAATATGCCTCGAATGAGAGCGGCTATTCTGTTACAGAGCTTTTGACATCTGGCATTGAAGCGGGCGATATTCTAGAAAGCAGAGTAACTAATGCGAATAATAGTTGGGGAATTGTATTAGAGGTTAGTAATGATCAGTGCTATATAAAGGTGGCTCATTCGGTTAGTCCTGAAGATGATCTAACTTTAACTACTTATTATTGTGGTAAAACAACAAGTTTTCAACATATTTATAAATTACCTTTGTTTTATCATGATAGTTAGAAAGGATAAAATATGAAATTAAGTAAATTTTTGGTTTTATTACTTTTCCTTTTTCTCCTTTCTGGTTGTACTATAAATTATCAGTTAGAAATAAATGATGATTTGACTGTAACAGAAACTTTTAAAATACTGAATGATAGTAGTTATTTTGCTATTTTGGGAGATGTGCAGGATGTTTATAAGACTTCAGTTGACAAGGGAATGTTTGATAAAGGATACAAATATTCTTATTATGATGAAAATTATTTATATGGTGTTGATACAACGAGAACTTTTAATAGTTTAAGTTCATTTGTAGAAAATTCTCCAACATATAAGGAATTGTATGATGATATTAGCATTGTCAAAAATGATAATATTGTTATTATAAATTCTGTAGGAGAATTAAATGTTGATAGAATTGTTTATTCGAACGATGTGACTGATAGTTATATTAGTATAAAGCTTCCTTTTGTAGTTACGTATAATAATGCTGATAGAATTGATTCAAAAAATAATATATATTATTGGGATATTAATGCTGATGTATCTAATGATAAAAGTATTCAACTTTCTTTCGATAAATCAAAGAAAAAGTTTAATTTAAATAATTTTCTTTCTGGCATAGACTATACTTTTGTTTTAATAATTGCTATAATAATTATTGGAATATTAGTATACAATGATGTTAAAATTAAAAATAAAAATAACAATAACATTTAGGAGGATATATGAAATTTAGAATAGATTCAAAAGATATGCTTATATTTTTAATATTTTGTTTGATATTACTTTATATTGTAGCTATTGGTGTCCTTAATATATCTTCTTTTGCTCAAACAGGAGAGTTATATGGTTTAAATCCAGTTGAGGCTTTTAGTTCAGATTATTTTGCTCCAACTATGGTATTTTATATAGCGGCAATTATTGGAATAATGACTAGTGTATCTTCTTTAATTTTTGAAAGAGAAAATGGTTTTGGTTTAACCACGAAGAAAAAGGATAAGGGATATTCTAGATGGGCCTCTGAATCTGAAATGAAAAAAGAGCTTAAAATGGTAAACCCTAAATCTGAAACTGCTGCTTTTGCTGGAATACCTATCATAAATAATGGCAAAAAAGTATGGGTTGATGCTGGAGAATATCATAACTTAATTATTGGTTCTACTGGTAGTGGTAAAACAGAAATGATTGTTCAGCCAATGGTTAAATTATTAGCTAAAAAGGGCGAATCAATGATTATAACTGACCCTAAAGGTGAGATATATGAAAATAATGCTGAGGAATTAAGACAGAGGGGTTATAATGTTGTTCTTCTTAATTTCCGTGATCCTCAAAAGGGTAGTGCTTGGAATCCTTTAACTTTACCATATAGTTTATATAAGGCTGGAAATAAAGATAAAGCAAATGAGTTACTTGATGATTTAGCTTTGAATATTTTGTATGATGAAAAAGCACAAAATCAGGATCCTTTTTGGGAGAAGACTTCGGCTGATTATTTTGCAGGAATAGCATTAGCTTTGTTTGATGATGCTACGGAAGAACAAATCAATTTAAATAGTATTAATTTAATGACTACGGTTGGTGAAGATAGATGTGGCGCAGGAACATATATTAAGGAATATTTCTTATCTAAAGATCCAACAAGCCCAGCCTATATAAATGTTGCGTCTACTATCAATGCACCAACTGATACAAAAGGTAGTATATTATCTGTTTTTAAGCAAAAAATTAAGTTATTTTCATCAAGGGAAAATATTAGTGAAATGCTATCACATAGTGATTTTGACTTAAAAGATATTGGTAGAAAAAAAACAGCTGTATTTTTGGTTATTCAAGATGAGAAGAAAACTTATCATTCTTTAGTTACCATTTTTATTAAGCAATGCTATGAAACTCTTATTGATGTTGCTCAAGAAAATGGTGGAAAACTAGCATATAAAACAAATTTTATTCTAGATGAATTTGCAAATATGCCCCCTTTAAAAGATGTAACAACAATGGTTACTGCAGCTCGTAGTAGAAAGATAAGGTTTACTTTTATTATTCAGAACTTTGCACAGTTAACTCAAGTTTATGGTAAAGAAAATGGAGAGACTATTAAGGGTAACTGCGGTAATATTATATATTTGATTAGTAGTGAAATTGCAGCACTTGAAGAAATTAGTAAAATGTGTGGAGAAGTTAAATCTAAAGAGAAAGATAAAACAGCTTCAACACCTCTTGTAACAGTAAGTGATTTACAAAGAATGCCTAAGTGGTCTACTATTTTAATTAGAACAAGGATGATGCCGTTTAAGACAAAAATGACTCCTAATTGGAAAATGGAGAAAGAGAATCTTTGGGAACGAAAGTATCCTAAAGCAAATTATATTGAAAGAGAAAAAGAGTCTGTTGCTACTTTTGATTTAAAGGCTTATGTCGATGAAAAAAGAAAAAGTAAGCAAAATGAAATGTTAAATATGTTTGGAACTGGTGCTGGAGCAGGTGCGGGTTTAAATGGTAAGCCAAGTAGTAATTTATTTGATTCTAAAGTCCCTGGGGTGCCTTCGGTTTTGTCACCAAAAAAGGAAGAGAAGAAAGCTGATAACATTAATTTTGATGACCTTGTAAAGAAAATTGAAGGTAAGATTGCAGAAATAGAAGAAGAAGAGAAAAAAGAAAAAGAAGTTAAAACAGAGGATAGTTCTTTAATCAAAGATAAATCTATTGATGATAAAGAAATAAATTCAAGTATGGATTTAGCTACTGATGTTAGTGATAAAACTACCGAAATGTCAGAACCTATTTTGTCATCAACTGAAGAAAATAATATTGATGAAATTATTTCAGAAAAAGATGTGGCAAAATCTGATGAAACTTTTACTTCTGATATGGTAAAAATTAATGAAGAAAAGAATTTAATTGAAAATAAAGATGTTTTAACCAAAAATAATAAATCAGAAAATGAAATTGATAAAGTGAGTCCTTTAATCAAGGCTAGTGATGATGAAGTTATAAATAATGATAAAAAAAGTATTACTGATAATCAAGTAGTAACGGATGATCAATTCTTTGATGATTTCTTTGGAGATGAATAGCAAAAGGAAAGATAGTTCTTTCTTTTTTAGGTATTTTAGGAGGTATTTATGGATTATGTTATAATAATGTTACTTATAATCTTATTGATAATAAGTGTGCTGTCTTTAGTAAAGAATATTAATGAGGCTCGCATTACAGAAAGACTTGGAAAGTTAGAGACTAATGTTGTAAAAGAAATAAGTGACTTTAGAACTTCTTTTTCTAAGGATTTAGGAAATGATTTTGTTAGTTTAACGGAAAGAATAGAAAATAGACTTAATGTTATTAATGATAAAGTAAATGAAAGATTGGATGAAAATTTTAAAAACAGTAACAAAACGTTTATTTCTGTTTTAGAAAGACTTACTAAAATTGATGAAGCTCAAAAAAAGATTGATAATTTATCTAATGATATAGTATCATTACAAAGTATATTAACTGATAAAAAAACAAGGGGTATTTTTGGGGAAATTAATTTGAAAAATATTATGGTTAGTGTCTTTGGAGAGAACAATAATAACCTTTATCAATTGCAATACTCTTTTGATAATAATACCATAGCTGATTGTGTTTTATTTGCTCCAGAACCATTAGGCACTATTGCTATTGATTCTAAGTTTCCTCTGGAAAACTATCAAATTATGATAGATAAAAAGGAATCAAGTGAAAAAAGGGATAATGCTGCTAAACAGTTTAAGATTGATGTAAAAAAACACATTGATGCTATTAGTTCTAAATATATAATTAATGGTGTTACATCAGATCAGGCTATTATGTTTTTACCAGCCGAAGCGATATTTGCAGAACTTAATGCTTATCATCAAGATATTATTGAATATGCTTATAAGAAAAGAGTTTGGATTACTAGCCCTACTACTTTAATTAGTACTTTAACTACTATTCAAGTCATTGTTAAGAATTTAGAGAGGGATAAGTATGCTAGTATTATTCATAAAGAATTAAGTCTTTTAAGTGAAGAATTTAGTAGGTATAAAGATCGATGGGATAAACTGTATAGATCTATTGAGACTGTTTCTAAAGATGTGAAGGATATTCATGTTACAACGGATAAAATAACTAAAAGGTTTGAGACAATAAATCAAGTTCAAATAGAAGATAAAGACACTGATGAGTAGTGTCTTTTATTGTATAAAAATTTAATATGTGTTAAAATTGTATTAATAATAGAGGTGTATGATGAGAGAACAAATTATTGAATTATTAAACAAAGAAAATATGTCTTATAGTGTTAATGAAATATCTGATGCTTTGAATTTAGATGGTGTGGATAGCTTTAAAGAATTATTAAAGGAATTAAATAAATTAGAAGAGGAACTTATAATATATAGAACAAAGAAAGACAAGTATATGATGTTAACAAATTCTAATTTAAGAATTGGTAGATTGATAGCTAATAAAAAAGGCTATGGATTTGTTGATATTGAAGGAAATGATGATGTTTATATTGCTTCTAATAATATGAATGGGGCTATTCATAATGATAAAGTCGTTGTTGAAATAACTTCTAAAAAAGGATTAGAATTAGAGGGCAGAATTGTTAGGATAGTTGATCGTCAGTTTAAGCAGATGGTTGGAGAATTTATAACGGTTAATAATGTTCATACTATTAAATTAGATGAAGAGAAAATCAAAATATCAATCATTATTGATGGTAATGACACTTTAGGAGCAATGGATGGACATAAAGTTTTAGTTAAAATTGGAAATAAAATTGGGGAAAATAAATATAAAGGCTTTGTTGTTAAAATATTAGGGCATAAAAATGATCCGGGGGTGGATATTCTTTCCATTGTTAATAAATATGGTATTAATGACGTTTTTTCTGATGATGTAATGGAAGAAGTTCATAATTTGCCGGATAGTGTAGACGCAAAGGAAATGGAACATAGAAGAGACTTACGTAATAAGGAAATTTTTACAATTGATGGTGATGATACTAAAGATATTGATGATGCTATTTCTCTTGATATTTTAGAAAATGGAAATTATTTGTTAGGTGTGCATATTGCTGATGTTAGTTATTATGTTAGAGCTAATACTAAATTAGATGATGAAGCTTACGATAGAGGCACAAGTGTTTATTTAGCCGATAGAGTTATTCCTATGCTTCCACGTAAATTATCAAATGGGATTTGTTCTTTAAACCCAGGGGTTGATAGATTGGCTATGAGTTGTGATATGGAGATAGACGTTAATACTGGTAAGATCATTGATTATGATATATATGAAAGTGTTATTAAAAGTAGGAAGCAGATGACTTATAAATGTGTTAATAGTATTTTGGAAAAAAATATTGTTCCAGATGGATATGAGCCATTTGCTGAAACACTTAAAAAGATGTATGATTTGGCTAAAATAATTAGAAAATTTAAAGTTAGTAGAGGTTATATTGATTTTGATGTTGATGAAGCAAAGATAATTGTTAATGAACAGGGAGAGGCTATTGATGTTGTTAAAAGGTATCACGGAATTGGTGAAAATTTAATTGAAGACTTTATGATATGTGCTAATGAAACGGTAGCTTCTCATATATATTATATGGATTTGCCTTTTGTATATCGTGTTCATGGTGAACCGAATAAAGAAAAAATTGATAAATTTTTAAGATTTGTTGCCGGATTAGGTTACAAGATAACTGGGAAGTTTAATAAAGTTACTCCTAAAGACGTACAAAGCATTTTAAATCAGTTAAAGGATAAAAAAGAATACCATATTTTATCTACACTTCTTCTTAGAAGTATGCAAAAAGCTGTTTATGATAGAAATAATATAGGTCATTTTGGTTTGGCAAGTCCTTGCTATACTCATTTTACTTCTCCTATTAGAAGATATCCTGATACTACAGTTCATAGACTTTTAAGAACATACTTATTTGAGAAGTCTCTCTCTAAAGACGTTATAAGATTCTGGAATGATAGGTTGCCATTTTTGACAGAACATGCTTCAGAAAAAGAACAAGATTCTATTGAGTGTGAAAGAGAAGTAGATGATATGAAGATGGCAGAATATATGATGAAACATGTTGGTGAAGAGTTTGAAGGAACTGTTAGTGGTGTGATGAGCTTTGGAATGTTTGTAGAACTTGATAATTTAGTTGAAGGGTTGGTAAGAGTCGATAGTATAAAAGGAGACTATTATACTTTTGATGAGGAGTTTATGACTTTAAGAGGCAAAAAAGATAAAAAAGGATTTAGGCTTGGAGATACTGTTAAAGTAAAGGTAACTGGAGCGAATAAAGAAGCAAAGACGGTAGATTTTGAGTTAATATAGAGGTATAATTTGAAAAAAAAGTTAAAAAAAGTATTTAAATTTTTTAGTCAGCCTGATTTAAATATTTTACCTGGAAATATAGCATTTTATTTGATTTTGTCTGTTATACCAATCATTACCTTGATTGGTTTGGTAGCTTCTTCATTAAATCTATCGATTGAGTCAATAACTAATTTTATGAATTCTTATTTTCCAAAGGAAGCAAGCGGTATTTTGGTTCCTTATATAAGTGGACAAGGTGTTAATTTAAATGTAGTCTTATTTACTTTCTTTGGATTATTTTTAGCAAGCAATGGTAGTAATGCTATCATTGTTTCTTCCAATAAATTATATAATATTGAAAATAGTAGTTTTGCAAGGAGAAGAATAAAAGCTTTTAATTTAATAATTTTACTTATTTTGTTAATTGTTTTTATGCTTATCTTTATTGCTTTTGGTAATGATATAGTTAAATTTTTAAATAACAATTTTTTTAACGGAATAGAAAAATACATTTATTATTTATATTGGATTATTAAATGGCCAATTGGAATTATGTTTATATTTTTGATTGTGAAATTAATTTATACTATTGCTCCAGACAAGACGATACCTAGCAAAAATGTTAACAAAGGAGCAGCATTTACTACTACATTGTGGATTATTGGAACTTATATATATGGATATTATGTTACAAATATTGCTGATTATAGTGTGTTTTATGGGAATTTATCTAGTATTGTTATTTTAATGCTTTGGATATATTTTATTTCTTATGTTTTGGTTCTTGGAATCATTATTAATGTATCAAAATATAATAAAGGGTAAAAACACCCTTTTTTAAAAACTATTTACCATTTTTGATAAATATAGTATAATTAAATTAAGTCAAATAGATAAAGGTGATGTGAATGAAGCGCATTTATACCAGTTTGGATATTGGTTCTGATACGATTAAAGTAATTGTTGCGGAATTATATAAAGGTAAATTGAATTTATTAGCAGCCAAAACGGTTAAATCTGAAGGCATAAAAAAAGGTCTGATAGTTGATGCAAATTTAGCGGCTGGTTCGATTAAAAAAGCTTTAGAAGAAGTAAGCAGAATGCTTGGCATATTTATAGATAAGGTTATAGTTAATGTGCCAAGTTATTTAGCTGAGTTTAGCGTTGTAACTAGTGAAGTTAATATTAGTAAAGATTTTGTAGAAGGAATTGATATTAGTAGCGTTATGGATAAAGCATATTCGAATTATCATAATGCCAATCTAGAGATATTAACTATTTTACCAATAGATTTTAAAGTTGATAATAAAATTGTTCTTGATCCTAAAGGATTGCCAGGAAGTATTCTTAAAATGCGTGGTGTTTTAGTAACTTTACCTAGTAAAAATATATATTCTGTTATCAATCTTATAGAAGCCATAGGTGTAAAGGTTGTAGATGTTAGTCTAAGCGGAATAAGTGATTATTATGCTTTAAAGAAAGATAACATGAGTAGCAAAGCTGGTTTGATTATTAATATGGGTAGTGAGACAACAACAATTTCTCTTTATAATAAGGGAATAATTGTTAAAAACAGTGTTGTTCAATTTGGAAGTAGTGATGTTACTTCAGATATTGCTTATATTTATAAACTGAGCATAAACGATGCTAGGCAGTTAAAAGAGAATTTTGCTCTAGCCCATCATAAGTTTGCTAATTCATCAGAAGTTTATGAAATTATTAATAGCTTGTCTGAAAATATTTCTATAAATCAAGTAGAAGTGAGTGAAATTGTTAACTCTAGGGTGGAACAAATACTTAATTTTGTTAAAAATGACGTAAATTCATTGGCAAATCATGAAATTGATTATATAATATTAACTGGAGGGGCTAGTAATTTGCCTTATATGGTTGATGTTACTGAAGGCGTGTTAGGTAGAAAATGTTCTTTAGGTAATATAAATACTATTGGTGTGCGAAGTAATAAGTATTCTACTTGCCTTGGAAGTATATATTATTTTGTTCAAAAGTTGAAACTTCAAGGAAAAGGTTATACAATGGTAGAAGATGATGATTCTAGTGATTTAGCATCACCAAGAAAAAATAGTGTTAACGAAAAAAATATAATTAAAGCACTCATAGGTTTTTTTGATGAATAGGGAGGATACAATATGTTTGATTTAGAAATGGATCAATTGGCAAAAATAAAAGTAATAGGAGTTGGTGGCGGAGGAAACAATGCTGTTCAACGAATGATTGATTCTGGACTTAAAGGTGTAGAATTTATAGTTGCAAATACTGATCTTCAAGTTCTTAATAATTCTTCTGCTCAAGTTAAAATTCAGCTTGGTGTGGAACTTACTAATGGTCTTGGAGCTGGAGCTAATCCAGAGGTTGGTAAAAAAGCTGCTCAAGAATCTAAGGCTGAAGTAGAAGCTGCTTTGGATGGAGCAGACATGGTTTTTGTAACTTGTGGAATGGGTGGAGGAACAGGAACTGGAGCAGCTCCAGTTATTGCTCAAATTGCTCAAGAAATGGGAGCTTTAACTGTTGGTATAGTTACTAAACCATTCTCTTTTGAAGGAAAGAAGAGAATGAATCAGGCTATGACTGGATTAGAAGAACTTAAGAAACATGTGGATACTTTAATTATTGTACCAAATGATAGATTAAGAGAAATAATAGATAAGTCAACTCCATTATTGGATTCATTTAAAGAAGTTGATAATGTTTTAAGAACTGGTGTACAGTCTATATCTGATTTGATTGCTGTGGCAGGACTAATAAATCTTGACTTTGCTGATGTTAAAGCTGTAATGGAAAAAAGAGGAGATGCTCTTATTGGTATTGGAATAGGAGTAGGAGAAAATCGCGCTTCTGAGGCTGCTGAGCATGCTGTAGCAAGTCCACTTCTAGAAAGAAGTATTGAAGGAGCAACGGATGCTATTATTAATGTAACTGGTGGTCCATCACTTACTTTGTTTGAGGTAGAGGAGGCTGCTGAAGTTATAAGAAAAGCTTCTAATACTGATATAAATACTATATTTGGAGCTATTATTAGTGAAAACTTAACCGATGAGATTATCGTTACTGTTATAGCTACTGGTTTTGAAGATAAGACAGAGCCATTATATAGTACTTATGCTAGAAGAGAAGATGTTAAACCTGAATCAAATGATGATGATGGTGATGATGGCGTTGGAGCTGACATTCCTTTCTTTAAAAGAAGAGGTTTTTAAAAGCAAGTAATTGCTTTTTTTAAATAATGTATAAAATACTTGCATTTTATAAAATAATATGTTAGTATTTTTTAAGTGATCCGACAATTTATTTGTGATCAAATATTATAAGGAGAGTGACATTGTGAATTTAGTTGATAAGATAACTAAAAATCAAATTAGAACTGATTTATCTGATTTCCGTGTTGGCGATACTGTTACAGTAGGCTGGCATGTTGTTGAAGGTAAAAGAGAAAGAGTTCAGGACTTTGAAGGAATAGTAACTAAAATACAAAATAGTGGAATTGCTAAAAATTTTACGGTAAGAAAATTGTCAAGTGGTGTTGGAGTAGAAAGAACTTTTCCAATGAATTCACCAAAAATAGCTTATGTAAAAATAGTTAAAGCTGGTAAAGTAAGACAAGCAAGATTATTCTATTTAAGAGAATTAGTTAAAGAACCAAAAATCAAAGAAAGAAGATCAAAATAAGGTTGCTAAAGGCGACCTTGTTTTTGGATAAGATGTTGTATGAAGATAATTAAGGATTTATTACCCTATATATTAATAATAGCTTTTGTTGTTTTAATAAGAACATTTATAATTACTCCAGTAAAAGTTGATGGAATTTCTATGTTTCCGACTTTATCTGATGGACAAGTTTTATTGTTAAAGAAATTTGATAAGTCTATTGAAAGATTTGATATTATTGTTATTGATTATGATGGAACAAAATTAATTAAAAGAGTAATTGGTTTACCAGGTGAAAGATTATCTATTGAAGATAATAATTTGTATATTAATGGTGAATTAGTTGATGAAGAATTTTTAGACACAACTACTACTGACTTTGACTTGAGTACTTTGAATTTTGATTTTATTCCTAATAATTATTACTTTGTAATGGGTGATAATAGAAATAACTCAGTGGATAGCAGAGTTATTGGATTTATAAGTATTGATGATATAATGGGAACAGCTGATTTCTCTATATTTCCTTTTAATACGTTTGGAAAAATAGATTAAACTTGTTCCTTTTTTATGTTATAATAATTTCGTTGGTGATTGTATGTCAGTTTTAGGCAGCGTTAAAAATAGAATTAAAACAATGTTTATAATTAATAAAAATAAAAAGCAAAAAAAATTACAAGAAGAATTGGAAGAAAAGAAAAAGGAAGATCAAAAAAGTAGTGAAGCTTCCAAATTGTCAAATGTAAATAATGACGACAAGACTTCACAAGAGGAAGAATTTTTTGAGCCAATTAAGGCTGGTAAAAGAAGAATAGATACAACTAAAGCTAAAATAATTGCTATACATTATGATGATGAAAAAATAGAAGATCTGTTTACAGTTGCTCCAACTGTAGAGAGTAAAGCAGATTTAGAAAAAGATTCAGATGTTATTACTCAAACTTTGAAAGCAGAGACATTAATTGAATCAGATAGTAATATAGAAACTTTATTTACTGATAAGATAAAAAATAGAGTAGATATATTTGTTAAAGAGGTAAAAAAAGAAATCAAGGCCTTAAAAGGAGAATTATCTAATCAGGAGGAAGTTCTAAAAAAGATTGTTGATGAAGATCAGCAGGAAGAAGAAAAGAAGAAACTTGAAAAATTGAAAAACAAAATTGAAACCGTTAGAATTCTTTTAGAAAGAGTTTTATTAACTTATGATTTTAAGTATTATAGCGAGATCAATGATAGATTATTATATGAATATGTTGATGATTTCAAATTTTTTAGTAATAGCGATTCGGTTGATAGTCTGGTTGAAGATTGTAATGCGAGCATAAAGAGAGTAGATACCCTTACTGATGTTATAATTGGATTATCTGATTTTGAACAAAAGATGGCTGGTAAAGATTATAAATTAGAAGAACTTAGAATTTTTTATGATAATAGGCAAGGTGATTTAGCTCATTTAGAAAATGCAGAAGCGACTGTTAATAGATATTTGGATCGTGAAGAGGAATATTTAATTAATTTATCAAAAGAACTTGCTAATATGGAATTAGATAGTAGGGTTCATTTCAAAATGAGGTTTGATCGATCATATTTGGATAATTTGTTTAGATTAGGAATTGGTCTTAGTGCCTTTGAGTTAACACCAATGGGAGCTTTTATTGGAGCCTATATAATTAAAAGTTCTGTTTCTGGACTATTAAGAGGGGCTTTTAAAAAAGAAGAAAAAACAGAGTTCTTTTTTAAATTTGCAGAGCAGGCAAAGAAAATAAAAGATAACTATTATTTAATTGAATCTACTTTAATGATGATATCATCTTCTTTAAACGATTTAAGTGTTATTAAGGAAAATATGCGTGTTATGTATGAGGGATATTTGGAAAATCCGAAATATAAAAAGATGTATAAAAAACTTGAAAGTTTAGAAAAGTTATTACAAGAAAAAGAGAAAAAAGCTTTAATAGTTAAGAAAAAATTGGAAGAAAAAGAAGAAGCAAACAAAGTAAAGCAAAAGAAATTGGAGGAGTATAATGGTTAATATTAATTGGTATCCTGGCCATATGGCTAAAACAAAAAGACTTATATTGGAAAGTATTTCTTTAATTGATGTTGTTTATGAGGTTGTAGATTCTAGAATTCCATATTCATCTAGAGTAAAAGATTTAGATAATTACATAAAAAACAAACCTAGAGTTTTGATTTTTAATAAGTATGATTTATGCGATAAAAAGGAAACTAATAAATGGATAAATTATTATAAAGAAAAAGGAATAAGTGTTGTGGCTTTAGATTTAGAACACGCACCTAATTTAAAAGAATTATTAAAAATTACAAAAGAATTAATGGACAGCGTCAACGAAAAAAGAAGTATTAAAGGCTTGAAAAATAGGAAAACAAGAATATTAATTGTAGGTGTACCTAATGCAGGAAAATCTACTTTAATTAATCGATTAGTTAATAGAAAAGCAACAAATGTAGGAAACACTCCCGGTATTACTAAAAATTTAAACTGGATTAGAATTAATGATGATTTCGAGCTTCTTGATACCCCTGGAATCTTATGGCCTAAGATAGACGAAAATGATATAGCTTACAATTTAGCTACTTTTACTGCTATAAAGGAAGAAGTATTACCAATTGAAGATATCGTTTACTATGTAATAAAAAAATTATATGAGTTATATCCTAATGTATTATTAGAAAGATATGGCGTTAATGATATAAGTGACTTTGAAACAGTATTAAATATTATTGGTAAAAAAAGAGGCTGTTTGGTAAAGGGCGGAGTAGTTGATTTTGAAAAAGTTTATACAGTTATTATTAATGATATAAAGTTAGGGAATATTAAAGGAGTAACATTTGATAGACTATAAAAATAAAAATATACTTGTTTTAGCTTATTTAGGCGATGCTATATATGAAGTGTATGTGAGAAAATTTTTAATAGGTAAAGGGGATAAAAAAGTTGACTCTTTACAAAAGGAAGCTATTAAATATGTTTCAGCTAAGAAGCAAAGAGAATATTTAGAAGTTATTATGGATAGTAATTTCTTTAGTGATATAGAATTAGAAATAATTGGAAGAGCAAGAAACCATAAAGGGAATAGACATCCTAAAAATACAGATATAGTGACTTATAAATATGCAACAGCGCTAGAAGCGGTTATTGGATATTTATATTTGACTGATAAAAAAAGATTAGATGTTTTAATTAGTGACTATATAATTAATAGATAGAGGTAATATGTTAATATACGGAAAGAATGTAGCTAAAGAAGCTTTAAAAGAAAAAAATAAAATTAAAAAAATATTTTTGGTTAATAATTTTAATGATACTGAAGTTATAAATTTATTAAATGAAAATGATTTTAATATTATATATAAGGATAGAAGAGAAATGGACCATATGGTTAGTGGCCTGCATCAAGGGATTGCACTAGAAGTAGAAGATTTTAGATATACAGAATTTACGAAAATTATAGAAGATGAAGTTATTGTTATTTTAGATCATCTTGAAGATCCTCATAATTTAGGGGCTATTATTAGAACTTGTGAAGCGGCAGGTATCAAGAGCATTATTATTCCAAAAGATAGATCTGTTGGTGTTAATGCGACTGTCATAAAAACAAGTGTTGGAACTATTGAAAATGTAAAGATATGTGAAGTTACTAATTTAGTTAATTCTATTAAGGAACTTAAGAAGAATAATTTTTGGATAGTTGGAACTGATATGGATGGGACTGACTATAGAAAAATTGATTATTCTGGGAAGGTTGCTATTGTCATTGGCAATGAGGGCAAGGGAATATCAAGACTTGTAAAAGAAGAATGTGATTTTGTAGCAAGCATTCCGATGAATGGAACTGTTAATAGTTTAAATGCTTCAGTAGCAGCAGGTATAATTATTTTTGAAGCAATAAGGGGGAAAAGTGAATTATAAAGATTTAAATGATAACGAGCTGATTTACTATATAAATGATAGTAGTGAAGAGGCTAAAGAAATTTTATTCAAGAAGTATATGCCTCTTATTGAAAAGAAGGCATATAGATATAAAGACATTCTTTCTAAAACGGGTTTAGAAGTTAGCGATTTGATTCAAGAGGGGTTGCTTGCTATAAATCATTGTATAGATTATTTTGATTCGTCTAAAAATATAACTTTTTATACTTTTGTCAGTACCTGTATTGATAATAGAATTATTAATTTGATTACCAAAAATAGTAGTAATAAGCATAAGGCTTTAAATGAAGCTATTAATTATGAGATGACCGATGAAAATGGTAATGACTTTATTTTAGGAGATATAATTAGTGATAATTCGTATAATCCTGAAGATGTGGTTGTTAATAAAGATAGTAGTGAAGAATTAATTTCAAAAGCAAAGGCGAAGTTAACTGATTTTGAATGTCAGGTGTTTGATTTAAAACTAAGCGGTTTTGATTATAAGGAAATAGCAAAAGCTTTGGATAAAAGTCCAAAGTCTATTGATAATGCTCTACAGAGAATTAAAAGTAAAATTAAGGAATAGCAATTTGAATGCTATTTTTTTCTATTAAAAAAGATTTGAAAAAAAAGTAAGAAAATGCTTGCTTTTATTAATACAATCATATATAATGGTGGTTGTGTGGCATGCGATGATGTGTGAGGTTGCTGATACACTAGGTTAAGTTGCAAACAAAAATCTAGTCAAACAGGTTTTTACACGGAGTAGGTCTATACCAGATATAGGCGAAGGGAGGAAATATATGCCAAGTAGCAAAGTTCGTATCAAATTAAAGGCTTTTGAACACAGAAGTTTAGACAATGCTTGTGCTAAGATTGTTGATACAATTAAAAGAACAGGCGGAACAGTAGTGGGACCAGTTCCATTACCAACTGAAGTTGAAAAAATTACTATTTTAAGAGCTGTACACAAGTACAAAGATTCTCGTGAACAATTTGAAAAAAGAACACATAAGAGACTTATTGATGTTATTAATCCAAGTAAGGAAACTATTGATGCTTTAGCTCATTTAGAAATTCCAAGTGGAGTAGACATCCAAATTAACAAATAATATAGGAGGAAATTTATGAAAGGAATCTTAGGTCGTAAATTAGGAATGACTCAAGTATTTACAAAATCAGGTGTATTGATTCCAGTTACTGTTGTTGAAGTAGAACCAAATGTTGTTACTCAAATTAAAACTACTGACAATGATGGTTATGAAGCAATACAATTAGGTTTTGATACTAAAAGAGAAAAACTAGCGACTAAATCAAATATTGGACATACAAAAAAAGCAAACACTACACCTAAGCGCTGCTTTAGAGAGGTTAGAGGCGTTAATATTAGTGATTTTACTTTAGGAGAAGAAATCAAAGTTGATATTTTTTCTGAAGGAGAAGTTATTGATGTGACAGGAGTAACCAAAGGAAAAGGCTTCCAAGGTGTTATTAAAAGACATAATCAAAGTAGGGGACCTATGGGTCATGGTTCACATTATCATAGAAAACCTGGATCAATGGGTACAATGAGACCAATGCGTGTTTTCAAAGGAAAGAATTTACCTGGACATATGGGACAATTGACTGTAACAATTCAAAACTTAGAGGTTGTTGCTGTTGATTTAGAAAACAATGTTATCTTAATAAAAGGTAATGTTCCAGGGGCTAATAATTCAGTTGTATTAATTCGCACAGCTAAGAAAAATCCTAATAAGGTAAATGCAACAGAAGAATTAAACTCTTATGCTGAAGTTACTTTAGAAGAAGTAAGCGAAGAAACACCAGAGGGATCAACTGCTACTGAAACTAGTGAGCAGGAGGTATAACAATGGAAAAGATAAACGTTTTAAATATTAAAGGTGAAAAAGTAAGTGATATTAAATTAAATGAAACTATTTGGGGAATTGAACCAAATGATGTAGTTTTATATGATGCTATAACACTTGCTAGAAATTCAGCTCGTCAAGGAACTGCTGATACTAAAACTCGCTCAGAAGTGCGTGGTGGAGGTAGAAAACCTTGGAGACAAAAAGGAACTGGACGTGCTAGACAAGGTAGTACAAGAGCTCCTCATTGGACTGGTGGAGGAATAGTATTCGGACCACATCCAAGAAGTTACGATAAAAAAATGAATCGTAAAGAAAGAAGATTAGCTTTAAAATCAGCTTTAGCTTATAAAGCTCTTGAAAGTGAAATAATAGTTGTTGATAAATTTGGCATCATTGATGGAAAGACAAAACAAGCAAAAGAAATTCTTGCAAGTTTAAATGTTACAGGAAAAACTTTAATTGTTGTATCTGAATTAAGTGATAATGTAGTTTTAGCTACACGTAATTTAGCGAATGTTATTTTATTAGAAGCTAGTGAAATCAATACTTATGATATTATAAGTGCTGATAAATTAATAATTGAAGAATCTGCTATTAAATCTATAGAGGAGGTGCTTATATAATGAGTAATTATAGAGATGTAATTAAAGCGCCTATTACAACTGAAAAAAGTTCTACATTAGCTAGTAATGGAAATGTAATAACTTTTAGTGTTGACCCTAAAGCTAATAAAATTCAAATTAGACAAGCTGTTGAAAAAATATTTAATGTTAAAGTTGAAAGTGTAAACACAATTAACGTAAAACCAAGAAAAAAGAGAGTTGGTAAATACGTTGGTAAAACTAACAAGATGAAAAAAGCAATTATAAAACTAAAAGAAGGAAGTTCAATTGAACTTAGCTAAGGAGGTTTAGTATGGCAATAAAGAGTTATAAACCAGTTACTAATGGTCGCCGTGGAATGTCAACTCTAGTAAATAATGAAATTACTACGGACAAGCCAGAAAAATCATTAGTTGTTACATTAAATAAAAAAAGTGGTCGTAATAATCAAGGTAAAATAACTGTTAGACATCGTGGCGGTGGAGCTAAAAAGAGATATCGTATTATTGACTTTAAAAGAAATAAAGACGATATTATTGGAACAGTGGCTACTATTGAATATGATCCAAACAGAACAGCAAATATAGCTTTAATTCAATATGCTGATGGAGAAAAAAGATATATTATCGCTCCAAAAGGACTTACAGTTGGAGATAAGGTTGTAAGTGGAGATAAAACTGATATTAAAATTGGTAATTCACTTATGTTAGAAAATATTCCTGAAGGAACAATGATTCACAATGTTGAATTACTTCCAGGAAAAGGTGGTCAAATTGCAAGAGGCGCTGGTGCTTCTATTCAAATATTAGGCCGTGAAGGTAAATACACATTATTACGTTTAACAAGTGGGGAAGTAAGAAAAGTATTATCTACTTGTAGAGCAACAATTGGTGAAGTTGGAAATGAAGACTATGAATTAGTTAATTATGGAAAAGCTGGTCGTGTAAGACATATGGGTATTAAGCCTACAGTTAGAGGATCAGTAATGAACCCTAATGACCATCCACATGGTGGTGGAGAAGGACGTGCGCCTATTGGTAGAAAAGGTCCAGTTACTCCTTGGGGTAAGCCAGCATTAGGATATAAGACACGTAAAAACAAAAAAGCTTCAAATAAGTTAATTGTTCGTCGTCGTAAAAAATAAGAAAGGATGATTTAAATGGCAAGAAGTTTAAAAAAAGGACCATTTGTAGATAAAAGTTTAATGGCAAAAGTTACAAAAGTAGCTGAGTCTGGAAAAAAAGAAGTAATTAAGACTTGGTCTCGCCGTTCAACAATTTATCCTGAATTTATTGGACACACATTTGCTGTTCATAATGGTAAAGAATTTATTCCTGTTTATGTAACAGAAGATATGGTTGGACATAAATTAGGAGAATTTGCACCTACACGTAAATTTAGTGGACATGGCGATAACAAGGATAAATAGAACTTGGAAGGAGAACTAAAATGGAAGCAAAAGCAATCGCTAAAGGTATAAGAATTGCTCCAAGAAAATGTGGATTAGTTGCGGATTTAATTCGTGGCAAAAGCGTTTCTGAAGCAGATCGTATTTTAGCTAATTTAAATAAAGAAGCTGCAAGGCTAGTAAGAAAAGTACTTACTTCAGCTACTGCCAATGCGGAAAATAACTTAGGTTTAAATAAAGAGAACTTAATTGTTAAAGAAGCTTATGTTGGTGAAGGAAAAACTTTAAAAAGAATGAGATTCGGATCTCGTGGACATGTAGATCCTATTAAAAAAAGAACAAGTCACATAACTGTAACAGTTAGTGAAAAATTAAAGTAAAGGAGGAAACATCGTGGGTCAAAAAGTTAGTCCAATAGGACTTAGAATGGGTATTAACAAAACTTGGGAATCTAAATGGTATGCAGAGAAGAAAAATTTTGCTACTTATTTGAATAATGATGTTAAAATCCGTGAATTTTTAGAAAAAAAATTAAAAGACGCTGCAGTTTCAAACATTCTTATTGAAAGAAATGATAAGAAAACAGATGTTATTATTAATACAGCAAAACCTGGCGTAGTAATTGGTCATGGTGGAGATGAAATAGAAAAGATAAAGAAAGATTTATCTAAATTAGTAAATGAAAATGTACAAATTTCAATTATGGAAGTTAAAAATCCTGATATGGATGCAAATCTAGTAGCAGAATCAATAGCTCATCAAATTGAAAACCGTGTTTCATTTAGAATTGCTCAAAAAAGAGCTATCAGAAATACAATGAAAGCTGGAGCAAAAGGAATTAAAACTTCAGTTTCAGGTCGTTTAGGCGGAGCTGAAATGGCAAGAACTGAAGGTTATACTGAAGGAAATATTCCACTTCATACTTTAAGAGCTGATGTTGATTATTCTCATAAAGAGGCTAATACAACTTATGGTAAAATTGGTGTTAAAGTATGGATTTACAAAGGAGAAATACTTCCTCTAAAAAATAAAGGAGGTAAGAACGATGGCAGTAATTCCAAAAAGAACTAAATACAGAAGACTTCATAGACTACCTTATGACGGAAAAGCAAGAGGTAATACGACATTGTCTTTTGGAGAATATGGTTTAATGGCAATGGAAGGTGCTTGGATAACTCAACAACAAATTGAAGCAGCCAGAGTTGCTATGACTCGTTTTATGAAACGTGGCGGAAAAGTATGGATTAATATATTCCCTCATCTTTCATTAACTAAAATACCTTTGGAAACTCGTATGGGTAAAGGTAAAGGTCAACCAGAACTATGGGTTGCAGTTGTAAAGAAAGGTAAAATTATGTTTGAAGTAGGAGATATTGATGAAGCTACTGCAAAAGAGGCTTTAAGACTTGCTATGCATAAGTTACCAATTAAGTGCAAATTTGTAACTAAAGAAAGTGGTGAAGCTAATGAAAAATAATGAAATTAGAGAATTAACTACGGAAGAAATCACTAAAAAAATTGAAGAATATAAAGAAGAATTATTTAATTTACGTTTAAGTCAAGCTACAGGAAACCTTGAAAAACCTTCAAGAATACATGAACTTAGAAAATTAGTAGCGCGTATGAAAACTATATTGCGTGAAAGAGAACTTAAAGGTAATTAGGAAGGATTAATTATGGAAACAAAAAATAATCGTGAATTACTAGGAACTGTAGTAAGTGATAAAAATGATAAGACTATTACTGTTTTAGTTGAAACATACAAAACAGATAGATTATATGGTAAACGTGTTAAATATTCTAAAAAGTATACTGCTCATGATGAAAAGAATGAAGCAAAAAATGGTGATAAAGTTCGTATTGTTGAAACTAGACCACTATCAAAAATGAAACGTTATCGTTTAGTTGAAATAGTAGAAAAAGCCGTTATTTTATAATTGGAAGAGGAGGTTTAATATATGATTCAACAAGAAAGCTGTTTAAAAGTAGCTGACAATTCTGGAGCAAAAGAATTATTAGTAATTCGTGTTCTAGGTGGCTCAAAAGTAAAAACAGGAAACATTGGTGAAGTAGTTGTTGGAACTATAAAAAAAGCGCTTCCTAATGGAACAGTTAAAAAAGGTAAAGTTGTAAAAGCTGTTGTTGTTAGAAGCAAATTCGGTCTAAGAAGAGAAGATGGATCTTATATTAAGTTTGATGATAATGCTTGCGTTATTATTAAAGATGATAAAAGCCCTGTTGGAACTCGTATATTTGGACCAGTAGCACGTGAATTACGTGACAAGTATATGAAGATTGTATCACTTGCAAAAGAAGTGCTATAAATTACTTGTAAAGGAGAAATTAAGAATGAACTTCAAAACTGGAGATAAAGTAGTAGTAATCGCTGGCAAGAATAAAGGTAAAGAAGGAAAAATAATTAAAACTTTAAAAGCAGAAAATAGAGTTGTTGTAGAAGGTGTTAATGTTGTTAAGAAAACATTAAAACCTAACGGACAAAATCCAGGCAATATAATTGATATGGAAGCTCCTATTCATGCATCAAATGTAAAAATTATGGATTCTAAAGCTACTAAAAAAGTTGCTGTTGCTACTGAAAAAAAAGAAACAAAGAAAAAAGTAACAAAGAAATCTAAAGAAAATATTGATTAATTGGAAGGAGGACATTTATGAACCGCTTAAAAGAGAAATATAATAAGGAAATTATTAAAGCTTTAACAGATAAATATGGTTATAAAAGTGTTATGGAAGTTCCAAAATTAGAAAAGATTGTTGTTAATATGGGTGTCGGAGACGCTACAACTAACAGTAAACTTCTAGATGCAGCTATGCTTGATTTAGAAAAAATAACTGGACAAAAGCCAGTAGCTACTAAAGCTAAAAAAGCAATTGCTGGTTTTAAAGTTAGAGAAGGACAAGCAATTGGATGTAAAGTAACACTACGTGGGGAAAATATGTATAACTTTTTAGATAAATTAATTAGTATTACATTGCCTCGTGTAAGAGATTTTAGAGGTGTTTCTAATAAGGCATTTGATGGTAGAGGAAATTATACATTAGGATTAACAGAACAACTTATATTTTCTGAAATAGAGTTTGATGATGTTGTTAAAGTTCGTGGAATGGATATAGTTTTTGTAACAACTGCTAATTCAAATGAAGAGGCTTACGATTTGTTAAAAGACTTTGGTATGCCATTTAAAAAATAATAATAGGAGGAAACATGGCTAAGAAAAGCATGATTAATAAGGCTAATCAAAAAGCAAAATATAAAGTGCGCGAATATACTCGTTGCAAAATATGTGGTAGACCTCATGCTGTATTAAGTAAATATGGAGTATGTCGTATATGCTTTAGAAAATTGGCTTATAAAGGACAAATACCAGGAGTTACTAAATCTAGCTGGTAATTAAAGAAGGAGGATTATATGGTAACAGATCCAATAGCAGATATGTTAACTAGAATTCGTAATGCTAACCAAATGCGTTACAAAGAAGTTGAAGTACCTGCATCAAAGCTAAAAATTGAGATAGCTAAAATATTAAAAAATGAAGGCTTTATTGAAAATTATAAAATTAAAGAAGATAAAGTTCAAAATATAATTGTCCTATTCTTAAAATATGGACAAAACAAGGAACGTGTTATTACTGGTTTAAAAAGAATTTCTAAACCTGGATTACGTGTTTATGCTCAAGCTAATGAAATACCAAGAGTATTAAATGGACTTGGAATTGCTATAGTATCTACATCAAAAGGTTTGATGACTGATAAAGAAGCAAGAACTAGTTCACTTGGTGGAGAAGTATTAGCATATATTTGGTAGAAAGTAAGGAGGATTCTAAATGAGTCGTATTGGAAATAGAGTATTAACAGTACCTGATAATGTTACTGTTACTGTTCTTGATAATGTTGTTTCAGTAAAAGGTCCTAAAGGTGAACTTTCTATTGAAATACCTAAAAGTATTAAAGTAATTGTTAATGATAAAGAGCTTTTAGTTGAAAGAAAAAATGATTCAGTTAAGAACCTACATGGTACAGCAAATGCAAATATTGCTAACATGATTAAAGGTGTAACTGAAGGTTTTGAAAAAAAATTAGAAGCAGTTGGTGTAGGATATCGTTTTGCAATTAAAGGTAATAAATTAGTTGTAACTGCAGGATATTCTCATCCAGTTGAAATGGAAATTATTAGTGGAATTACTTTAGAGTCTCCAAGCAACACAGAACTTACTGTAAAAGGTATTGATAAGTGTTTAGTTGGGGAATATGCAGCTAATGTAAGAAAGATAAGAAAACCTGAACCTTATAAAGGAAAAGGTATAAAGTATGCTGATGAACATATCATTCGTAAAGAAGGAAAAAAGGCATCTAAATAATTAGAAAAGTAAAGGAGAGTAATACTTATGATTAAAAAAGTATCTCGCAATGTTAAGCGTGTGGCAAGACATGCTCGTGTAAGAGAAAACGTTGTTGGAACTAAAGATGTTCCAAGATTAAATGTTTTTAGATCTAACGCTAACATTTTTGCTCAAATCATCGATGATGAAACTGGTAATACTTTAGCCAGTGCATCTTCAATAGATAAAGAATTGAAACTTGAAAATGGTGGAAATTTAGAAGCAGCAACTAAAGTTGGTGAATTATTAGCAAAAAGAGCTAAAAAATTAAAAATCAAAAAAGTTGTTTTTGATAGAGGTGGATACCTATATCATGGACGTGTAGAAGCTCTTGCAGACGCTGCACGTGAAAACGGATTAGAATTTTAAGGAGGGTAACTATGGAAAAAAGAAGAAGAGAACCTCGTCCAAAATTATATGAAGAAGAGATTATAAATATTGGCAGAGTTACAAAAGTAACAAAGGGTGGACGTCATTTCCGTTTTTCAGCTACAGTTGCCGTAGGTGATAGAAAAGGTAAAGTAGGAATAGGAACTGGTAAAGCTAATGAAGTACCAGATGCTATTAAGAAAGCCGTTTCTGCAGCTACTAAGAATATTGTAACTGTATCAATCGTTGATGAAAGAACTATTCCACATGAAGCTATTGGCGTTCAAGGCGCTAGTAAAGTTATGTTGAAACCAGCTTTAAAAGGTACAGGAGTAAAAGCAGGAGGACCTGTTAGAAGTGTACTAGAACTTGCTGGAGTAAAGGATATTTTATCTAAATCACTTGGATCAAGCACTAAAATTAATATGGCTAATGCAACATTAAAAGCTTTAAAAGCTCAAAGAACTGTTGAAGAAGTTGCAGCTTTACGTGGTAAAAAAGTGGAGGAGATTATATAATGAAATTAAATGCAATTTATGCTCCATATGGTGCTACTAAAGAACGTAAAAGAGTTGGACGTGGTACAAGTAGTGGAACTGGAAAAACTTCTGGAAAAGGACATAAGGGACAAAACGCTAGAAGTGGCGGAGGAGTAAGACCTGGTTTTGAAGGTGGACAATTACCATTATATAGAAGACTTCCTAAAAGAGGTTTCTCTAATGCAAAATTTAAAGTAGAGTATGCAGTTATAAATTTAAGTGATTTAGAAAAATTTGAAGAAGGTGCTGTTGTAACACCTGAATTATTAAAAGAAATGGGACTTGTTAAAAATCAATTAGATGGAATAAAAGTTTTAGGTAATGGAGAATTAACTAAGAAACTTGTTGTTAAAGCTAATAAATTTTCACAATCAGCAAAAGAAACAATAGAAAAATGTGGTGGAAAAGCCGAGGTGATCTAATATGTTTGCTACAATTAAGCAAATATTTAATCCCAAAAATAAAGATATTCAAAAGAGATTATTATTTACTTTTGCAGTATTATTTGTTTTTAGATTAGGCGCTTCAATAATTATACCTGGTATCGATAAGGATAGCTTAGGTGTTAATGATTTAGGATTCTTACAACTTATTAATGTTATGGGTGGTGGAGCTTTAGAGAAATTTTCAATATTTTCTTTAGGTGTAACACCTTATATTACGGCTTCTATTGTTATGCAGTTTTTAGAAAGAGGATTAATTCCATATTTCTCAGAACTTGCCAAAGAAGGACATACGGGTCGTGTTAAATTAAATCAAATAACAAGAGTTATAGGAATATTCTTAGCGTTTATTCAAGGATTTATTTTATCATTTTATTATATTAAAAATGGAACACCATTTCAATATATGGAGTATTCAATTATGCTAACAGCTGGAACCGCATTTCTATTATGGCTTGGTGACAGAATTACTTTAAAGGGTGTTGGAAACGGAATATCTGTAATAATCATGGCTGGTATTTTATCAAATTTACCAACAATGTTTGTTACAGCATTTAATTCATTAGTTGTAACTACTACTGTTCAAACTACTTTCTTAGGGATTGTTTCATATACATTATTTGTTTTAGTATATGTTGCAATTACATTAGGGATAGTTTATGTGGGTTCAGCTGAAAGAAGAGTTCCAATTCAATATGCTAATAAGTCAACTGCTAGTTTAAGTAAGCAAAATTATATTCCATTCAAATTAAATGCAGCAAATGTAATGCCAGTAATTTTTGCATCAATGTTGTTTTCTGTATTTGGTATGATTGTTTCTGTTGTAAATAGTGAAGGATTAAGTTTATTTTATAATAAATGGATTACTTATACTACTCCAAGTGGAGTTGTATTATATGTATTCTTTATATTCTTATTTGCTTATTTTTATACATTTGCAACACTTGATACTAAAGAAATGGCTGAAAATTTACAAAAAAGTGGTGGATATATTCCTGGGACTAGACCAGGAGAGGAAACTA
The DNA here is from genome assembly GCA_028691955.1 of Bacilli bacterium. Lineage (GTDB taxonomy): Bacteria > Bacillota_I > Bacilli_A > RF39 > UBA660 > JALELF01. The sequence goes on along the minus strand of JAQUYH010000002.1, from coordinate 70,830 downwards.
CTAATTATATCAATGATGTTTTAAAAAAGATAACGATAGTTGGAACTACTTTCTTAGCTATTATTGCTATTTTGCCAATATTGTTTGGAATGTTTTCAAGTTTACCAACTAGTGTTACTATTGGGGGAACAGGACTACTAATTGTAGTAGGTGTTGTACTTGAAGTTTATAAACAAATTGAAAGTACTTTATTAAGCAGAAGCTATGTAAAAGGGAGAAGAAAATGAAGTCAATAATACTTATTGCTCCACCATCAGCTGGTAAAGGAACTGTGTCAAATATTATTAAAGAAAAATATAATATGGCACATATTTCAACAGGTGATCTTCTAAGAGAAGCAGCTAAGGATAATCTTGAAATTAAAGAAACTTTAGAAAAAGGCTTACTTGTTACTGATGAAGTGGTATTAGAATTACTTAAGAATCGTATAACAAAGGAAGATTGCGCTAATGGTTACATCTTAGATGGATTTCCAAGAACGATTAGTCAAGCAATAGCTTACGAAAAAATACTTGAAGATTTGAAAAGAGAAATTGGTTGTGTTGTTTATCTAGAGATAGATAAAGAAACAGCTAAGAAGAGAGTTGTAGGTAGAATTAGTTGTCCACAATGTGGCGCTATTTACAATGAATATTTTGATAAAATGAAACCACAAGTTGAAAATATTTGTGATAAATGTGGAACAGAGCTTACTAGAAGAACTGATGATAATGAAGAAACATTTAACAAAAGATTTGATACTTATATGGAAAAAACTTCACCACTTATTGATTACTATGATAAATTAGGTTTATTAAATCGTGTTAGTAGTAATCAAGGTAGTAGCGAAGCTGCTTTGGAAATTGAAAATTTAATAAAGTAGAGGTGTTTTATGATTACGATTAAAACTCCTAGAGAAATTGCTATCATGAGAATTGCTGGCCAAATAGTTGGTGATACTCATAATTATTTAAAACAATTTATCAAATCAGGAGTAACAACAGATCAATTAGATAAATTGGCAAATGATTTTATAATTAGTAAAGATGCAACGCCTTCTTTTAAAAATTATGATGGTTATCCTGGTAGTATATGTACTTCTATAAATGATGAGGTTGTACATGGAATACCTGGAAAAAGGAAATTAAGAGAAGGTGACATTATATCTATTGATATTGGTGCTTGCTATAAAGGTTATCATGGTGATTCAGCTTGGTCTTATCCCGTTGGCAAAATGAGTGAAGAAAAGCTAGAATTACTAAAGGGTACTGAAGAATCTTTATTTGCTGGACTTTCTGCTATAAAAGAAGGTGCACATATAGGAGATATTGGTGCTAGGGTATCTGAAGTGGCTAAAAAGTATAACTTTGGTGTAGTTAAGGAATTAGTAGGACATGGTGTAGGTACTCACTTACATGAAGAACCTGATGTTCCAAATTATGGCAATGTTGGAAAAGGCCCAATATTAAAAGAAGGAATGGTAATTGCTGTTGAGCCAATGCTTAACCTAGGTACTGCTGATGTATGTATTTTAGATGATGGCTGGACAATTGTAACAGATGATGAATTACCATCAGCCCATTTTGAACATACAGTAGTGGTTTTAAAAGATGGGTATGAGATATTAACGAAGAGGTGATTAAATGGCAAAAGACGATTGCATTGAAATAACAGGGAAGGTATTAGAAGTATTACCTGGCTATATATTCAAAGTCGAACTTGAAAACAAACATACTGTAATAGCTCACGTTTCTGGCAAAATCCGAATGAACAAGATTCGCATTTTGGAAGGTGATACAGTAGTATTAGAATTATCACCTTATGATTTAACACGTGGGCGTATAACCTATAGGAAATAGGAGGGATTTATATGAAAAGAAGACCATCAGTAAAGAAAATATGCGATAAATGCAAAGTTATTAGAAGAAACGGAAAGGTACTAGTTATTTGTACTAATCCAAAACATAAACAAAAACAAGGATAATATAGGAGGTGTTTTATGGCACGTATAAAAGGTGTAGATATACCAAACAATAAAAGAATTGAAATTGCTTTAACTTATATTTATGGAGTTGGCAGAAGTTTATCTAACAAAGTTTTAAAAGAAGCTAATATTGATATTAATAGAAAAGCTTCTGATTTATCAAATGAAGAACTTGCAACTATTCGTGATGTATTAAACAATTATACTACTGAAGGTGATTTAAGACGTGAAGTTACTATGAATATCAAAACGAAAATGGAGATTAATTCATATCAAGGTACACGTCATAAAAAAGGTTTACCAGTAAGAGGACAAAGAACTAATAGAAATGCTCGTACTCGTAAAGGTAAAGGTAAAGTAGTAGCTAATAAGAAGAAAGCATAATAAAAAAGGAGGTAATATAAATGGCTTATAAAGCAAGAAAACGTAAAGTTAAGAAGAATGTTCCTGAAGGAATGGCTTATATTCATCCATCATTTAACAACACAATTGTTACAATTGCTGATAAAGATGGAAATGCTATTAGCTGGGCTTCAGCTGGAACATTAGGTTTTAAAGGAAGCAAGAAGTCAACTCCATTTGCTGCCGGTATGGCTGCAGAAGCTGCTGCAAAAGCTGCAGTTGATATGGGAATGAAAAAGGTAGATGTATTTGTTAATGGAATAGGTTCTGGACGTGAAACAGCAATTCGTTCACTTCAAACACCTGGATTAGAGATTACTTCTATTACAGATGTAACACCAATTCCACATAATGGATGTCGTCCACCAAAACGTCCACGTGGCTAAATTGAAAGGAGTTTAATATGATGTTAAATTTTGAAAAACCAACATATAAAATTACGGAATATGTAGATAATAATAATTATGGAAAGTTTGAGTTAGAACCACTTGAGAGAGGTTTTGGTAATACAATTGGTAATGCTCTTAGAAGAGTAATGTTATCATCAATGCCAGGATCTGCTATTGTAGCGGTAAAAATAGATGGTGTAGCTCATGAATTCCAGACAATTGAAGGTGTTGTAGAAGATGTAACACAAATTATTCTAAATTTAAAAGGAATAGTTTTAAAAAATCATACTGAGGATATAGTTATAGCTAAATTATTTGTTGATGAAGAACGTGTAGTAACTGCTGCTGATATTGAAGTAAGTGCTGATGTTGAAGTAATTAATAAAGATAAGGTTATTGCTACTTTATCTAAAGGTGGTAAATTAGATATGGAATTTATTATTGCTAATGGTCGCGGATATGTTCCTTCTGATGAAAATAAAGTTTATATTGAAAACAGTAAAATTGGCTTTATTCCAATTGATGCTTTATACTCACCAATTGAAAGAATTAGTTATGAAGTTGCAAGTGCTCGTGTTGGGCAAGATGCAAATTATGATAAATTAATTATTGATGTGAATACTAATGGTTCTATTAGACCAGAGGAAGCAATGGCACTAGGAGCTAAAATATTAATTGAACATTTTAATATAATTACTAACTTATCAGAAATAGCTGATTTAACTGGAATAATGAATGCTAAACAAGAAGATTCTAAATTAAAGAAATTAGAAACTCCAATTGAAGATTTAGATTTCTCTGTAAGAGCTTATAATTGTTTAAAAAGAGCTAACGTAAATGTTTTAGGAGATTTAACAGAAAAAACAGAACTAGAAATGATGAAAATACGTAACTTAGGAAAGAAATCTTTAAAAGAAGTAATTGATAAAGTTAGAGAAATGGGCCTTAAGTTTCACGAAGAAGACTAGTAGGGAGGAATAAAATGTACAGAAAATTAGGAAGAACTAATAAACATAGAAAAAGTATGTTAGCTAATTTAACTAAAGATTTAATAATGTATGAAAAAATTGAAACAACAGAAACAAGAGCAAAAGAAGTTCGTAAGTTTGTTGATAAAATGATTACTTATGGTAAAAATGGATCTTTAGTTTCAAGAAGAAAAGCTATTGCCTTTTTACACAATGATAGTGATGTAGTTAAGAAAGTTTTTGATGATTTAGCTAAGAGATATGCTACTAGAAATGGTGGGTATACTAGAATATTAAAACTTACTGAGCGCAAAGGCGATGATGCTTTAATGTGTATATTAGAGTTAGTAGAAAGTGATGCAAAATAATGCATCTTTTTTTTGTAAAAATATGTCAATATAGGCTATACATTAGATTTAATATCATTGATTAATGGTATTATATATTTGGTGAGGTAGTTATGCAAAAGGTTAAAGTTATGACTTTTAATGTGAGAAATAATTCTGAAAGACTCTTTTATAATAATAAGGAAAATAGTACATTAAAAAAGGCTCAAATTTTATCAAATTTTATTGTTGATAATAATATTGATATTATTGGTGCTCAGGAATTAGTTAGAAAGTATGTAAAAATTTTAAAAAACCTATTAATTGGTTACAATTTTGCAGGGGAATATAGAAGGCAAAAGAAGAAGTTTATTAGTTTAGCTAATGAAAGTAACAGTATTATAACTAGATATAAAATAATTAGAACAAAAACTTTTTATTTGCCATATTTTCCTAAAAATAAACTACAAATTTTGAAAAATTATCTAGATATTGCTCCTAGAATAATGACTATGGTTTTATTAGAGTTAGAAAATAAAAAACGTGTATACGTTTTTAATACTCATTTGAACTATGAATTTTCTGATGTTCAAAAAAGACAACTTGATAAAGTTTTGAAAATATTAAAAAAGTATAATGATTATCCTATAATTTTGACTGGGGATTTTAATATGAATACTGATTTTTATCTTTTCAAAGAGTTTGTAGATAATTTAAAAAAGATAGGTATAAATATTGTTGATATCAATGAATCTACCAATATTGGTAAGGATGTATTACCAATAGACAGAATATTTATTTCAAAGCATTTTTATTTGAGTGGTATTAATGTAGGTAATGAAATATTAAATAATATAAGTGATCATAAACCAGTAATAGTTGAATTAGAGTTAATTTGACAAAATTATTTGTTGTGATTATAATACATTTTAATTTTAAGGGGGATTTATGGGAAATATTAGAATAGTTAGCTATAATGGTAAAGATTATGGAATAATATCTGGCAAAATTGTAAGAAATGGAGTTGATAGACCCCAGGCTTTGGCTAGGTTTGTTACAAGTAATGATATAGATGTTTTGGGTACTCAAGAAATGACAAAAGTTTATAGGGATCATTTGATGGCATTTTTATATAATTATGGGTTTAATGTTGTTGGTGATCCAAGACAGATGGTAATTCCTTTTTATAATGAAATAAATGGGGTTATTGCTAGGGATAGAATAATTTCAAGTTCTACAAGAGCATTGACAAATCGTTCTAGTGATTTTAAGCTTAATGCAACGCATTTATTTAATACGCATAAGAGAAATTTAACTTATGCTTTAATTGATACTGAACAAGCTGGTGAAATGTTTGTTGTGAATGTTCACATGTCTTATTTACTAAACAATCCTTTAAATGATACAAAAATAAATGAGTTTAATAATAATATGAGAGCAGTTAGAGCTCAGCAATTTAGAGAAATTATTAATATGGTTGATTTTTTGAAAGAGTCAAGGTCTATTCCTGTGGTATTAATGGGTGATTTTAATTCAACTGTATCAGATGATATGTTTATGCAGTTTATTGCAGCATTAAAAAATAGAGGAATAATATTAGTTTCTAATGATGTTTCAACTCAAAAGGATAATAAATTACCTGTTGATCATATGATGTATTCAGAGGGTGTTAAATTAGTTGATTTTAGAGTAGGAAATGAACTAAACGAAATTAGTGATCATAAACCTTTAATCTTAACATTAAAGGCATCTTAAAAGATATTTAATTACAAAAAAGGCTTTATTAAAAAGTCTTTTCTTTTTTTTGTTTATTTGATATAATTATTTTATGATAGGAGAAGAATATGAAAGAAGATCAAAATTTAGAAAATTTAAATCCACTAAGTGATAGTTATACACCTGTAGATACTTCAAATGAGTCTATGGAGAATATTTCAGTAGAACCTGTAGCTCCAGTTGAACCAACTCAAAGTGTTCCAGTAGAACCTGTAGCTCCAGTTGAACCAACTCAAAGTGTTCCAGTAGAACCTGTAGCTCCAGTTGAACCGGTTGAGAGTGTTCCAGTAGAGCCTGTGGCTCCAATTGAACCAACTATTCAACCTGTACAAGAAGAAGTTATAGAAGGTCCTGAAGTAGTAAGCATGGATGAAGCTAAAGATAAGCCAGAAGTAGTTACTGAACAAGTTATAGGTACAACACAGAAGCAAAAGAATAAAAGTAAGTCTAGCTTAATATTGATCATTTTCATCTTGTTGTTACTTGCTTTAGCTGTAATTTTTATGCCACAAATTTCTGAATTATTAAAATAGAAGGAAACTTCTGTTTTTTTATTTAGCAATTGATAAATTAATTATAGTTTCATAATTATCATCTTTTGCCATTATATTTTTATGAATTTGGCCACATTTTTGACATTTGTATATGATTTTATATGTATCATTAAATTTTTCAATTCCAATTGGCTCTAGTAATCCTTGACAAGCATTTAATCTGTCTCCAGGACTAATGTCAACGTGTTTTGAAAATAAGCAAAAAGGGCAGTGATCACGAGCACTATATTTAAGTGGCATAACTGTATTATGACAATTTTCACAAATAAAATTTTCATCAATCATATTAAATCTTTTCATAAATTCACCTTTAATATTATATCATAAATGTGCTATAATATTATTAGGAGGATAATATGTATTATTTAATAGTTGTAGTTTTTATTTTAATGATATCAGTAAGACAAATTAATGAATTTGAAAGAGGGTTACTTTTTACATTTGGTAAATTTTCAAAGATATTAAACCCAGGTTGGAGAATTGTTTTGCCAATAGTTCAATCTTATAGAAAAGTAGATATTAGAACTAAAGCAGTAGATGTTCCAGAACAGGAAACAATAACAAAGGATAATGTTTCAATTAAAATTAATGCTGTAATTTATTACAAAGTTTTTGACGCTGAAAAGGCTATATGTCAAGTAGAAAACTTTTATTATGCAGTAAGCCAATTAGCTCAAACAACAATGAGAAATATTGTTGGTTCAGTTACTTTAGATGAGTTATTAAGTGAAAGAGAAAAAATTAGTTCAGAGATTTGCGATGTTATTGATAAGGCAACAGATTCTTGGGGAATAAAAGTAGAGAATGTTGAACTTAAAGATGTTTCTTTACCTGAGGAAATGAAGAGAGTAATTGCTAAAGCAGCAGAGGCCGAAAGAGAGAAAATGGCTGTTATTACAAAAGCTAAAGGAGAATCTGAGGCTGCTGAAAATTTAGCTAAAGCGGCTACTGTTATGGGTGCTGCTCCAGGAGCTTTACATTTACGTACACTTGCTACTTTAAATGATTTAAGTTCTGATCAATCTAATACTGTTATATTTGCTATTCCAATTGAAGTTTTAAGAGCTTTAGAGGGAATTGGAAAGAATATAGAAAAGATAAATAAATAGATTTTTATCTTTTTTTTTGGTATAATTAGTTAGATGTTATTGTAAGGAAGTGATTTAGTGGAATATATTATAACAATTGATAATTTTAGCGGTCCATTAGATTTACTTCTTCATCTTTTAAAGAAAGATAATGTTAAAATTGAAGACATTAACATTGAGAAAATTACTGAACAATATTTGAATTATATAAATAAAATGGAAACACTTGATTTAGATGTTACTAGTGAATATTTGGTTATGGCAGCAGAGTTAATAGAGATGAAATCATATGTATTATTACCTGTTCAAGTAAATAATGAAGAAGAGGAAAATCCTCGTGAAGAGTTAATTAAAAGATTGATAGAATATAGGAATTATAAAGAAATAACTGATGAATTAAAGTTATTAGAAGATGAAAGAAAAAAGTACTTTTCTAAAGATATATCTGATTTATCTCCTTTTGAAATTGAGAGTCACGATAAAACAGAGTGTGTTGATGTATTAATTGAGGCTTTTAATAATTTTATTAAAAGACAAGAATTAGATAAGCCAATTGATACTAAGGTAGCTATTAAAGAGTATTCTTTAACAGAAAGAAATAAGGAAATAGGAAGTATTATTAGAAAGAGAAAAAAAGTTGAATTCAAAGAGTTGTTTGATAAGTTTGACAGAGGTTATATAATAATAACTTTTTTATCAATTTTGGATTTATCAAAAAAGCAGGAAATTAAAATTATACAGGAAAATAATTTTAAAGATATATTTTTAGTTAATAAAGGTGATTATAATGGATAAAGTATTAGAGGGTTTACTTTTTTTAGTAGGTGATGATGGCATTGAGCTAGAAGAAATTATGAATATTTTGGATAAGAGCAAAGAGGACAGTTTAAAGCTTATTAGAGAGCTAAAAACTTTTTATGATGATAACGATAGGGCTGTTACAATTGAGTGCTTAGGGTCTAAATATAAGCTTGTAACGAGGGCTATTCATTATGGCTATTATACTAAGCTAGTTAATAATGTTGAAGCTAAGGAATTAAGCCAATCTTTTTTGGAAACTCTGGCTATAATTGCTTATAATGAGCCAGTAACAAGAAGTCAAGTAGATGAGATAAGAGGAGTTGATTCTTCTTATGTTATTAGAAGATTATTGCTTAGAGATTTTGTTTGTGAAGATGGTAGGTTAGATATCCCTGGAAGGCCGATACTTTACAAAACGACGAGTAAATTTTTGGATTATTTTGGTTTGAAATCGAAAGAAGATTTACCGATTGTAGAAATAGAATCAAAAGAAGAAGATGAAGTTGATATTTTTAATTCAAAATATAAAGAGGATGTGTGATATATGGAAGCAGTTATTTTAGTTTTTATTTTATTTTTTATTATTATGTTTTTTAAGAGATTTACTAGTTTTGTTTATGGAGTAGCAATGATTGATATTCTTTTAAGAATACTTGATTTTGTTAGATATAATATTAATGTCAAAGAAATTTCTAGTTTTATTAGTAATTATTTTCCAAGTAGTATTTTATCTATAATTAATAGACACTCTTCAGGAATTATTAATGATATTTTATCTTGGGCATTTATTGCAATAATGGCATTATTTTTGTATTATACTGTCAAAGTATTTATGAGAAGAAAAAAATAGTTTAAGCACTTTTATAGTGCTTTTTATTTTATAGTTAAATAAAGGGTTTAAAGTTTATAATAAAAATGTTATAATCTTTGTAAGGAAAGTAGAGTGAATTAATGTGTCTATAGGATTGAAGTTAAGTGGTTATAAAAAAGCAGCAAAAGATAAATTAATATCTATTTATAATAAACCTAAATATGTATATATACCGTTAATAAATTGTAATGATGTTGACATAACTGTTTTAGTAAAAAAAGGTGATTATGTTTTAAAAGGAGCGCATGTTGGAAAAAGAAAAGGAAAAATTAAGTTTCCTATTATTTCTACAGTAAGTGGTACTGTTATAGATTTTGTAAATATGCCATATTTAAATGGCGAAGAAGTAAAATGTGTTAAAATAGAAAATGATTTTAAAGAAAAGTCTATTGAAAATAAAGTTGTTAATAAAATTGATAAAAAGACTTTTTTAAATATTTTACAAGATAATTCTATTTTAGGTATGGGAGGAGCAGGTTTTCCTACTTATATTAAATATAGTACGGAAAAAATAAATAAGCTTTTAATTAATGCTGTGGAGTGTGAACCATATATTACGGCTGATTATGTTTTACTTAAGGAACATACGGAAGAAATTCTTGAAGCAATAGACATGATTATGGATATAAATAAAATAGATGAAGCCTTTATTGCTGTTAAAAAAACCAATATTGAGCTATTGAAAGTTTTAAATAATTATATCGGAACGTATCTTAAAATTAAAATTAAAGAAGTTCCTAATTTATATCCTATAGGCTGGGAAAGAAGTTTAATAAAGGAAATATATAATACTAGTTATGATAAGTTTCCAACGGAAAAGAATATTGTTGTAAATAATGTCTCTACAATTTTTGCTATATATGAGGCTTTAAAATATAATAAACCTTTAACTGAGAGGGTAGTAACTTTTACTGGAAATATTGTAAAGAAGCCTAAAAATATTTTGGTTAAAGTTGGTTCAACAGCTACTGATGTTATTAAAGAAATGTTAGGTAAAGAGAAATTAAAAGATTTTAATTTAATTGCTGGCGGTCCTATGATGGGGACTTTATCTGATAATGATTTAGTTATAACTTCTAATTTAACTTGTGTTTTGATTATGGATAAACAGTTTGAAAGAGGAACTGAATGCATGAAATGTGGTAAATGTGTTGATGTTTGTCCTGTTAAACTTACTCCAGTTTTAATTAAAAATAGTTTGAATAATATGGAAAGACTTAAAGAGCTTCAAGCTGATCGTTGTATGGAATGTGGCCTTTGCTCTTATATTTGCCCTGCTAAGCTTCCTATTAGAGAATATGTAAAGGAAGCTAAGGATAAAATTAAAAGGGGTGAAGAAGTATGAAAGAACTTAAAGGAACTTATATAAAAGATGATAATTCTACATATAAGATGATGAATAATCTTCTTTTAGCGCTTATTCCAATTATTTTATTCTCTTTTTATAAAAATGGATATATTCCCTATGCTCAAAATAAGACTAATATTACGGGATTATTTTATCCTTTAATGTTTATAATTATTCCGGCTTTTACTAGTTATTTAACTGAATTATTATGGCACTTATTTGTTCTTAAAAAAAGAGGAAGAGAATTATTAATAAGCGTTAAATCTTCATTTAGTATTTTTCCAGGTTTATTTTTGGGCTTAATTTTATCTATGAATACACCAATAAGTGTTTTAATTCTTGGAAGTATTTTTGCAACTATTGTTGGTAAAATGATATTTGGTGGATTTGGTCGTAATATTTTAAATCCAGCTTTAGTTGGAATGCTATTTGTAGTAATATTGTCTGCTTTAAATCTTACAAATAGTGGTGGATATTTAAACCCCTCTGAAATAGATTCTTTAGCGGGGGCTACACCTTTATCTAATGTGGTTAATGGTATAGGTAGTTATACGGCTTTAGTTAAGCCATATGGCAATTTATGGGATTTCTTTTTAGGATCTATTCCTGGCAGTATGGGTGAAACTAGTGCTTTGTTATGTATATTAGGATTTATATTCTTAACGGTCAAAAAGGTTATAAAGCCTATTATTCCTGTTTTATATATATCTACTGTATTTATTAGTACTTTTGCTATTGGCTTTATTAATGGCTTGGGAATTTGGTATCCTTTGTTTCAAGTATTATCTGGTGGTTTGATGTTTGGAGCCGTATTTATGGCAACAGATCCTGTTACTAGTCCGGTTACTAGGGTAGGTCAGATTATATATGGTGTTTCTTTGGGTATTTTAACTGTTATTATTAGATATTTGACACCTTTTCCAGAGGGCATTTTGGTTAGCATTTTAATTATGAATATGTTGGTTTTTATATTAGATAGAATCGGCTTTAAGTCTAGATTTAAAAGAATATATACTGTAATACCAATTGTTAGTTTAATTGGTTTGTTATCAATTACGACTTTATATATTGGAAATAGTTTTGATAATGATTTAGAAAAACTTACTGTTTTATCTAAAGAAACTAGTAATGAAATTACTACTTATGTTGTGGAAGTTAGTGGATACTCAAGCGTTATTAAAGCTGAAATTAAACTTAATTCTACTGAAGTTGTAAGTTATACTATATTAGAAGATGATGACAATTTTTATCCAAGAGTAAAACAAACTGATTTTGTTAATGACTTGGTAGAGAATCAGGCTAACTTAAATGATGTAGATACTGTGGCAGGAGCAACAATATCGTCACAAGCTATTAAAAATTTACTTATAAATGTAATAAATGATTATACTAATGGTGAAGGATATAATTATAGTAAAGTAACTGATGAAGAAACTGATTTTGTTATTGAAAGCACTGAGGAAACTGCTTATGGAACTATATATAATGTTAAAAAAAATAGTTATGGTGGAGATTTACGTTTAGCTGTTTTAGTAAGCGATGGCATTATAGTTAATATTGATGTTATAGAGCAAAATGATTCTAGGTTTGATGAAATATATAATAATGATTATTTGAATCAAATTATAGATAACCAATATGATTTAGTTGCATTAGATACAATAGGCGGGGCAACAGAGTCATCTTCTAATTTAAAACAAGCTGTTATTGATTTACTTAGTAGTATAGGTGATAATGATGAATAGGAGGATTATTAATGATGAACATTGATTTAACAAGATTATTTAGTGGAATAGATGAGGTTGTACCTATAGATATTAATTATTCTTTTAGTAAAGAAGATCTTGCTGGAACTGATTTATTAAGTTTGAATAATGTAAGTATTAAAGGAAGTGTTAGTAAAAGTACATTGGGAGATGCTAATATTGATATAAATATTGATGGGGTAATGGTTATTCCTTGCTCTATAAGTTTAAAACCTACTAATTATAGTTTTAGTACTAATGTTAGTGGAAGCTTATTGGAATTTTTAAAAGAAATTGATGAAAATATAGAAAATGTTGAAAATATACTTGATATTTTCCCTATTGTGTGGGAAAATATATTACTGGAAATCCCATTAAAAGTTGTTAGTGATGATATTGATACTTCTGCTTTAAAAGGTGAAGGATGGCAATTTGTCACAGAGGAAGCAAGTAATACTCCTCTTAGTCAACTTCAAGATTTGTTAAAATAAGAAAGAGGTGAGGCTTGTGGCAGTACCATTTAGAAAAGTTAGTAAAACTAGCGGAAGAATGAGAAGAACTCATTACAAAATTTCTGAGAATGGAACAACAAAATGCCCAAAATGTGGAGCTGATGTTAGACCACATCGTGTATGTCCAAAATGTGGAACATACAAAGGAAAAGAAGTTATTAGTAAAGAAGAAAAAACAACTGAAACTAAATAGTTGTTTTTTATTTACAAACAAATGTTTTTGCTTTATAATTATGCTAAGGAGTTGATTTATGAAAATAGATAAGATTAAGAAACTTCCTAGTGGAAAATATAAGATTATGTTGGATAATAATAGTAGTATTGTAACTTATGATGATGTTCTAATTAAAAATAGACTGTTGTTTGATAAGAGTATTGATTCTAAAAAGTATGAAGTTATTAATACTGATACTAATTATTACAATATTTATAATAAGATTATTAAAATGATTAGCAATAGAATGAGAAGTGTTAAGCAAATAACGGATTATTTAATATCTACTGAACTAAGTAAAGTAGAACAGGATGAGATATTATCTAAGTTAAAAGATATAGGTCTTTTAGATGATGTTAGATTTGCTAAAGCCTATGTTTCGGATAGATTATATTTATCAAATAATGGGCCAGATAAGATTAAAAGTGAATTATTGGATTTAGGTATATCTATGGATATTGTTCTGAATGAATTATCTAAAATTGATAGCAATATTTTATATGATAAGTTAAAAAGAATTATTTCAAATAAGGTTAAAAATAATCATAAGCATTCTAATTATATGTTGAAACAAAAGTTACTTATTTCTTTAGTTAATAATGGCTTTAGTAGAGATATGATTATTGATGTATTTGAAAGTTATGTTGATAATAGTAGTGATATTATAAATAGTGAGTTTAGTAAGTTATATAATAAGTTATCTAGAAAATTTGAAGGAAATGATTTATATCGCAAAATAAAAGAGAAGTTGTTTCAAAAAGGCTTTGACTCAGCTTCTATTAATGGGGTTATAGAAAAAAACAAGAACTTTTGAGTTCTTGTTTTATTGTATTGTACCAATTGTATCTTTGTATTCGCCTTCAATGTCTGAATCGACAATGTTTAAATTATATTTTTCTCTGATTTTAATCCATGCTAGATCAACAGCGTTGTCTTCATCCATCTTTTCATCAACTAATGCATCAACTATTGTATCTTTTGAATCTTCTAGAGAAGGTTTATCTTCTGAGCTTACTTTTAATATTACATGATATCCATAAGCACTTTCTACTGGTGTTTTAGTATATTCACCATCTTTTAAGTTGTATGATGCTTGCCAGAATGCTGCATCTGTGTTTTCTTTTTTAAAGTTTTCAAATAATCCTCCATTACTTGCTGTACTGTCTGCAGAGTTTTCTTTTGCTAGTTCTGCAAAATCAGCACCGTTGTTTAATTTTGTAATTAGGTCTTTTGCTGTTGTAAGAGCAGTAGCTTTTGCAGCAGCTTTTTCATCATCTGTCATGTCATCAGTAGTATCAGGAATTATTAAGATATGTCTAACTGTCATTGCTCCATAAATGTTATCATCATAATATTCATTTATTTCATCATCTGTTAAATTTTCTTCGTAGTATTTTCTAGCTACTTGAGTACTCTTGTAGTCTTTTATGATCATGTCTTTGAATTCTTGAACGCTAGCATAATATTGAAGAATAGCCGTATCTAAATCTTCTCCTGAAGCTTCGTATTGGGCTTTTAAATATGAATATTGTGTATCAGCATATGATTTTGCTGCATCTTCGTCATCAAATTCTTGAGACATTATATATTCATCAATCATGTTAACAACTGCTGTTGTTCCGCCATCTTCTTTTAATTGGTCATATAATTCTTCAGTAGTTATTTGCTTCCCGTCTAATTCAGCAACAACTTCTTTTCCATTTTCTAGTACAGGTATTGTCTTTCCACACCCTGTAAGTAATAATAATCCACACATACTTAAAACGATAATTTTCTTCATTTTTGTTCTCCTTCCATCGTCTATATACAATAATAACAAAATTTATTTAAAAAAACAATAAGTTATGCTTTATTTTATATATAAAGTATAATTCTTTTGACTTTTAATTTTTGGTGTGCTACAATCTTCTTGTGCCTAATTATAGGGGTGTAGTTAAATGGTATAATAATGGTCTCCAAAACCACTGTTGGGAGTTCGATTCTCTCCATCCCTGCCATAATGTATGTTAAGAGGAACCCGTTTGATAGGAACCTCTTTTTATATTATAATTTTTATAGGAGATGATTACAATGAATGATAAAATAATTATTTTAAATGAAAAAGAAATTCCAAAAAAGCCAAAAAAAGAAAATAGCGAATATCAATTTAGTAAACAGGAAATAACAAAAAGAAGTGATTTTAACCAGTGCCATATTTGTATCTACGAAATAGAACCTTTGAAATCTGCATATCCATATCATTATCATATGTGTAATACAGAGGCATTCTATATTATAGAAGGAGAAGGAAAGATAATAACAATAAATGGAGAAACAAATATTAAAAATGGAGACATTATTGTTTTTCCTCCAGGTATTAATGGCGGACATAAAATAGTAAATACATCTAACGCCAATATATTAAAATATATAGATTTTGATACAACAAATTCTCCAGATATTATTGAATATCCTAATTCAAATAAAATTGGTGTGATTATTCATAATGTATCAAGTGATTTTTATAAAAAAGATTCTAAAGTTGATTATTATAAAGGTGAATAATAAAATTTGGTAATTCCTTAACCACTGGTGCCAATTAGTGATTATGCGAACACTGTCTATTTTTTAGGTGAGTTTGCTGCTAATATAAAACTATAAAATTTATTTTTTATAGTTTTTTTGTTATAATGATAACGGTGGTATTATGAAAGAAAAAATTATAAAAATTGCAACTTGGAATGTTAGCGAAGGTATTTCTGCTTCTTGGAATTTAAGTGATGGAGTAAAGGAACCAAATTGTTATCAAGAAACAGATTTAATTAAACAAATTGTTGAAAAAATAAATATATATGACTTAGATATTGTTTGTTTTCAAGAATTTCCAGTTGAGATTGAAGGAAAATTTTTGTTAAAAGATTATATTTTTAATAATACAAGATTAAAATTTTGTTCTATGCATGAGACCTCGCCTTCTTTTTTATTTAAAAATGGCAAAGTTGGGGTAGCAATATTTTCTAAGTATAATATAATTAATGAACAGAAAACATATTTTGAAAATCCGAATTTAACAAAAATGAGTAAGACTGGCCAAAGATACAAATCGTTTGATAAAGGAATTGTTTTAGCAAAAGTCAACATTAATGAAAAGGTTATTAATGTAATAACTGGGCATGCAATAGCATTTGCTCCATTTGATAAAAAGGCCGAAGATTTTCCTCAATCATATAAGCCTCTTTCTGATTTGATTTGTAAAATTATTGATAATAACGAAACGCTAGTAGCTTGTGGAGATTTTAATACAGAAGTTTTATTTGATTTAATTCCTGAAATAAACACTAAAGTGCATGATATTATAACTGGTGCTACAACTCCTGCTACTATTATGGAAGGCAAATATTACAATGATGGTAGAAAATTAGATTATATATTAATAAGTGATAAAATAAAGAAAATCAGAGTTGAAAAAATAGAGAATCTATCAGACCACTATTTATGTATTGCTGACATTTTAATATAATAATTTGTAAAGATGCTGAAATATAGAATTGTATTATAATAAAGTTGACGAGCGGTATTATTATGTCTGCTTTTTTGGGAGGATAAAATATGAGTAATTTAAAAAAATAGCCGAAGGAAAAAACTTAGCAGATAAATTTTTTGAATTTCACTTTAGGGATATCGTTATTACTGATGAGGAATGTGTAAAATATAATATTGATAGAAAATTAGTGGATGAAATTGTTAGTGTTATTAGAGATTTTGCTAATGAAATATATAAAGAAAAAGTAAGTAAAAATCTATTGTTAGGTAAAAACAGCTTTCCTAAAGAAGCTATTATGTATAATTCTAATATTTGATGATTATAAAAAAATAATACTTTTAAGTATTATTTTTTAGATTTATCTTTTTGTTGGAGTGGCTTTATTCCTAATTGTGTTAACCTAGCTTGATACTCGGCTACTGATTGAATAGATTCTTCTGGTCCTAATAGTTGGGTAATTTTTTTTAATATTTCAGTTGTAATTGTATGCATAATTGCAAGTATATATGGATCTTGTGTATTTAACTTAGTTAATTCACCTAGTAGAATTTCTACTTCACCCATATTATCAAAAATCCAATTCGGATTATTTGTTTTTGTTTCTCTTATGTATGAATTGATACCAACAATTTTTTTATAAAATGCAATTTCTTCTGGTGAAAGTTCTTGCTCTCTTTTTTTACGTGTTATGATATCATCACCTAAATAAAGTAATATTTCTTCTACTTGACGACTATTGGCACCTAATCTTGCTTGTTCTGCTTTTAGTTGAGCAAATTCTCCAATATTGTCATAAAAGTATCCTGGCTCAACAGCTTTCATACCATCAACATATCCTTTAACTCCAGTTATTTTTTGTAAAAACTGTATTTCTTGTAATGTCATATAATTCCTCCTTAATTACTAGTATTTTAGCACGTTTATATAAAAATATCAATTTTAAGTATGTTATAATGCTGTTAGAGGTAATATATGAAAAGAATAGTATTTGATTTAGACGATACATTATTAGTTGAAGCTATGAAAGGTATTGCAGAAGAGTTTTTAAAGAAAGAAATTAATTTAGATGAGATTAGTGATGGTAGATATATTAATCAATTTATTAACGATCCACTTTTTGATAAATATTTAATTGACAAAAATTTATATGATTTTGGCTTTATAAAGGAAGGGACAATTGATTTATTACACAAATTAAGTGAAGATTATGATGTTTATATTGCCAGTACTTATTTCTTTCCGGGTCTAGAAGAAAGTTCATCCGTTTTTTTAAAAAGAAAGTTTGAATTTTTAAGAAAAAATTTTGGCTTCTTGGGTTATTCAAAGTTTTTATTTGTAGGTGACAAAAAAATTTTTGATTTTGATTATGCTGTTGGCGATAGTCTTTCAGATATGATTGGTAGGCAAAATTTCTTGGTTACAAGTTATCATAATAAACAGTATAATGATGATGTACTTAAACAGTGCAATTCTGTAAGAATTGATGATATTTGTGAATTAGAAAAATTTTTATAGAGGTGAGTTTATGAAAATATTAGATAATTATATTGAATTATTAAGGCCAATAGTGGAAGAAATATTTGAAGAAGAGTCTTCTGGTCATGATATTAGTCATTTAGAAAGAACTATGAAGAATGCTTTATTTATTCAAAGATATGAAGGTGGAGATGAATTAGTTATAGGAGTAGCTACTTTTCTACATGATATTCATAGAATTATGCAAAATGAAAAGGGTAGATATTGTACACCTAAAGAGTCTTTATCAAAAATAGAAGAAATATTAAATAGTGTTGATTTTCCTAAAGATAAACTTTCTTTGGTTATGCATGCTATTGAATATCACGAGGTTTATAATTGGGATAAGAATGTAAAACAGGTGGAAGACATTGAAACTTTAATATTGCAAGACGCTGATAATTTAGATGCTATTGGAGCTATTGGTATTGCAAGGACATTTAACTATGGAGGAGCACACGGAGTGAACATGTATAACCCCAACATCCCTTTAATAACCGATGATAGTTATTCTGAAGATTCTGATATAGAGGCTTCTACAATACATCATTTTTATCATAAATTATTTAAACTAGGTGATAATATGAACACTAAGACAGCAAAAATACTAGCTAGTGATAAAATTGATTTTATGAAAAATTATGTTGACGTTTTTATTAAAGAATGGAATGGAGATTATAAATAATTTTAGAAAATATTGAATGAGGTTTTTATGGAAAAGAAAATAATGGATGTTGTAGGAACTATGTTTTTTAGGGAAGGAAAGTTGTTGATTGATAAGCCAAGAAAAAGATCAACCTTTCAAATGATTGGTGGAAAAGTAGAAGTTGGGGAAAGTATTAAAGATGCGGCTTATAGAGAATGTGTTGAAGAATTAGGAAATAATGTTATTTTAGATTTAAATAAGTTTGTATTTGTAATGGATTTTATAGAAATAGCAACAAGTGATCCTAATTTGAAAATTCATATGCATGTTTTTAAATATAATGATGATATAAAAGGTGAATTGCTTACTTCAGATGAAATTCAATCTTTTATGTGGTTTGGAATTGATGATGATTACAATTTGTTATCTAATACTTTAAAAAATGAAGTTGTTCCATATGCGATAAAAAAGAATTTAATATATGTAAATACAAAATAATATATTTGCTTTTTAAATTGACAAATTATTGGAAAAAGGGTAAAATTGTGATAAAAGAAAGAGGGATTTTATGAATAGTAAGGTTTTTAAAATGAAGCTTTCAGATGGAACAGAAAAAAGATGTGTTATTTTATCTGAATTTGGAAATGAAGAGAATGGTAAAGAGTTTGTTTTTTATGCATATGAAGATCAAATAGGAACAGATAGTGCTGAAATTTTTTCGGCAATTAGAAAAGAAGTAAATGGTAGTGTTATGTTTGAACAAATCGTTGACGCAAAAGATTTAGAATTTGTTAATGAAATGTTTAATAGTTTGAATGGATTATCAAAGGAGGGGGAATAATATGCCACAAAGTTCAACTACTCCACTAGTAGGGACACGTTTAGGTACTATGAGTGCTGCCACTATAGCACTTATGCAAAAAATGGCTTTAAGTAGGGCTGAATCACAAGAAAAAAAGATACAAAATTAACAAACAAGATTAGATTCTTTGAAAAGTGAATTGGATTCACTTAATCCAGAAATGGCTTTAACTGACGAGCAAAAAGTAGCTAAAGAAGCAGAATTAGAAGAGTTAAAGAAGACAATAGCTGAAAGTAAGAAACAAAAAGGTCGTTCTTTTTTAGGCAAGTTTAAGCCTGGTCAAATTAAGGGCGAATTAATTAACAAATTTGCTAGTTTGGTTGGTCGTATGGCATCTAGAAAAGATGAAGTTAATGAAGGACTTAGTGCAAAGCTAGAGGATAGAGTAATTAATGCTCAAAATAATTGGAACACACAACAAGGTGTAAGAAGAGAAGCAGCAAATACTTTTAATACTGCTACGGAATCTTTTGATAAAACAGAAATAGACCTTGAAAACGCTGAAATTTATGCTGATAAAAAGGATAGATTAGATTCTAAATCTGCAAAATATGAAGAAAGAATTAGAGCTTTAGAAAAAGAATTAGAGGCTCAAAATTTAAAATCACTAAATAGACAAGCAAATGTTGTACGCCTTTTTAACGGTCTAGCTAAAGGATTAAATAAATTAGATCTTAAAGTTAGAGGGGTATTAACTGGAACTACTCCAAATCTTGATAATGTAGAGGGAATAACTCAGGGCGAAGTTCTTAATGTAAGAGCGGTAAAAGATGTTCAACAATTAAGTGAAGATATTCAGCAGCTTAAAGAATTAGCTGATGAAGGAATTGATATTAGTAGTAGAATTTCTGAAATAGAGGAAAGACAATCTAACCTTTCAATTTCAGAATCAAATTATGGAAGCTTAGTTAGTAACTATAGTAAAGATATTAGTGCTAAAAAAGAAGAAATTAATACTGTTGAAAATGAAAAAAGAGATAGTAGGCAAGAGCATAGAGCTACTGTAGCTGATACTGTAGCACAAAATAAAGAACGCATAAAAAGCGGTGAAGATATGCTTGTTGTTCCTACTTATGATCCGTCTAGTTTTAATGAGAGAATAGATAATTTAGATTCTCAAATTTCTGGTATAAAGGCTAGCCAAGCTGATGTATTGTTGAAATTAGCGGCTGTTCAAAAAGAAAATAGATCATTAGCGCAAGAGCTTCAATTATTAAAAGGAAAACAAAAGGTTAATACTGAACTTTCTAGAGATTTAACAGAGGCTGTTAGTAGAATAAATGGAAAATATGAATCTTTAGATACAAATGTAAATAACCCAGCTACAAATCCTTTTGGTGTTACTATGCCAGGTAATATGCCTGTTGCATCAGAACCAGAGCCAGCACTTCTAACTGGTAAAGTTACTGAAGTAGAAGCCAATGTTAGATAATTCGATATTTTAATATCGAATTTTTTTTGATATAATATTTTTAGAGGTGATGTTTTTTGAAGAAATTTTGGAAAGAATTTGTTCTACTATTTTTTGTTGTATTTTTTTTAACTGGATGTGGTGATGAGGTTATTACTGAAAATGATATGGGAGATAGTCAAACTGTAGAAGAAAATGAAAACTTAGATGAAGTAGTAGTTTTTAAGGATGTTAATTTAGAGGCTATGATAAGGGAAAAACTTGATAAGGCAACTGGTGATATTCTAGCTTCAGACATGCTTGAGGTTCATTCATTAAATATTAATAAAAATAATGAGTATGGGGAAATAAGTGATTTAACAGGACTGGAGTATGCTAAAAATTTATCTAGTATTTCTATATTATATAATAATCTTAAATCAATTAATCCTTTAAATGGGTTGCCTGAACTAAGCTATATAGCTATAAGTTATGGATCTATTGAGGATAAAATAACTTTAAATAGTTTGCCTAGTTTAAGAACTCTTACTTTTATTCAAGATGATATTGAAGGAATTGATTTTGTTAAAAATTTTGAAGATCTTACTCATTTGACTTTATCTAGATGTGGAGTAACTGATATTTTAGTTTTAAAAAATCTAAATGAATTAGAGTCTTTATCTTTAAATGATAATAGTATTTCAGATATAAGTAGTTTAGCAAGTAAAATTAAATTAACAAGTTTGAATTTGCAGAGTAATCAGGTAACTGATATTTCCTCATTAAGCTCTGATACAAATTTAGAAACTTTAGTTTTATCTTATAACCATGTTTCTGATCTATCGGCTATAATGGGATTTGAAAATTTACAAGAGTTACGTATATATGAAAATTTGGATGCTAAAATAGCTAGTAGAATACAAATAAGTGCTTTAATATCTAAAGGTGTAGATGTATATTACCATGAATAAAAATTATAAACTTAATATTTAAATGTTAAGTTTTTTTGTTATAATAAGAGAGGTGATATAAATGGATTTAAAAAAAGAGTTTTGGGATGAAGAAAGTTATGAAGATTTTATTCTTTATTTAAAATCTTTAAGTAATGTTGATAAAATTGACTGGACAAAAAGAATTCTTAATACAAATAAAATGGTTTTAGCTTTATCTTCTCCAGATTTAAAAAAAATAGCAAGTTTAGTATTTAAAGGAAATTATGAATCTTTTCTAAAATTAAATAAAAATAGTTGTTATGAAGAGGTTGCTATTTATGGATTTATAATCAATAAAATAAAAGATTTTGATTTGAAAGTAAAATATTTATCAATTTATGTAAATATGATTGATAGTTGGGCTTTAACGGACTTGTTATCGTTTGATGTTAAGCACAATGAAAAAGAATTTTATAATTTATCTTTAGAATATGTTAAGGATGAGAGACCATTTGTTAGAAGAATTGGTTTATTTATTTTATTTGAATTTATAGATAATGATAATTATATTGAAAAAATATTTGATATTATGAATGAGTTTAAATATGAAGAAGATTACTATGTTAATATGATGAATGCCTGGCTATTGTGTGAAATATTTATCAAAAGAAGAGATGAAACTTTAATTTTTTTAAAAAATCATAATTTGAATAAATTTACAATTAATAAAGGGATAAGTAAATGCAGGGATAGTTATAGAGTATCTGATAGTGATAAAGATATGCTTTTGAGTTATAGAGTTAAGTAATTTGCTAAATGAGAATATTATTTATATAATATGGTTAGGAGGATTATATGGAAGAGATTGTAGAAGAGGTAAAGGTTGTAGAAAAGCCAAAAATGAAACATAAATTTTTAAAAGGGATAGTGATATTTTTATTAGTTATTGGTTTAATTATTGTTTCATTAGGTTTTATCTTTCCAGGTCTTATTTGGACTAGAAGTTTGGGTATTAAGTATAGTGAGGCCGATTATGTGAGTATTTTAAATAAGCTAAATTATATTAAAGATGCAGTTCCAACCGGAGAAAGTATTGATGATTATACTTATGTATATGGAGCAACTAGTAAAGTAAATGTAGAGTTTACAAGTGAAGAAATTACGGCTTTCTTTAATGAAGATAGGCCAAGATATTATGCGGTTAAAAATGTTCAAATAAGAATAAATAATGATAATACAGTTGAAGCTGTAGCGTCTGTTAATGTAGATTATTTTTTAAGAGAGTTATTAAATGGTGAAGTTACAAGAAGTGATATTGAAAAAGAAATACCAGCTTTAGGTCTTGTTCCTGATAATTTAAATTTATATATTAAATTTAGTGGTTCTGTTATTAATAATAAAGTGACTGCTTCAATAGATAGTGCTACAGTACAGGGTATTCCTGTCTCAAGTGATTATATTAATAGTGATGAGGCTATAAGCACAGTTGCTGATGGACTTAATAATATGATGGCAACATATAATGAGAAAACAGGTTCTTCTTTTGACAGTATTAAAGTAGAAGAGGGTAAAGTAGTATTTGTTGGTAGTGTGCCTACTTCTTTAACAAGAATAGAAAAATAGTATGATTGATAATTTTGAACAATTTGGATTTTATCATATTTTATCAATTTTGATTGCTATATCTATTGGTTTATTTTTCATTGCTTTATCTTTAAAAAGTAAAAATGTGAAAAAAGTTAGTATTTATTTAGTAATTTCTATCATTGTAATTAGAAGTGTAAGATATATTTTTGATATGTATATTGGTGACTTTAATATATTAGATCTTGTTTCTTTGCACGTTTGTCATATTAATTTGATTTTATTAATTATTTGTTTATTTAAACCAAACAGGAATTTATTTGTTTTTAATTTTTTAATAGGAATTCCTACTGCTTTATCTGTAATATTAATGCCAGGTTCTACTCATATGTATCCAGGGTTACTTAGAGCAATGTTTTTTATAATGAGTCATACTATGCTTATTATGGGTACAATTTATTTGTTAATTAATTATAAATTTTATATAACTAAAAAGGATTTATTTATATATTATGTAGTTTCTTTTGTTGGAATTGTTATTGTTTATATATTTGATTATTTGACTAATTCAAACTTTATGTACTTATTAAAATCACCAAATAATTTAGTGCTTGATTATTTTTATCAATATGGTCAATTTTATTATTTGTTTTTCATTTATCTATTATTAATCGCTTTAATAACTGCAATGTATTATTTAAATAAATATGTAGTTAAATTAATAAAATAATTATTGTTTTAATTAAAGAAAAAGTGTTATAATGTTTTGTAGCGCGGAGGTGAGTGTATGAAAGTAGTAAAGGCTAATTTACCTGAGGGAGTAAAAAAGAAATTTATAACAAAGATAGGGAAAAAAGTTAAACTAGTTAGTAAACAATACGCAAATAGAAAAAAGAATAAGAAGGCTTAATTTCTTATTCTTTTTTTATTGTATTAGATCTTGTAATTTATTTTTATTTAATATTGTTATATTATTTCTATCTAATTTGATTATGTTGTTTGTTTCCATTTTTTTAAGTATTCTACTTATTACTTCTCTGGAGCTTCCTAATTCGTTAGCTATTTTTTCATGAGTAATATTAATTACATTTTTATTTTGTTCTAATAGGTAGGTTGCTATTCTAGATTCTAAATTATAAAAAATGGTTTGTTCAAATGTCCACATTGCTTCTTTAAATCTATTGGTTAAAATGTTATTTATGTAGTTAGCAAATTCATTTGATTCACCCATTAAAATATTGTAAATGTTAGTTGGAATAATATATACTTCGGTATCTGTAATAGTCATGATATTAATATTTAGAGTTAAATCTTTTATTGAGCAACTATTTGAAAACAAACATATATCATTATCAGATAGTTTGTATAAAGTTATTTCTTTTCCGTTATATGAATTCATATAAGCTCTTAAAGTGCCTTTTTTTATAATGGTAAGTCCTAAACATTCAAATCCACTTTGATATATAATATCATTTGCTTTATATATTTTTATTGTTAAAGCTTTTTTTATCATATTTTGATGTTTTAAATCTATTTTTTCCCACACTTTAATTATATTTTCTATATCCATAACCTCACCAATTAATATTATATCATGTTTGTGACAAAGTCACTGAAAATTTTATTTTAAAGTGTTAAAATTTAATCATGAAGGAGGAATTTATATGATAAAACATGTTAATACAAGTGAATTTAATGAAGAGATTAAAAAAAATAGTAAGGTTTTAGTAGATTTTTATGCTGATTGGTGCGGACCTTGTAAAATGTTAGGACCAGTTTTAGAAAATTTGGAAAAAGATACTGATATAACTATATTAAAGGTTGATGTTGATAAGGAGCCTATTGCTTATGAATATAATGTAACCTCTATTCCAACTGTTATATTATTTAAGGACGGAAAAGTTGATAAGCAAGCTATTGGTTTTATGCGATTGGATGAATTAAAAGAATTTGTTAAATAACTAGTTTATCTAGTTTTTTTATGTTAAAATACTGTGGAGGAGTTTTTATGGTAGATGTTATTTATGATACTTTAATAGATGGAATTAAAATATTACCTTTTTTATTTTTTGCGTTTTTTGTTATGGAATATTTTGAACATAAACTTAGTAATAAAAGTAAAAGTTTAATTCAAAAATCAGGAAAACTAGGGCCAGTAATAGGTGGTGTGCTAGGGGCTTTCCCACAATGCGGTTTTTCAGCAGCTTCTACTAATTTATATGCAGCAAGAATTATTTCAATTGGTACTTTAGTTTCTGTTTATTTATCTACATCGGATGAGATGTTACCAATACTACTTACTAGTGGAGCTAGTGGCAGTGTTATATTTAATATAATTGTTTTAAAAGTTATAGTAGGTATTGTAATTGGCTTTATTGTTGATTTTATTTTTAGAAAAAGAAAATCTTTAAAGAGTAATGTTGAAGAGTTTTGTGCTTCCGAGCACTGTCATTGTGATGAAGATAATAATATATTTTTATCTAGTTTGAAGCATACTTTTAATATTTTGGGATTTATTGTATTAGTTTCTTTTGTTTTAAATACTGTTATTTATTATTTGGGTGAAGATAAAATAGCTGATATCTTTTTAAGAGGAAGTTTACTTGGGCCTTTTATATCAAGCTTAATTGGTCTTATTCCTAACTGTGCGGCGTCTGTTGTTATAACAGAATTGTACATTAATGGAGCTATTACTTTTGGAAGTGCGATGGCTGGCCTTTTAACTGGAAGTGGCGTTGCTTTAATGATTTTATTTAGAGTTAATAAAAATATGAAAGACAATTTAACAATTATATCTATTGTTTATTTATCAGGTGTTATTGTAGGTCTTTTGATAGAGTTTTTGAATCTCTTTATTTAGTAATGTATTCTTTGACAAAACATATAAGTAATGTTATACTTAATCTTGATAAATGCAGGTGAATTTTATGAAAATAAATAGTACACAATTAGTAATTAGCGCTGTTAGAAGAAGTCAATATCCATCTGATGAAAAATGCGAGTTTTTACTTGTTGGAAGATCTAATGTAGGTAAAAGTAGTTTTATAAATACTTTAATAAATAGAAAAAATTTTGCTAGAACTTCAGCTAATCCTGGGAAAACACAAACGATTAATTTTTATTTAGTTAATGAAGATTTTTATTTAGTTGATGCTCCAGGATATGGTTATGCTAATTTAAGTAAAAAAAAGCAAAAAAAATTTGGTTTAATGATGGAAGATTATTTAGTAAATAGAAAAAATTTAAAGCAAGTTTTTATGTTGATTGATTTTAGACATAAACCTAGTCAAGATGATATTATGATGTATAATTATTTGAAACATTATAAGCTGCCAGTTACGATTGTAGCTACTAAATCTGATAAGGTTTCTAATTCTTTATATCAAAAGCAAAGAAGTGTTATTTTAAATGATTTAGATTTAGTTGTAGGAGACGATTTTATAGTGTTTTCTAATATAACTAAAATGGGTAGAAATGAAGTATATGATAAAATAGAGAGAATAATATAAAAGATTTTTTATAATCTTTTTTTAATTTGAAAAGTGTGCTATAATACACGAGATTTTGAGGTGAATTTTATGAGAAAAAACGTTGTTGCGTTACTTGGTAGACCTAATGTTGGTAAGTCAACTATTTTTAATCGTCTAGTTAAAAAAAATGTGTCTATTATCGAAGATACTCCAGGTATTACTAGAGATAGAATTTATGGGACAGTAAATTATAATGATTTTATGTTTCATTTGATTGATACTGGCGGTATAGATGTTGATAATGCTATATTTAATAATGAAATAAAGGTTCAAGCTGAACTTGCTATTGATGAAGCTGATGTGATTTTATTTGTTGTTGATGGCAAAGAAGGTTTAACAGCAAATGATCATGAAGTAAAAAAGATGCTTAGAAAAAGTAATAAAAAGGTTATTTTGGTTATTAATAAAATAGATAGTAAAGAGTATAAAAGTCATATGTATGATTTTTATGAGTTAGGCTTTGATAATATTTATCCTGTTAGTGGTGAGCAAAATATGGGCTTTACTGATTTATTAAATGAAATAACTAAAGATTTTAAAAAGGTAGAAGAAAAAGAAGATAATAAAATTAAGTTTTCAGTTATTGGTAGACCAAATGTAGGGAAAAGTAGTTTGGTTAATGCTTTGTTAAATGAGGAACGTGTAATAGTAAGTGATGTTGCTGGAACAACGAGAGATGCTATTGATACTGATTTTACTTATAATGAAGAAGTTTTTACTGTTATTGATACAGCGGGAATGCGTAAAAAGGGTAAAGTATATGAGTCTATTGAAAGATATAGCTTACTAAGAAGTATGAAGGCAATTGATAGATGTAATGTTTGTGTTTTAGTAATAAATGCAGAAGAAGGTATTATTGAACATGATAAGCATATTGCAGGCTATGCGATTGAAGCAGGTAAGCCTATTGTAATTGTTGTTAATAAGTGGGATTTAATTGATAATAAAGATGAGAATATGAAAAAGTTTATTAAGGATATTAGAAATAATTTTCAATTTATGCCTTATGCTCCTATAGTATTTTTATCTTCTTTAACTAAAAAGAGGATTCATACTTTAATGCCTGAAATAATTAAAGTATATAATAATAGTAAGAAGGAAATCGCTACAAGTTTACTTAATAATGTAATAAGGGAAGCTTATGAATTAAATATTCCACCTTCTTATAAAGGTAAAAGACTTAAGATATATTTTGTTAATCAGGCAAATAATTGTCCTCCAACATTTAATATATCAGTTAATAATAAGGGACTTGTACATTTTTCTTATGAAAGATATTTAGAAAATAAAATAAGAGAATCTTTCGATTTTGAAGGTACACCAATTGTTTTACAATTTAAAAATAGGGGCGAAGAAAATTACTAGCAATAGTAATTTTGTTGTCAATAGGGATTAATTTATAGTATAATCATTGAAGGAAATGAGTGAAAATATGATAGAGAGATTAGAAGCTATTACAAAAAGATATAATGAATTAACTGGTCTACTTACTAGTCAAGAAGTTATATCTGATATTAAGAAAACTTTATCTTTAACTAAAGAGCAGTCTTCTTTGGAAGACGCATATAATGCGTATGTTGAATATAAGAAGGTACTTACAGCCATGGAAGATGCTAAAGAGATGTTAAGAGATAGCGAAATGTGTGAAATAGCTAGAGAAGAATTAGATTTGTTAATTGTTAAAAAAGAGGGGCTTGAAAAAGAAATAGAAGTTTTATTACTTCCAAAAGATCCTAATGATGGAAAAGATGTAATTATTGAAATTAGAGGAGCTGCTGGAGGAGATGAGGCTAATATTTTTGCTGGTGATTTATTTAGAATGTATACAAAATACTTTGAAAAACAAGGATGGAAGTATGAAATTTTAAATGAAGAAAAGGGTGAAATGGGAGGATTTTCGCAAATTGAGTTTAAGGTAAAGGGAAAAGATGTTTATTCTAAACTTAAGTATGAAAGTGGTGCTCATAGAGTTCAAAGAGTACCAGAAACAGAAGCTCAAGGTAGAGTTCATACTTCAACGGCCACTGTTTTGGTTATGCCTGAAGCTGAAGAGCTTGAAGTAGAAATCAAGAATGAAGAAATTCGAGTTGATATTTTTAGAAGTGGTGGTCATGGTGGTCAAGGGGTTAATACAACAGACTCTGCTGTTAGAATAATACATATTCCAACAGGTATTGTTGTAACTTGTCAAAATGAAAGAAGCCAAATTCAAAATAGAGAATCTTGTATGCAAATGTTAAGAACAAGGTTGTATGAAAAAGAGCTTCGTGATAAAGAAGAAAAAGAAGGCAATGAAAGAAAAAATAAAATTGGTAGTGGAGATAGATCAGAGAAGATTAGAACTTATAATTATCCACAAAATAGAGTGACTGATCATAGAATTGGCTTAACTATAAA
This sequence comes from Bacilli bacterium, assembly GCA_028691955.1. Lineage (GTDB taxonomy): Bacteria > Bacillota_I > Bacilli_A > RF39 > UBA660 > JALELF01. Next base: position 41,494 of record JAQUYH010000002.1, on the reverse strand, counting down.
GCAGCTTGATAGAATAATGGAAGGCGCACTTGATGAAATTATTGAGGCTTTAATAACAGAAGATCAAAACAGATTATTAAGAGGAGAATAATGGAAGAAGAGTATTTAAGAAAATATTATAAAGGTGACATTAATGATGCTTTAAAAAAATTAGAAGAGGGCATTCCTGTTCAATATATAGTTGGCGATGTTAATTTTTATGGATATGATTTTAAGGTTAATAATAGTGTTTTAATTCCAAGATTTGAAACAGAAGAATTAGTTAGAAAAACTATTGAATATATTAATAATTTATTTGATTATAATGTTACCATGTTAGATATTGGAACTGGTAGTGGATGTATTGCTATTACTTTGAGTAAGCAAACTGGAGCTATTGTGGACGCTGTTGATATTAGTAAAGATGCTTTAGAGGTTGCTAAAGAAAATAATTTATTGAATAATAGTGATGTTAATTTCTTTTTAAGTGATATTTTTTCTAATGTTGATAAAACGTATGATGTTATAATTAGTAATCCACCATATATTGCAAAAGATGAAGAAATTATGGAAGTTGTTAAAAATAATGAACCTCATATTGCTTTATATGCTGATGATGAGGGACTTAGCTTTTATGAAAGAATATTAAGTGAAATAAGAAGTCATTTGAATTTAAAATATTTAATTGCTTTTGAAATTGGAGAAACTCAAGGTGAAAAAGTAAAAGAAATTGCTTTAAGATATCTAAAAACTTCATCTGTTATTATAGAAAAAGACTTAACTGGTGTTGATAGATATGTATTTATAGTAAGTAATTAGGTTGAATACTTAGTTTGACAAAAAAGTTATATATGCTATAATTACTATTAGAAAAAGAGGGGACTTTATGTTTCAATTATTATATTATTTAATATTTATTCCAACTTTATTGTATGGATTGTATTTTGGTTTAACTGGTCTTTTTATTTTTAGGGAAGCTAAAGTTAAGATTGGAAAACATAAGCCAAAGAATAAAATTGCTATATTAGTGGCATCTAGAAATGAAGAAACTGTTATTGGCAAATTAGTTGATAGTTTGTTAAAGCAAAATTATCCAAGAAGCTTATATGAAGTTTATGTTATTCCTAATAATTGTACTGATAATACTGATCAGGCTGCAAGAGATGCAGGAGCTAGTATTATTGAGTGCAAACACAAGGTTTCATCTAAGGGTGAAGTTTTAAAACATGTTTTTGATGTTTTATTAAAAAAGGATTATGATGCTTTTATTGTGTTTGATGCGGATAATATTGTTCATCCTAATTTTTTATCTAGAATGAATGATGCTTTATGTGAAGGATATGAAGTTGCTCAAGGATTTAGAGATAGTAAAAATCCTAATGATAATTGGATTAGTGGTGGGTACTCTTTATTCTATTGGGGACAAAATATTTTCTTTAGCAAAGCAAGAATGAGCATGAATGGCTCAGCTTCTATTAATGGAACTGGTTTTATGGTTAAAAGAACGGTGTTGGAACAATATGGTTTTAATCCATCTACTATGACTGAAGATATTGAATTTACTGCTCAGTGTGCTTTAAATGGTAAACAAATTGTTTTTGTTGAAGATGCTATTACATATGATGAGCAACCATTTAATTTTAAAGTTTCTTGGAAACAAAGAAAAAGATGGTCAATTGGTACTTATCAATGTTTGGTTAAATATTCTTGGAAGTTATTTAAGGCTTCTATTAAAAAAAGAAGTTTAGCTTGCTTTGACATGAGTCTATTCTTTTTAGCTCCAGTTTGCCAAGTAATTGGTATGGTATTACTTGGAATACTGTTAGTTTATAATTGGATTGGTATAAGACTTAATGATTTATTTGCGTTTATGTTTGCTTATAGATATGTGTTCTTTGTTTTATCTTATTTCTTAAGTGTAGGTATTGCTATATTTGTTGTTAAGTATAATAAAAAAGAAGTTAAAAATAGTTTAACTGGTATTATGACTTTTCCATTCTTTTTAATAACTTGGATACCTATTAATATCGTTTGTTTATATACTAAAAAGGTAAAATGGGATCCTATTAAGCATACTAGAGACATTTCTATTGATAATATTACGACAGGTAAGATATAATTACCTGTTTTTTTATTGATTTCTATTTGCAATATTTTAATTATGTGATATAATTTTTTTGTTGCTCGTGTGGCGGAACTGGTAGACGCGCACGACTCAAAATCGTGTATCTTTGATGTAAGAGTTCGATTCTCTTCACGAGCACCATAATTTATTTAAAAAAGATATTGACATGTTTAAATGTAATATGTTAAAATAACTTTGTTGTTTTGGGGAATTAGCTCAGCTGGCTAGAGCACCTGCCCTGCACGCAGGGGGTCAAGAGTTCGAATCTCTTATTCTCCACCATTAGATATTTAACTAACTAGAAATAGTTAGTTTTTTTATAGAATTATATTTTATATATTTTATTTTTGTGGTATTATTATAGTAGGTGAATGATATGAGTAAAGGTTTTAAGGTTGCTATAGTTTTAGCACTAGTTGCAGTAGGGTTGTTTGTTACAAATATGTTAATGAATAATAATAAGGTTAAGATATCTAATACAGATTCAGTTATTACAATAGAATCTGATACGTTTCCTTCAATTTATTCTCTTATTGGCGAAAGAAATATTACTAATGTAGAAGAAGGAATAAACTCGTCAGGCAAATATATTTGGTTAACATATGATGATGTTACTTTAGAAGATGCATCTCTTTATATAATTGATTTGGCAGATGCTGGATATTATCTTGATGAAGCAGATCAAAATAATGCAGTGGTTGTTAAGGAAAGTTCTGAAGATGGATATGTTATGTCCATTGAAATAAATTATGACAGTGAAGGTACTATAGTTAAATATTCTAGAGGTGCTGGAACTATAACTCAGGAATAGGGTGATAATTATGGCTGATGTTTTAGAAAATAAAAGTGTTTATACTAATTTATTTGAAACAGTTACAAGTAATGTTTATTTAGTTAATGGAACTTTTTATTTGGTTGTACCAAAAAGTATAGGTTATCCACACATTACTTTTGTTTTAGAGAATAAAGCTAATGATAAGCTAAATACTTTAGCTAATACTAATCGTATATCTATTATTAGACCTTTTCGTGATGAAGACTTAGATCATATTGATGAAATAGATACTAGATTTGCTTTAAAAGGAATAATTAGTAAAGAAGCAAAAGAAGCAAAACAAGTGTTAGGAAATTTAAATGTTCCGTTTAATGATGATATTGTATTGGAAACATCTTATAATTCTTTTGCTGAATGGTTTAATGGTCAAAATGAAGCGGAGAATACTTTAGTTGACATCACTAGAAATTTTGCTATGCCGCCTGAGGTCAATAATGCGGATGTGTTACCTACTGGGAATCGTGAAAGTGATCAAATGATGCAAGTAGAACAGTTATTAGAACAAACTAGTAATTTCCCCGCTCCTGGCTCTGATTTTGGTAAGTCTAAAGCTGAACTACAAACAATGTTAGATTATGCTAAAAGAGAACAACAAGCTAATAGTCAAATCGTAGATGGTGGTAGTGAAAGAGGAAAAGTAAAAGTTAAATCTAATGGTCATTCTACGATTACATTTGATGATGGCTTTATAAATATAATACTACTTTCAATAGTAACCATGGTAGTAACTATTGGAACAGTAGTATCTATGCTATTTTTATTAAGGTAAGAATTACTTTTGTAATTCTTTTTTATTAAATATTTATAATATCTGTTATAATATTTTAAGTGGTGAAGAATATGATAAACAAAAACATAAGAAATTTTTCAATAATTGCTCATATAGATCATGGTAAAAGTACTTTAGCTGATAGAATTCTTGAATTAACAGGAGCTATTAGTGAAAGAGAAAAAAAAGACCAGCTACTTGATAATATGGATATCGAAAGAGAACGCGGTATTACTATTAAATTAAATGCTGTTCAGTTAAAATATAAATATAATAATGAAGAATATATATTACATTTAATAGACACTCCAGGGCATGTTGATTTTACATATGAAGTTAGTAGAAGTTTAGCTGCTTGTGAAGGCGCTATATTAGTAGTTGATGCTGCACAAGGAATTGAGGCACAAACTTTAGCCAACCTTTATTTAGCGTTAGATAGTAACTTAACAATAATTCCAGTGATTAATAAAATAGATTTACCTAATGCTGATGTAGAAAAAGTAAAAAAAGAATTAATAGATACTTTTGGATTTGATGAAAAAGAAATTTTACTTACAAGTGCCAAAACAGGGCTTGGGGTTAAAGAATTAGTTGATGCTATTATAGAAAAAATTCCTGCTCCTAAGGGGGACGTAGATAAACCTTTACAAGCTTTGATATTTGATAGCTTTTATGACCCATATAGAGGAATAGTGATACTTACTAGAGTTATTAATGGAAAAGTTAATCTTGGTGAAGTTGTTAAAATGATGGCAACAGGAGCTACTTATGATATTACAGAACTTGGTGTCCATACGCCAAAAGAAAGTAAGAAAAAGGAATTGGTTGCTGGTGAGGTAGGATATATATCGGCTAATATAAAAAGCATTAGTGATGTTAAAGTGGGAGATACTATAACAAGTATAGATAATCCTTCAACTATTTCATTACCTGGTTATAAGCCAATGAAACCAATGGTATTTACGGGAATTTATCCTGTGGAGTCTTCTAAATATCCAGAGCTTCGTGAAGCTTTAGAAAAATTGAAATTAAATGACGCTTCTTTAGAGTTTGAACCAGAAACATCTAAAGCTTTGGGATTTGGATTTAGGTGTGGCTTTTTAGGCCTTCTACACATGGAAATAATTGAAGAAAGAATTGAAAGAGAATTTAATGTAGATTTGATTGCAACATCTCCTTCTGTTATTTATAAAGTTAATATGACAAACGGTAGTGTGATAGATATTGATAGTCCTTCTAAATTACCTGATAGAACACTTATTAATTTTATTGAAGAGCCATATATTAAAACTAATATATTTTCTCCTAATGAATATATAGGGGATATCATGAAGCTATGCCAAGATAAAAGAGGCAACTATGTTTCTATGGAATATATTGATAAAACAAGAGTTAATATTCATTATGAAATACCTCTTTCAGAAATTGTTTATGATTTTTTTGATAAATTAAAATCTTTTACCAAAGGATATGCTTCTTTTGATTATGAGATGATAGGCTATAAAACTAGTGACTTAGTTAAAATGGATATTTTACTAAACGGTGAAGCAGTTGATGCGTTAAGTACTATTGTTCATAAAGATTTTGCTTATAAAAGAGGAAAGTCTGTTGTGGATAATTTAAGAGAATTAATTCCAAGGCAACAATTTGAAGTTCCAATTCAAGCGTGTATAGGCAATAAAGTAATATCTAGAGCTGATATAAAGGCAATGCGTAAAAATGTTTTAGCTAAGTGCTATGGTGGGGATGTTTCTAGAAAAAGAAAATTATTAGAAAAACAAAAAGAAGGAAAGAAACGTATGAAGATGGTTGGCAGTGTGGAAATACCACAAGAAGCCTTCCTTTCTGTACTTAGTATGGATGATGATAAGTAAAGATTTTTTCTTTACTTTTGTTTTGATACAATGTATAATTATTATGATAAGAAGGTAGCAAATGAAGAAAGCAATACAATTTTTATTGATCTTATTTTCTGTATTTATTATATCGGGTTGTAAAAATTCTGGTGTTGGTTATACAGAAGTAAGTTATGATGAATTAATTAATATGTTAAATAATAAAGAATCTTTTATGTTAATGATTGGTTCATCTAATTGTACACATTGTGATGAATATAAATTGACTTTAGAAGAAATTAATAAAAAATATGGTATAGATGTTAAATATATTGATATATCTAAAATAACTGATGAAAATGAAATAAATAATCTGAAATCTTATTTTTATTATGCAGGAACGCCAACTACTATTAATGTTGTAGATGGTGTGGAAGAGAATACATTATCAAGGATAGTTGGTTCAAGAGATTATTCTTTCGTTAAAGATAAAATGATACAATGGGGATATATAAAGGAGTAAAATATGGCTGATGATATTGAAGTAGTGGATTTTGAGAAAGAAGAAAAACCAGAAAAATTTAGTGTTATTAAGATGTATGGTGAGGAATTAGTTGGTAGAACTTATGTAACTAATCCAGCTATAGCTCGTGATGATGAAATTAAAAAATTAATGCTTGTTTTACTTACTCCTGATAAATCTGCTTTGTTAACTGGTAAAGCTGGTATTGGTAAAACAGCTATAGTTGAAGGTCTTGCTTATTTGATTCAAAGAAATGAGGTTCCTGAAGCTTTAAAAGGCTATAAGATTATAAAAATTAACTCAACTTCTTTATTAGGCAAAGTGACTATTGATAATACGGAAGAGATGGTTATTAGTGTTTTGATGAGAGAACTTAAAGATATTACAAGAACAATATTATTTATTGATGAGGTTCATACTTTAATTGGTGGTAAAGGTAGTGGCCCAATGGATTTAGCTAACATACTTAAACCTGCTTTGGATAGAGGTGATATGAAGGCTATTGGAGCTACAACTACTGAAGAATATGAAGCTTATATTGTTCGTGATAGAGCGTTTTTAAGGCGTTTTGAGAGAATTGAGGTACAAGAACCTACTCAGGAAACAACTGTCGAAATTTTAATGAAAAGTATCCCCAGATTTGAATATAAAACAAAAGCTTATATAAAATATACTAACTTTGTGACTGAAATGCTTATTACCTCTATAGTTTCAGCAACAGGACCTTTTAAAAGAGTTTATGGATTAGCTGCAATGTACCCTGATGTTGCTTTTTCTGTTTTAGCTCAAGCGTTTTCTCAAGCTGTATATAATAATAGAGATTACGTTACTATATTAGACTTTTATAATGCACTTAAGTTGAGTAAAAGAATTTATCCTGATACCATAATAAAAGAGTTAAAATTATTTAAAGAAAAATTTAAGCAAATATGTGAGGAAGAAAATATTGAGCTACCTGATGTAACAATAGAAGAAATCAGAGTAGTGGAAAGTGATTTTTAATAGGATAGAAGTGATAATTTGATAAATGTAGTTTTATTTGAGCCTGAAATACCACAGAATACTGGAAATATAATGCGTACTTGTGTAGCAACAGGGACTCATTTACACTTAATAAAACCTTTAGGATTTTCATTAGATGAAAAAAATATAAAAAGATCTGGCGTTAATTATATTGATAAATGTGAATATAAAATTTATGAAAATTTCGACGAATTTTTAAGTAAGAATGATGGTGATTTTTATTTTCTAACTAGATATGGTAAAAAACCACATACTAGTTTTGATTATAGTGATACTAACAGAAATATTTATTTAATTTTTGGTAAAGAAAGTACAGGTACTCCTAAAGAAATATTAAAAAATTATTTGGATAGATGTCTTAGAATTCCAATGACTAGTAATGTTAGAGCTCTGAATTTATCTAACTGTGTAGCTATAATGGTATATGAAGTTTTAAGACAACAAAATTATAAGGAATTATTAAAAACAGAACCTTTTAAAGGTGAAGATTATCTGGAAATGTAAATAGATAATAATTTGGTGTTTACAAAAAGGGAATTTAATGGTAAACTCTTAGTAAGAATAAGAAAGAGGGATTTGTGTGATTTTCATAGAACAAAATATTTTGTGGACTATGTTAGGAATTATTTTTGTTATTATGATAATTATCGGTTATATAGCAGAAAAAACCGATTTTGGTCATAAAAAGACAGAAAGAAAAGTAAACATAAGTCCAGTTAAAGAAGAAAAAAAGGAAGAAGTAGTTAATCTTAAAAATATTAAATTAAATGATGTTGTTTATAAAGATTTAGAGAAAAAAGTTGAAGAGTCTCCGGCTCTAGAAACTATTAAAAAAGAAGAAGTTTCTACAAATAATACTCCTGAACTTAGTGATGCAGAATTAGCTGAATTAAGCGTTCCTTTGGGCGATTTCAAAGAAGATAAAAAAGAAAATGTTCAAGAAACAGAAACTTTAGAAAATAAGGAAAACAGCACTGCAGACAATGTTAAAGAAGATAAATTTAATAAAAAGGATAAGAAAAAAAATAAAGAAGAAAAAAAAGATGATGTAAAAGAAACAAAATCTGAAGCTTTAGATAATGCTGAGGAAAATAAGCTAGAGGATCAAAAAGAAGATAATAATCCAAAATTAGAAGATGAAGGTAAAAAATCATCTAATAATGAAATTTTAGAATCTGTTAAAGATGAAAAAAAAGAAGAGACAAAAGAAATAGAAGAAAAGAAAGAAGATTTAAAAATAGAACCTACTGATATATGGACAGAAAGTTCTATGAAGGATGCTAAAAAAGCAGAAAACTTAGAAGAAACTGAAACAGATGAGGACATTTGGAATTTTTAATCGACATATTATATGTTGATTTTTTTATATAAAAAGTTAAAAAAGGCTTGAATTAGGTTTTAAAGTGTTGTATAATCATTTTGTTCTTGAATTTGTCCTGGTAGCTCAGCTGGATAGAGCAATGCCCTTCTAAGGCATCGGTCGGGGGTTCGAATCTCTCCCAGGACACCATTTTTAATAAAATAGTCATTATTTAATGGCTTTTTTTTATTTATTTTGTTATGGAAAAAAGGAAAATTGTATTTTTTTTTGTATAATTATTTAGGAGTACTATTATGGAACTAATTAGTGAGCATAAATTAAATGAAATTAGGAAAAGTGTTGATATTGTTGATGTTATATCAGAATATGTAAGTCTTTCACCGCACGGAAAGAATTATTTTGGTATTTGTCCTTTTCATAATGACAAAAATCCATCTATGAGTGTTTCTAAAGAAAAACAAATTTATAAATGTTTTTCTTGTGGTGAATCGGGCAATGTTTTTAATTTTGTTCAAAAATATGAAAATATCTCCTTTATAGAGGCAGTAAAGATAATAGCAGAAAAAGCAAATATTAATATTGATATTAGTGTAAAAGATAAGCAAGTAAACAAATTACAAGTTTTGTATGATATATATGGTTTTTCATTGAAGCTTTATCAAAATAATATTAATACTAAACAGGGATTAGAAGCTAAAAAGTATTTGAATGATCGCAGTATTGATGATAAGTTAATTAAAGATTTTGAAATTGGTTTATCTCTTAAAGACTATAAAATGTTAATCAATCTATTGGTTAACAAAAAGTATTCATATGAAGATATTATGAGAACAGGACTTGTTGTAAAAAATGATTACGGTTATTCTGATATTTATTATAATCGTATTATGTTTCCTTTGTGTGACCTTAGTGGTAAAGTTATTGGATATAGTGGGAGAATATATAATGAAAAGAGTGATTCAAAGTATATTAATACAAGAGAGACAGAACTTTTTAAAAAAGGAGAACTTTTATATAATTACCACAGAGCTAAGGATAGCGCACGAAAAGAAGATGCTGTTATTATTTTAGAGGGATTTATGGATGTTATTAGATGTCATTCTGTCAAGATAACTAATACTATAGCTTTGATGGGAACAGCTATGACAAAGTATCAAGCTAATTTAATTAAAAGAATGGCTAAAAATGTTATTATTTGTTTTGATGGTGATGCAGCTGGTGAAAAAGCTACTGAAAGTGCTAGTAAGGAATTAATTAATGTAGGTGTTATACCAAAAATTGTTAGGCTAGAAGAAGGCTTGGATCCTGATGAATATATTTTAAAATATGGTGAAGGTAGATTTAGACAAAAGTTAGACAATCCATTGACAGTGACTGAATTTAAACTTAGCTATTATAAAAAAGGTAAAAATTTGAATTCTGTTGAAGATAAAGCTAATTATTTAAATGAGGTTATTAGATCTTTAAATGAAATAGATGATGATATATTAAGAGAAGTAACTATTAATAAGATAAGTGAAGAGTCAAACATTGATAGTAATTTGCTAAGAAGAAAGTTAGCAAAAAAAGAAATTATAGTTGAAGAGCATCCAAATGTAATTAAGTTTAATAAGTATCAAAAAGCTGAAATGTATTTGCTTTATTATATGGTAAATAGTAAAGAAGTTATTAAATTATATGAGCATAAAGCAGGATATTTACCAACTTTAAAATTTAGGCTTTTGTCTAGAGCTGTATTAAAATTTTATAAGGATAATAATGATATAAATATTGCTGATTTGATGTCATGTTTAGATGATGAATTAAATGGATATTTAAAAGAAATTATCGATTTAGATTTAAAGGATGAGTATACTTTAGAAGAGATTAATGATTATATTAACACAATTAATGAATATAATTTGAATTATGAAATAAAAAGACTTCGTGAAGAATTAAAAACTTGTGATTTAGAAAAGCAAAAAGAAATTTTACAAAAAATAGTAGAGTTAAAGGGAGATAGCAATGATTAATGAAATAAAATCTTATGATGAGAGAAAAGAAGAGTTACTAAAACTAGGAAGAGAAAAAGGTTGTATAACTTATGAACAATTAGCATCTAATTTAAAAGGGTTAGAAATGGATGCTGAGACATTAGATGATTTATACAATATGTTTAATGAAAATAATATTGTAATTGTTTCTGGCGAAGATGATGATGAGGGATCTGCACCTGAAAAAATATTATTGGACGACAATATTTTAACTAAAGATTTAACTATAAATGATCCTGTTAGGATGTATTTAAAAGAAATTGGACAAATTAAGTTGTTATCTATAGAGGAAGAACTTGATTTGGCTGATAGAATTAAAAATGGAGAGCAGGCTGCTAAAGATATTTTGGCTGAATCTAATTTAAGACTTGTTGTTAGTATTGCTAAAAGATATGTTGGAAGAGGAATGCTGTTTCTTGATTTAATTCAAGAGGGTAATATTGGTTTGATGAAGGCTGTTGAAAAATTTGATGTTACTAAAGGCTATAAATTTAGTACTTATGCAACTTGGTGGATTAGGCAGGCTATAACTAGAGCTATAGCTGACCAAGCTAGAACCATAAGAGTACCTGTTCATATGGTCGAGACAATTAACAAACTAGCTAGGATTCAAAGGCAACTGACTCTTGAATTAAATAGGGAGCCTTCTGAAGATGAGTTGGCAGCTAAAATGGGTATTTCGGCTGAAAAGGTAAGAGAAATTTTTAAAGTTAGTCAAGAACCTGTTAGTTTGGAAACACCAATAGGTGAGGAAGATGATACTCATCTTGGAGATTTTATTAAGGATGAACGTAATATGAGTCCTGAGGAGTTTACTATTAATGAGATGCTTAAAGATGAAATTTCGGATGTTTTACTTACTTTAACGGAAAGAGAAGAAAAAGTAATTCGTTTAAGATTTGGTTTGGATGATGGAAAGTCTATGACACTAGAAGAAGTAGGTCAATTATTTGGAGTTACAAGAGAGAGAATTAGACAAATTGAAGCTAAGGCCTTAAGAAAATTAAAGCACCCATCTAGAAGTAGAAAACTAAAAGATTATTTGGGTGAATAATGCTTTCATTAAGACTTAAACAGATAGCAGATCTAGTCCCTGACAATTCGTTAATTATTAATGTCGGAACAGATCATGCTTTGCTAGAAATTTATTTAAATAAAGAACGAAATATTGATTGTATTGGAACTGACATAAATAAGTGGTGTGTTAATAAGGCTATTGATAATGTTAAGCTTTGTAATTTAAATATTCCAATAATACAGGCTGATGGTATTAATGGTATTGACATAAAAAATCGTATTGTTATTATTTCTGGTATGGGAACAAGAAATATATTGAAAATATTGAAAAGAAAAATAGATAATGACTTAATTATTCAGTCTAATAATGATGTTGATAAATTAATAAAAAAAATAAAACAGAAAGGCTATTACATATACGATATTAAAACTGTTTTTGATGGGAAATGGTATGTTATTACTTATTTTAAAAGAAAGAAATTATTTTATTTAAATGCTAGAATAAAATCGGATGGTTATTATAATTATTTAATATCAATTAAGAAAAAGGAAATTAATCAAATCCCATCAAAGTATATAGTTCGCATTTTACTAAAAAAAGTTGAGCTTTTTAATTTGAGACTAAAATTAATATTTTAGTCTTTTTATTCTCTAAAAATATTTATGAAAGAATTAAAGTATGCTATAATTGAATTAATAGTAATCTAAGATAGGGAGGTGCTGTTTGAAAAAAAATGTTATTTTGTCTATAATTGCAGCGCCTTTGTTTGTTATAAGATGGTTCTTTTTAGGAATTTTTGAGACTGTAAAATTTTTAAGTGAATCTTTTTATAGTGCTTTTAAATACTTTTTTATTGGTTTTATGTTTGTCTCTTATTTAGTTTATAAATCAATTTATAGTACTTTTAAATATTGCTTATATGGAATTGTTTATTCTTCGATGAAATTATATAATTCTTTAGATAAAACAGTTTTGTATTTTTTAAATTCATTTATACTACTTAGCTTTTCTTTATATAAAATATTAAAGTATTTTATATTTGGTTTATATTTTCCTTTTGTAATAATAAGGGATAAAACAAAAGTAGCAAGAGAGAGACGTTCTAAAAATAGAGAAGAAAGAACTGTTGCAAATATAAAGAGAAAAATTGCTAGAAAATTAAAAAAAGAGCAATTACTTGAGAGAAAAGTAATTGAGAAGGCTCAGTTAGACGAAAAAAGAAGAAAACAAAGGGAAGAAAAAAGAAAATTAAAAGAGAAAAATGAATTTATAAATAAGAATGTTAAAATAGAAAAACATACTTTTAATGATTATATTCAACAGGGCATTAGGGCATTAAATAATTTGCCTAAAAATTTCAAGGAAAATATTAACAAGTGGTATGACAATTTAACTTTTGTAAAAAATAAACGTAACCGTTATGAAATGGAACATCAGGAATTGCTAATTAATTTTGAAGGAGAAGATGCTGTAAAGAGTGTTGAAAAGATACCTTATGAATATGTAGTTAAAAATGTTGATGGGCAAATTATAAAAGGTCATTATGAAGCTTTTTCAAAAGTTGAAGTTCACTCTTTCTTATTGAGTGAAAATTATGAAGTTTATAGTATTAAAACTTCACCGTGGATAAAATTCAAATATGGTAGAAGTAAGAGTATAAGAACAAAATTTAAAACAAAAGATTTAATTTTCTTTTTGACTCAGTTATCTACATATATTAAGTCTGGTATTACTTTAATTGAATCACTTAGAATTTTATCTAGGCAATACAAACAAAATAAGTATAAACAAATTATTAGAAATGTTATATATGAACTAACTATGGGTGAAAATTTTAGTGAAGCTATGTCAAAACAAGGGATGGCTTTTCCTAGATTATTAATTAATATGGTTAAGACAGCAGAAATGACAGGCGAGCTTCCAGAAGCATTGGATGATATGGCGGACTATTATACTGAAGCTGATAAAACGAGAAGGCAAATGATTACAGCTATGACTTATCCAGCTATTATTTTAGTTTTAGCAACAGGTGTTATTGTTTTTGTTTTAATGTATGTAGTACCTCAGTTTACAAACATATATTCTTCAATGGATAATTCTAAGATTCCAGAATTTACTTTATTTGTAATGTCTGTAAGTGATTTTTTGAAGGCCAATGCTCTTAAAGTGTTAATGATTATATTAGCTGTTATTGTAACCCTTAAATATTTCTATTCGCATATAAAATCATTTAAAACTATTGTACAGTGGCTTTTAATGCATATGCCTGTTTTTGGAAATGTAATTATATATAATGAAGTAACGATGTTTACTAAAACTTTTGCTTCATTATTAAAGCACAATGTTTTTATTACTGAAAGTATGGAAATTCTTACCAAGGTTACGAATAATGAGATTTATAAGATGATTATATTAGATACAATATCTAATTTAGCTCATGGCGATAAGTTATCAATGTCATTTAAAGGTCATTGGGCTTTCCCAATGCCCGCTTATGAGATGTTGGTAACTGGGGAGAAAACGGGACAATTACCAGAAATGATGGCTAAGGTTTCTTCTTATTATCAGGAGTTACATAAAAACTCAGTAACTAGAATTAAAACATTCGTAGAACCTATTTTAATTATCTTTTTAACAGTTATTGTTGGTGGCATAGTACTTGCTATAATTATACCAATGTTTAATTTATATCAATCAGTTCAAGGATAGAAGGAGTAAAAATGACTACTTTATTTGCAATATATTTTTTTGTGCTAGGCACTTTACTTGGGTCATTCTTTAATGTGGTTGGGTATAGGCTTCCTAGAAATCAATCAATTGTTAAACCTAGATCACATTGCCCAAACTGTAATCATGTTTTAACTCCTTTGGAATTAATTCCAATTTTATCTTTTCTTATTCAAGGTGGAAGGTGTAAAAATTGTAATCAAAAGATATCTTGGTTTTATACTATATTTGAATTTATAACAGGATCTTTATTTGCTTTATCATTTTTATTGTTTGGATTTTCTATACAGTTAGTTTTGGTATTATTATTTATATCAATGTCTGTAATTGTCTTTATAAGTGATTATCAAACTATGATAATTCCAGATCAGGTTTTAATATTTTTTACAATAGCTTTTTTAGTAATTTTATTTTTTAAAGGTGGGGTATCATCTACTTTATTTGCTGTTTTAAATGGATTTATATCTTTCTCTATTATGTTTTTGATAAAAAAAATTGGTGACTTTTTGTTTAAAAGGGAATCTATGGGTGGTGGAGATATAAAGCTTATGGGTGTTATTGGCTTAGTGTTAGGATATCAACTATCTATCGTTTCTATATTTTTAGGATCTATAATTGGGCTTCCTGTTTCTATTATGATTTTAAAACTTAAGAGAACAAATATTGTACCTTTTGGACCTTTTTTATGTATAGGTGCTTTGATATTATTGCTTTTAAATGTTGATTTTAATGGACTTTTAGCGATTATTTATTGATTTGCATTTTTATTTGTTTTGTAATATACTTATTTTGTAGTTTTAATTAGCTGCATTTTTCATACGTTGTATTGAGGTGAATATTAAATGAGCGATATAGAAAGAGATACAGATTATGTTAACCTGGTAGGTTCAATTCTATATGATGATAAATTTAATTCTATAAAGGAAATTGAACATCATGGTATTTCAAGATATGATCATTCTGTGAAGGTGTCATATTATTCTTACAAAATAGCAAAAACACTAAAGTTAAATTATAAAGATGTTGCAAAAGCAGGACTTTTACATGATTACTTTTTAAGTGATCCTAGTAGTACTTTTAAAGATAAGTTTAAATCAACTTTTACTCATCCTAAGTTGGCTTTGGCTACAGCAAGTAGTGAATATGAAATTAATGACTTGGAAGCTGATATTATAAAGTCTCATATGTTTCCTGTTAATTGTTTAACTGTTCCTAAATATGCTGAAAGTTGGGTTGTAAACGGTGTGGATAAGTTTATTGGAACAAAAGAGTTTTTGCAGAAATTTACTTATCAATTTATTTTTATAACTAATTTAGTTATATTATGTATATTTAATTTAAAGAAATAACTAGATTTTTCTAGTTTTTTGTTTTACAATAATTATGGCTTTTAATTAAAGCTGTATTTTGTCCTCGTAGCTCAGTAGGATAGAGCAATCGCCTCCTAAGCGATAGGTCGGCAGTTCGATTCTGCCCGTGGACGCCATTTAGTATTTAAGGTTTCTTTTGAAATCTTTTTTAATATATTTTAATATTTGTAATTATGTAGTATAATTCTTGTGATAACTTTAGGAGGCTTGCTTATGATGGAAGATTTAGAATTAAATGCTCATAAAAATAATATTCCTATTATGGAAAGAGATGGGATAGAATTTTTAATAGATTATATTAAAAAGAACAGTGTTAAAAGCATTCTAGAAATAGGTAGTGCGATAGGGTATTCGGCTATTAATATGGCTTTAATTAGTAGTGAAATTAAAGTTGTTACTATTGAAAGAGATAATGCTAGATATTTAGATGCTTTAAAAAACATAAAGTTATTTAATTTAGAAAAACAAATTGTGATAATTAATGATGATGCTTTTAATGTAGAAATAAAAGATAAATTTGATTTAATTTTTATTGATGCTGCTAAAAGTCAATCAACAAAGTTTTTTGAAAAATTTAAAATAAATTTAGAAAAAAAGGGTACTATCATAACTGATAATATATATTTTCATGGTCTTACTTATGATATGGAAATTAAAAGTAAGAATTTAAGACAAATGACTAGAAAGATTCGTGAATATGTGGAATTTTTAAAAGATAATAAAGAATTTAAAACTGATATTATTGAAATAGGTGACGGTATTGCTGTAAGTAGGAGGATTTGTGAATAAGACATATAAAAATATTTTAATTATTATTGTTTGTAGTTTTTTATTGATGCTTGCTATGTTTATAAATCCATCATATAGTGGTCATGATACGGGCTTTCATTTAGCCAATGTTATCTCTATTAAAGAGCAGATAGAAGCTGGCAACAGCATATATATTCTTCCAAATATTGTTAAGACATTTGGATATGGAACATTAATTTTTTACCCTGCTTTATCTCATTTATCAGTAGCTTATTTAAGTAGTATTTTTAATTTAGATATTTTATTTAGTTTTAAAATAATTAATTGGTTAGTACTATTACTTTCTGGTATAGTTATGTTCTTTTTATCTAAAAAAATGTCTAAAAGTTCAAAAATTGCTTTAATATCAGCTATTATTTATATGGCTTTTCCATATCATTTGTCTGATATATATATAAGAGATGCTTTAGCCGAGTCTTTTATGTTTATTTTTATTCCTTTAATTTTACTTGGTCTTAGTTATTTGTTTGAAGATAAAAAAAAGTTCTATTTTTTATTTACTTTAGGATATGTTGGTGGAATGCTATCGCATTTTACATTAATGATATATTTTACTTTATTTATAATTCCATTTTTCATTACAAATTATAAAAAAATATTTAAAAAAGATATATTGTTTATATTAGTTGGTTCAGCGATTACTATTTTACTTATTGTAATGCCATCTTTAGTTAATATGTTAGAAGGTAAGTTTATAGGTGATTATGCTGTTTTTATGCCTGGGCATATGGCTGGATATATATGGTGGGCAGCTAGGAACCCATTAGATTATATAAATATTTTTAAAAATTTTAATACTAATGATATTAAATATTATATGGATTTAGTAACAATTATACTCTTATTTATTACTATAAAAAATTATAAAAAAATAGGCTTAGATAAATATAAATTTGTAATTATATTTGGATTAATATCTTTAACTTTATCAACTTATTTATTTCCTTGGGATATTCTTCCTGGAACACTTCGTATGATACAGTTTCCATGGAGACTTGAAGTCTTTGTATCGGTTGTTGTTAGTTTAATAGCACCGCTTTGTTTGTCTCTTAGGGACATAAAAAAATTAACTTATTTTTTAATTATTTTTTTGTTACTTGTATGTGGATATTTAAATACTAATTTTGCTTCAAATAATGAGGTCAATTTAGATGAATTTAACTTTGCTAGTGGTATGGGTTGGCAAAAGGAATATTTGCCTGTTAATACTTTAAGGAATCAAGATTATTTAAATGATAGAAGTTGTGATATAATATCTTTGAGTGGTGAGGCAGAAATAATAGAAGATAATACACCAATATTGACATTTTCTTTTGATGGAGACTCCTTAGTAGAACTACCAAGACTGTATTATTTAGGATACAAATTAGTAGATGAAAATGGAGTAGAAATAAATATTGAAGAAAGTGAATATGGCTTTATTGAAGCCAATATTACAACAGGAACGTATTATTTAACTTATGATGGAACAAAAGCTTTTAATATAAGTAAAAAATTATCTATTATAGTGATCTTATTATTTGGACTTTTATGGTTGAAAGGAATATTATGGAAAAATTAAGTATTGTTGTACCTTGTTATAATGAAGAAGCGGCTATTCCTATTTTTTATAAAGTAATTAAAGAAACTTTAGAAAATATGAAATTAAAGTATGAGATTATTTTTGTTGATGATGGTAGTAAAGATAAAACTTTAGAAATACTAAAAAGTATTAAAGATGATAAAGTAAAATATATATCTTTTTCTAGAAATTTTGGTAAAGAAGCAGCTATGCTTGCTGGTCTTGAAGAAGCTGCTGGTGATTACATCGCGCCAATGGATGCTGACTTACAAGATCCACCTAGTTTACTTCCTGTGATGTATGATATATTAAAAACAGAGGATTTTGATTGTGTTGGAACAAGAAGAGTTACAAGAAAAGGTGAACCTAAAATCAGAAGCTTTTTTGCTAGAATGTTTTATAGAATAATTAATAAAATATCTAAAGTAGAAATGGTAGATGGAGCAAGAGATTTTAGATTAATGAAAAGGTGTGTAGTAGATGCTATATTATCTTTAAAAGAATGTAATAGGTATTCAAAGGGGATATTTAGTTTTGTTGGATTTAAAACTAAGTGGCTAGAATATGAGAATATTGAAAGAGTAGCAGGAACTACTAAGTGGAGTTTTTGGAAATTATTTTTGTATGCTGTTGAAGGTATTGTATCGTTTTCAGTTGCTCCTTTATCTATTTCAATTCTTATGGGTTTGCTTTTTATACTAATTTCTTTTATAATATTAATTACTATGTTTTTTGTTGGATTTAGTTCTACATTAATTTTATTGACTATTATAATTAATTGCTTTGGTTTATCTTTTGTATTTACAGGAATAGTTAGTATATACTTATCTAAGTTGTTTCTAGAGTCAAAGAATAGACCTATTTATATAGTTAGAGAAAAAAACTAGATAAGCTAGTTTTTTTAACTGGAAAGGAATTTATGAAAAAGATTGTTTTAGTAGCTAAAAGTATAGAACAAATTAATAAGTTTAAAGATCTGGTTGATGCTTTTATTATACCAATCGAACGCTTAGCTGTTAATTATGAAAGTTATTTTTCTATGGAAAATTTATATGAAATAAGAAGAATAACTAAGAAGGAACTTTTTATATCATTAAATAAGAATATGCATAATGGTGAGATTGAAAGTTTAAAAGACACTCTATTAGAATTAGAAAAAATGGATGTTGAGGGTATTTTATATTACGATATTGCTTTGGTAAATTTAAAACAAGAGTTAGGCTTAAAAAAGAATTTAGTTTGGTCTCAGGAGCATTTAGTAACTAATTATTCTACTTGTAATTTTTGGTACGAAGAAGGTGTTAAATATGCTTATTTATCTAGTGAGATAACACTTGATGAGATAAATGAAATAAGTAAGAACACTAAAATGGGATTAATGGTTAATGTGTTTGGTTATATTCCAATGTTTACTAGTTTAAGACCAGTAGTAGAAAACTACCTAAAAACTTTTAAAATAGAGGATGAGTTAGGCATTAATTATATGTCCAAAGAGGGTAAGGACTATCCTATTTTAAGTGGCGAAAATACGACTATTTTTTCTTCATATATTTTAAATGGACTTAGAGAATCGTTAAATATGGCGGCTGATTATATGGTTATTAATAGCTTTAATATTGATGATGATAGATTATTAAAAGTTATTAGCATGTTTAGAGAAGTTAACGAAGGTAATGTGCTTGTTTTGGAAAATGAGATTAATAAGATGTTTGATAATGTAAATAAGGGATTCTTTCATTTAGAAACAATATATAAGGTGATAAAATGAGAAAGCCAGAATTACTTGCGCCAGCAGGCGATTTAGAAAGATTAAAGTGGGCTATTAATTATGGAGCAGATGCTGTTTATTTTGGAGGGCCTGCTTTTGGTCTTAGAGCAAATGCTGCTAATTTTAGTATGGAAGATATAAAAGAGGCTTCTAGTTTTGCTCATGATAGAAAAAAAAGAATATATGTAACAGTTAACATTTCTCTTCACAATAAAGAATTGGATGATTTGATAAATTATTTAAAAAATTTAGAAAAATATGGAGTAGATGCTGTTATTGTAAGTGATCCTGCGGTTATTAATTTAGTTAATAAATATACTAATTTAGAGATACATTTATCAACGCAGCAGTCTACTATTAATTATGAGGCTGTTAATTTTTGGAAAAAGCACAATGTAACAAGAATAGTTTTAGCAAGGGAAGCTTCTGGTAAGGAAATAAAAGAAATAATAGCTAAAACAAGTATTGAAGTAGAATGTTTTATACATGGAGCAATGTGCTCTGCTTATAGTGGAAGATGCGTTTTATCAAATTTTTTGACAGCACGTGATGCTAACCGTGGTGGGTGTGCTCAAATATGTAGATGGGATTTTGATTTATTAGATAAGAATAAGAATAAGTTAATTGGTGAAAAACCATTTACTTTAAGTAGTAAAGATTTATCCATGCTTGAATATATTCCTGAAATGATTGATGCTGGTATTACTAGTTTTAAAATAGAAGGAAGAATGAGATCTATTTATTATATTGCAACGGTTTTAAGTGTATACCGTAAGGTGATAGATGATTTTTGCACTGATTCTTTAAACTATGCATACGATGAAAATTTGCAAAAGATATTAGATAACTGTTCTAATAGAGATTCTATACCACAATTCTTTAATGGTGATTTTAGTGAAAAATGTCAATACTATAATGGTAGAGAAGAAGTTTCTAATCAAGACTTTTTAGGTGTTATCTTGTCTTATGATGAAAAGACAAAACTAGCTAAAGTTGAACAGCGTAATCATTTTAAAAAGTTTGATATTGTAGAAATATTTGGCCCTTTAACGGGAATAAAAGAGCTTGTTATTAAAGAAATTTATGATGAAGATAATAATTTGATTGATATTGTTAACCATCCACAACAGATTGTTTATATTAAAATGGATGAAAAAGTAAATGTTTTTGATTTAATGCGTATTAAAAAATAGTGTCAAAAATGATTTGACAAATAAAATATAATGTAGTATTATTTTGTAGATTTCAATGAATGAGGTGATTATTGTGTCAAATAAAGAAGTTTATTTAACAAATGAGGGTTTGAATAAATTAAAAGAAGAATTGGATTATTTAAAATCTGTTAAAAGAGAAGAGATTATTACAGCTTTAAAGGAAGCCAGAGCTCTTGGCGATTTGTCTGAAAATGCAGAATATGATGCAGCAAGAGGTGAACAAGCACAAGTAGAATCAAGAATTGCGGAATTAGAAGCTATTATAGGTAATGCTGTTATAATTGCAGATGTTAAGACTGATAAAGTAAGTATTGGAAATAATGTTGAAATAGAATATGTCGAAGATAAAGATAAAGAAGTTTATTCTATAGTTGGGTCTAATGAAGCTGACCCATTTAATAATAAAATATCTAATGAGTCTCCAATTGCTAGAGCAATAATTGGTTTATGTGTTGGAGATGTTGCAGATGTTGAGAGTCCAAACGGAAAGTATGCTGTAAAAGTTGTTAGAATATTTTAAATGCAGTTATGCAATGCATAGTTGCTTTTTTTATTAAAAAACTTGTAAAAAGAATAAAAATAATATATACTATTAAAAGTGTTTAGGAGGATTTGAATGGAAAAAGATGTAATAGTAAAAATAGAAGGAAAAGAATGGAAAGAAGCTTTGGATAAAGCTTTTGATAAAGCAAACAAGAAAGCTAAAATTGATGGTTTTAGACCTGGTAAGGCACCTAAAGAAGTTTTTTTAAAGAAATATGGTGTTGAATCTTTATATATGGAAGCCGCTGATTTAGTAATAGATGCTGCTTATAAAAAAATGTTAGAAGATAATAAAGATTTAGAGTTAGTAGCTCAACCTGATATGACTGTTAAGAGTGTAGATGAGACTCATATTGAGTTTAATTTTAAATTAACTTTAAAGCCTGAAGTTAAGTTAGGTAAGTATAAAGGTTTAGGAGTTAAAAAAGAGACTGTTAAAGTAACTAAAGAAGAAGTAGATCATGAAATAGAACATATGAGAAGTCATTATGCTGAAAGTATTGTAAAAGATGGTGCTGCAGCAAAAGGCGATACTGTTGTTATGGACTTTGAAGGATTTAAAGATGGCGTAGCTTTTGATGGTGGTAAGGCCGAAAATTATTCTTTAGAGCTTGGTTCTAATTCTTTTATTCCTGGATTTGAAGATCAACTTATTGGTTTAAGTAAGGATGAAGAAAAAGAAGTTGAGGTTACTTTTCCAGAGGATTATCATGAAGCTAGTTTAAAAGGAGCAAAAGCAACTTTTAAAGTTAAAATTCATGAAGTTAAAACTACAGTTATACCTGAAGTTGGAAAAGAATTTTTTGAAGATTTAGGTATGGAAGGTATTGATACTCTTGAAAAGTTAGAAGCTCAAGTAAAAGAGAATATTAAAACTAAAAAAGAAGCTGATGCTGAAAACAAATATATTGATAATTTACTTGAAGCTGCAGCAAAGAATACGGAAGTTAATATTCCACAAGCTATGATTAATGATGAAACAAATAGAATGATTAATCAATATAAGCAAAATTTAAGTATGCAAGGTCTTACTTTAGAACAATTTTATCAATTTACTAATTCTAATGAAGATGCTTTAAAAGAACAAATGAAAAGCGAAGCAGAGCTTAGAGTAAAGTTTAGATTAATGTTAGAAGAGATAGCTAAAGCAGAAAAAGTTGAAATAACAGATGAAGATGCTGATAAAGAGGCTATAGAACTCGCTAAGAAATACCAAATGGAAAAAGATGAATTCTTAAAATTATTTGGTGGCTTAGACATGGTTAAATATGATTTAAAAATGCGTAAAGCTATAGAAGTATTAAAAGGTTAATAGCCTTTTTTTATTTTATTTGTTATAATATACGAGGTGATTATTATGTTTGAAAATTTAAGTGATAGATTACAAAGTGCTATGCATAAAATAAAGGGTTATGGCAAGATTACAGAAGATAATATTAGTGAGATGACTAGAGAAATTAGGCTTGCTTTATTAGAGGCTGATGTTAATTATCAAGTTATTAAAGAATTTATTAGCTCTGTTAAAGAAAAAGCTTTGGGTGAAGAAGTACAAAAATCTTTAAAGCCTGCTGAAATGTTTGTTAAGATTGTAAAAGATGAATTAGTAGATTTATTGGGCAAAGAAAAGTCTGATATTTATTTGACTGGTAATCCTACTACTTTAATGCTTGTTGGTTTACAAGGTAGTGGTAAAACAACGACTATTGCTAAGCTTGGAAACTTACTTAGAAAAAAGTATCATAAAAAGCCTTTATTTGTAGCTTGTGATATATATAGACCCGCTGCTATTGATCAATTGAAACAACTTGGAAAAGAGTTAGATATACCAGTATTTTCTATTGATGATAATCCTGTTAATATAGCTATTAAGGCAATGGATTTTGCTAAAGAAAATAAGTATGATTATGTTTTGATTGATACAGCAGGGCGTCTTCATATTGATGATAATTTAATGCAAGAGTTAGAGGATATTGAAAAGGCTATTAATGTTAATGAAATTTTATTAGTGATTGATAGTATGATGGGGCAGGATGCTATTAATGTAATAAATGGTTTTAATTCTAAACTTAATCTAACGGGTGCTATATTAACTAAGTTAGATGGTGACACTAAAGGTGGAGTTGCTTTATCAGTAAGGCATTTAACTAATGTTCCTATTAAGTTCGTGGGAACAAGTGAGAAGTTAGATGGCCTTGAAGAATTCTTCCCTGAACGCATGGCAACTAGAATTTTAGGCATGGGCGATATAATGTCGATTGTAGAAAAAGCTGAATCGGTAATTGATCAAGATGAAGCTTTAAATGCTGCTAAGAAATTAAACAAAGGAAACTTTGATTTAGAGGATTTTTTAAATCAATTAAATCAAATTAAAAAAATGGGCCCTTTAGAAAATATTATTAAATTATTACCTGGTGTTCCTAAAGAACTTAAAAATGCTCAAATTGATCCTAAACAGATGGCTCATGTAGAAGCTATAATCAAGTCTATGACTTTTATGGAGAGGAAAGATCCTTCTATTTTGAAAGCTAGTAGAAAAATTAGAATAGCAAAGGGCTCTGGAAGAAGCGTTGAAGAAGTTAATAGATTATTGAAGCAATTTGAGCAAATGAAAGTAATGATGAAACAATTTAAAAATAAAAATTTTAAATTTTAAAGAAAATAAAAGAAAAGTATTGATTTTTAAAAAAATATATGTTATATTTTAGATACTTAGTAAAGATATGATATTTGTGATTTGATTTCATCAAAAATTTATATGAAAGATTAGAAGTTAATATTTTTAATTTCTAATCGGGTGACTTCTCTTCCACAATATTGTAATTTATTTATGATTCTCAAAAAGAATTTCTTTATTAAGTAATTCTAAATCACAATTGTGTGTGAGAAAGAAAACTCACTAATAAAAATTTCTTCTAAGTACTGATAATATTTAGAAAATTATTATAATTAACTCTAATTAAATAGAAAGTTATAATGGCCGAAATTTTTATTCGAAACTTAAAACGGTTTACTTTATCAGAGTAAGCTGTTTTTTATTTGTTTTTAAGCAAACAAATGTATTTACTTTTGCATATAACTATTATATAATCAATATGGAGGAAGTTATGGAATTTAATAAATTTAATGAAAAAATTATCAAACAGCTAGAAAAATTAAACATAAAAAACTCTATAGATTTAATTACATATTATCCTTTTAGATATGAACTTGTTAAAAGAAGTATTATTAATGAGCTTAATGATGGGGATAATATTATAATAGATGGTTATTGTGAAAAATTGCCTGTGGTTTATTATATAAATAAAAAAATGAATAAAATGTCTTTTAAAATAAATATTGGAGGAAATATTTTAGGGGTTGCTATATATAATAGAGGATTTTTAAAGTCGAAGATTAAGATTGGAACACCTATTACTGTTTATGGAAAGTATGATTTAAAACATCAATTTGTTACGGCAAATAATATGGAATTATCTTTACTTGGAAATGAAACAAGAATTGTTCCTATATATCATTCTACATATGGTATTACTAGTAAACAAATTAATATTTTGATTAGAAAAACTAATATAGAGGTAAAGAATATCATTCCAGAATATTTGTATAAAAAATATAATTTGTTACCTAAAGGAGAAAGCATTATTGAGGTTCATAATCCTAGCTCGATAGTTAAATTAAATAAAGCGAGAGCTGCTTTAAAGTATGAAGAATTATTTTTATTCATGCTTAAAATAAATTATTTAAAAATGAATAAGAATATGATTGGACTTAGTAGAAATGTCAAAAGAAAAGATATTGATGAATTTGTTATGTCATTGCCTTTTAACTTGACTATGGATCAGACTAAAGCAGTTAATGATATTTATAAGGATTTAATAAGTGGTAAAAGAATGAACAGACTTTTACAGGGTGATGTGGGTAGTGGTAAAACGATAGTCAGTTTTATTGCTATATATATTAATTATTTAGCAGGATATCAAAGTGCTTTGATGGCTCCGACTGAAATATTAGCTGTTCAGCACTTTAATAACATTTTAAAAATATTTAAAAATTATGGAATTAATGTAGGACTTTTAACTGGTAAAATGAAGACATCTGAAAAAAAGAAAATTTGTGCTGATTTGTTAGAAAATAAAATAGATGTTTTGATTGGTACACATGCTTTATTTACTAATAATGTTATGTACAATAATTTGGGACTAGTTATTACTGATGAACAGCATCGCTTCGGTGTTAGGGAAAGAACTAATTTTAAAAATAAAGGAATTTTACCTGATGTACTTTATATGAGTGCTACACCAATTCCTAGAACTTATGCGCTTACTTTATATGGTGACATGGATGTTTCTAATATCAAAACTATGCCAAGTGGTAGAAAAGATGTTATAACTATTTTAAAAAATGAATCTGAGATGAGAGAAGTTCTCCAGAGGATTCATAACGAAATTAAATTAAATCACCAAGTTTATGTTATCGCTCCATCCATTGAAGAAAGTGAAAAAATAAATATGGAGAATGTTTATGATTTAGAAGAAAAGTTTAATCAAGCTTTTGGTAAAATATGTAAAATAGGTATTCTTCATGGAAAAATGAGTGGTAAAGAAAAAGATGAGATTATGAATAGATTTAAAGACAATAAAATTGCTATTTTAATTAGTACGACTGTTATTGAAGTTGGAGTTGATGTTAAAAATGCAACTATGATGGTTATTTTTGATAGTTATCGTTTTGGATTATCTACTTTGCACCAATTAAGAGGTAGAGTTGGTAGAAATGATTTACAATCTTATTGTATTTTAATAAGTAATGTTGAAAGGGAACGCCTTAATGTTTTAACTAATACTAATGATGGATTTAAAATAAGTGAAGAAGATTTTATATTACGTGGTGGTGGAGATATTTTTGGGGTTAGACAAAGCGGAGATATGGTGTTTAAGATTGCTGATATTAGAAGGGACTATAAAATATTACTCAAAGCAAAAGAAGATAGCGAAGAATATTTAAAAAGTAATCATTATCTAGGAAATAAGGCAATAGAAAACTTTTTAATAGAAGAAACTGATTTAGGCTAATTTGTATTGTGTTTATTATGAAAAAATGTTATAATTCTTATTTGTAATATAGGAGGATGAGTTATGCAGTGGGAAAATTTTAAGGGAGATCTTTGGCAGCAAAATATTGATGTTGAAGATTTTATAAAAAATAATTATACAGAATATAAGGATGATGCCTCTTTTTTAGTTTCTATTACCGAAAAGACATCTAAAGTTCTTGATATTTTTAACAAATTGAAACTTGAAGAGCTAAAAAAAGGTGTATTAGATATAGATGTTGATACAGTAGCTGGTATTGATAATTTTAATCCTGGTTATGTTGATAAAAAGAATGAGGTTATTTTTGGACTTCAAACAGATAAACCTTTAAAAAGAATCGTAAATCCTTTTGGTGGATTTAGAATGGTAGAAAATAGTTTAGAAGCTTATGGTTACAAATTAAATCCGGAAGTTGAAAAGTATTTTAATATGTTTAGAAAAACGCATAATCAAGGTGTATTTGATGCGTATACAAATGATGTTAGAAAAGCGAGAAGTGCTCATTTAATCACTGGGTTACCTGATGCTTATGGTAGAGGAAGAATAATTGGAGATTATAGGAGAATTGCTTTATATGGAATTGATTTTTTAATTTCTAAAAAGAAGGAAGATTTATTAAAATACACTAGTATTATTCATGAATCTGATATTAGACTTAGAGAAGAAATAAGTGAACAAATTAGAGCTTTAGATGGAATCAAAAGTATGGCTTCTAAGTATGGTTTTGATATAAGTAAACCTGCTAGCAACTCTAAAGAAGCTGTTCAATGGTTATATTTTGGATATTTAGCTGCTATTAAAGAAAACAATGGTGCAGCTATGAGCCTTGGCAGAACATCCACTTTCTTAGATATTTATTTTGAAAGAGATTTGAAAAATGGGTCTATGAGCGAAAGTGATATTCAAGAATTAGTAGATCAGTTTGTTTTAAAATTAAGATTTGCTTGTCATTTAAGAACTCCTGAATATAATGAATTATTTGCAGGTGATCCTACATGGGTTACTGAAAGCTTAGGCGGTATGCTTGACAAAAACAGATCATTAGTTACGAAATCATCTTTTAGATTTCTTCATACTTTGGTTAATTTAGGATCTGCTCCAGAACCTAATTTAACTGTTTTGTGGAGTGAAGGATTACCAGAACATTTTAAAAAGTATTGTGCTGAAATATCTATTTTAACTGATTCGATTCAATATGAAAATGATGATTTAATGAGGCCAATTTATGGATCTGATTATGGTATTGCTTGTTGTGTATCTGCTATGGAGATAGGTAAACAAATGCAGTTTTTTGGAGCTAGATGTAATTTAGCAAAAGCACTTCTGTATTCTATTAATGGTGGAGTAGATGAAATAACTAAAAAAGTTGTTGTTGATGGTGTTGAAAAAATTAATGATGAAGTTTTAGATTATGATAAAGTTTATAATCAATTTAAGTTAGTAGTATCTAAGGTAGCTAAAACTTATGTTGATGCTATGAATGTAATTCACTATATGCACGATAAGTATGCATATGAAAGAGGTCAAATGGCTTTACATGATACCGAAGTTGGTAGATTTATGGCTTTTGGTATTGCGGGACTTTCAGTTGTTGTTGATAGTTTGTCTGCTATAAAGTATGCTAAAGTAAAGTGCAAAAGAGAAGATGGTATTGTTTTAGATTTTGATATAGAAGGTGAATTTCCAAAGTTTGGTAATGATGATGATAAGGTTGATAATATAGCAGTTGAGGTTGTAAAACTATTTAGTTCGGAATTAAAAAAACATCCACTTTATAGAAATGCTATTCATACCTTATCTATTCTTACAATTACCTCTAATGTGGTATATGGAAAAAATACGGGTAGCACACCAGATGGAAGAATAAAAGGGTCCCCTTTTGCTCCTGGGGCTAATCCTATGCATAATAGAGATACTCATGGAGCTTTAGCAAGTTTAAATTCTGTTGCAAAAATTCCTTATAATGATGTTTGTCAAGATGGAGTTTCTAATACGTTTTCTATAGTTCCTAGTGCTTTAGGTCATAGTGATGAAGAAAAAATTAATAATTTAGTAAATATAATGGACGGATATTTTAAGCAAGGAGCTCAGCACTTAAACGTTAATGTTTTGAATAAAGAAACGCTTATAGATGCTATGCATAATCCGGGAAATTATCCTAATTTAACTATTAGAGTTAGTGGTTATGCTGTTAGGTTTAATAGTTTGAGCCAAGAACAAAAAGAGGAAGTTATCGCTAGAACTTTCCACGAGGTAATGTGAAAGGTTATATTCATTCAATAGAAACTCTGGGTTTGGTTGATGGCCCTGGCATAAGAGTTGTTATATTTATGCAAGGCTGTGATAAAAGATGCAAATTTTGTCATAACCCTGACACTTGGAAATGCAATGTAGGTAATACTATGACACCCAAAGAGGTACTTGATTTTGTTTTAAAGTATAAAAACTATTTTGATAATAATGGTGGTGTTACCTTTTCAGGAGGCGAACCATTACTTCAAAAAGAGTTTTTATTAGAGACTTTAAAATTATTAAAAGATAATGGTATTCATACTTGTATTGATACAGCTGGTGTTATTGGTAGTGATGAAATATTAGATTATGTTGATTTGGTTTTATTTGATATTAAAGCACTAGAAGCTAATAAATATAAAGATTTAGTAGGAACAAATATAAAAGAAAATATTGATTTTTTAGATTTGTGCCAGAAGAAAAATAATAAATTGTGGATTAGACAAGTTATTATTCCTACTATTAATGATAATATTTCTTATATAAAACAATTAGGGGATTTTATAAAAAAGCTTAATAATGTTGAGAAAGTTGAATTGCTCCCATACCATACTAAAGCTATACCTAAATATAAAAGGCTGGGTATAAATTATCCATTAGATGGGATAGAAGATATGGATATTAATGAGTGCCAGAAATTAAATAACTTACTATTAGATTACATAAATGATAAAAATACTTGAAATATAGTATTTTTTTTGTAAATTATAATAATTTGTGTTATAATTACTTCAGTGCAGCAAAGAGTGGAGATTTCTCCACTCTTTACATTAGTGAAAGGATTTTATATGGTTGAAGTTGAAAAGATAAAGGAAATATTAAAGCCTGTTGTTAGTGATTTGGGATTTATTTTGGATGATGTTGTTTATGAAAAAGAAGGTAAAATGAATTTTCTTAGAGTTTATTTTGATAAAAGTGAGCCTATTTGTTTAGATGATTGTGTAACTGTCAGTAAAGCAATTAGTCCAGTTTTAGATGAATTAGATCCAATAGAAGAAAATTATATTTTAGATGTTGGTTCAAAGGAAAGAGGGAGATAGTAATGGATACAGCAGAATTAAAAAAAGCAATTGATCTTTTAATTAGAGAGAAGAATATTAGTGAAGACTATATATATGAGGCTTTAGAATTAGCACTTGTCTCAGCTTATAAGAAAAATTATAATTCTTTACCCAATGTTAGAGTTGAATTTGATAGAAGTACAGGAGCTATTCATTTATATTCATTTTTAACTGTTAGAAAAGAAGACGAAGTGGATGAAGATGGTGATTTAATATTTGATGATAGAATTGATATTACTAAAAAAGAAGCTTCTAAAATTGTTCCTGGCATTGAGTATGGAGAAACTATAGAAACTGAAGTTACTCCAAAAGACTTTGGTAGAGTAGCTGCTGCTACAGCAAAACAAGTTGTTATTCAAAAAATAAGAGAGGCTGAGAAAAATAATATTATTGCAGCTTTTCAAGATAAACAAGATGAGATGGTTTCTGGCGTAGTATCTATGGAAGATGCGTATAATTACTATATTGATTTAGGTAAGGCGCAAGGATTACTTCCTAAAACAGAAATTATTCCTGATGAAGAAATTAAAATGGGTTCTAATATTAAAGTATATATTACTAAAGTTGAAGAGGGAATAAAGGGACCATCTATCATATTATCTAGAAAGCATTACAATTTTGTTAAGAGATTATTTGAACTTGAAATTCCTGAAATTACTGAGGGAATTATTATGGTTTATAGTGTGGCACGTGAAGCTGGAATAAGAACTAAAATTGCTGTTTATTCAGAAAATAATCGCGTTGATCCTGTTGGAGCTTGTATTGGAGAAAAAGGAACTCGTATAGCTCATATTTTAAAAGAATTAAATGGAGAAAAAGTTGATATAGTAAGATATGATAAAGATATGGCAACTTTTATATCTAATGCTTTATCTCCCGCTAAAGATGTTCATGTTATGATTACTGATACTAAAAAACAAGAATCAATTGTAATTGTAAATGATGATAATTTTTCTTTAGCTCTTGGTAAAAAAGGATTAAATGTAAAACTAGCTTCAAAGTTAACTCATTATAAAATTGATATTAAAACTTTTGAACAAGCTAAAGAAATGGGTATTAATTTAATTGCTTAAGGAGGTATAATATGAAAATAAAAAAAATTCCTATGAGAAGTTGTGTTGTTACTAAAGAGAAACTTCCTAAAATGGAATTAATTAGAATAGTAAGGACTCCAGAGAGTGAAGTTATAATTGACTTAAAAGGTAAAGCTAATGGGAGAGGCGCTTATTTAAAAAAAGATTTAATTGTTTTTGAAAAGGCAAAAAAGAGTAAAATATTAAATAAGTATTTAGAAACAGAAGTTAAGGATGACTTGTTTGATGAACTTATGAAATTATTATAAAGAAGAGGGTGATACAATATGATGACAGTATTTGAATATGCTGAAGATGTTAATAAAAATGTAGAGGAAATATTGAAGAAGTGCAAGGAGTTAGGTTTTAAAGTTACTGATAAAAATTCTTTACTTAGTCAAGATGATATTACAGAATTAGATAGTTCTTTAGAAGACACTGAGGAAGAGTTAGATAATATTGTAGAAAAGATAATTGAAAAAAAAGAAATTAATTTAGACAATGTTGTAAAAAAAGAAAAATTAAAAAAGAAAAGTGATTTTTTAAGTAAAAAAACTCAAAAAGAAATAGCGACTCAAAGAAAAGAAATGTATAAACATAAAGAAAAATTAATGACTAATGCCAGTATAGATGATGGCAATATAGTTTTATATACTGATAATATGGCGATTGCAGAATTAGCAAGTAGGCTTGGAGTGACTAGTTCT
The DNA here is from genome assembly GCA_028691955.1 of Bacilli bacterium. GTDB lineage: Bacteria > Bacillota_I > Bacilli_A > RF39 > UBA660 > JALELF01. The sequence continues at coordinate 9,814 of JAQUYH010000002.1, read as the reverse complement.
GAATTGATTAAAAAATTATTTAATTTAGGCGTTTTAGCTAATTTAAATACTTCAATAAGCTTTGAAAATGCTGAGATATTGGTTTTAGATTACAATAAAGAACTAAAAAAAGAAGCAGCAGTTGATATAACTAATTTTGAAGAATATGAAGTAAATGATGCTGATAAGGATTTAACTGTAAGGCCACCAGTTGTAACTATTATGGGGCATGTTGATCATGGTAAAACTACTTTACTTGATTATATAAGAAAATCTAAAGTTGCTGATTATGAAGCTGGTGGGATAACACAGGCTATTAGTGCTTATCAAGTTGATGTAAAAGGAAATAAAATAACTTTTATTGATACTCCAGGTCATGCTGCTTTTACAGAAATGAGAGCACGTGGTGCGTCTATTACTGATATTATTATAATAATAGTTGCAGCAGATGATGGTGTGATGCCTCAAACAAAAGAGGTTATTGACCATGCAAAAGCTGCTAATGTACCTATTATAGTAGCTATTAATAAAATAGATGTTAATGGTGCTGATGCTGATAAGGTAATGCATGAATTATCAGAATATGGACTCCTTCCTGATACTTGGGGAGGGGATACAATTTATAATAAAATTTCTGCTAAAACCGGAGAAGGTGTTGATGAACTTTTAGACAATATTTTGCTTATTAGCGAAATGCAAGATTATAAAGCTAACGCTAATAGATATGCTATTGGAACTGTTGTTGAATCAAGACTTGATAAACATTTGGGACCTATAGTTACGGCTTTGGTTCAAAATGGAACTTTACGTATGGGAGACCCTATAGTTGTAGGAACATCTTATGGCAAAGTTAGAACTTTGAAAAATGATTTAGGTAAAGAGATTATGGAAGCACTTCCTTCTATGCCAATAGAGATAACTGGTCTTGGAGAGATTCCTGTAGCTGGTGATAAATTTATGGCTTTTGAATCTGAGAAGCAAGCTAAATCTGTTGCAGAACAAAGAAAAGAAAAGGCTAAAGAAGCTGAAAATAAAGGGAAAAATACAATTAGTTTAGATGATTTATTTTCAAAGATTAAAGAAGGTAATAAGGAAGTAAATGTTATTATAAAAGCAGATGTACATGGTTCTGCTGAAGCTGTAAAAAATTCTTTAGAAAACATGAACATTGAGAATGTTAAGGTTAAAGTTGTAAGGAGTAGTGTAGGAAATATCTCTGAAAGTGATGTTGTTTTAGCTAAAGCTACTAATTCTATTTTAATTGGATTTAATGTAAGACCAACATCAACAGTCAAAGATCATGCTAAAGATAATGGTATTGAAATTAGACTTTACAATATTATATATAAGGTTGTAGAGGATATGGAAGCAGCTATGAAGGGAATGCTTGAACCAACGTATGAAGAAAAGGTTCTTGGAGAAGCTTCTGTTCGTCAATTATTTAAATTTTCTAAAGTTGGAACTATAGCTGGATCTTATATAACTGATGGTATTGTTAAAAAGGATGCTAAGGCTAGAATTATTCGTGATGGCGTGGTTATATATGATGGAAGTATTAGCTCTTTGCAAAGGGAAAAAGATGCTGTTAAAGAGGTTAAAAAGGGTTTAGAGTGTGGTATTACTATTGAAAATTATAATGATTTAAAAGAAAATGACATTATAGAGTGCTATGAAATAGTTGAAGTTAAAAAATAAAAAAAGTACAATTTTGTACTTTTTTTAGAAACTTCTATAAAGACCAATTGCCTTCCCTAAAATAATAACATTATTCAAAATTATTGGATTCATTGTATCATTTTCTGGTTGTAATCTAATGTGATCTTTCTCTTTGTAAAAAGTTTTTAATGTTACTTCGTTATCTTCTGTCATAGCTACTATTATTTCGCCGTTTCTAGCGGTATTTCTTTTTTCAACTATTACTATGTCTCCATCTAAAATTCCAGCGTTAATCATACTATTTCCACTTACATTCAAAGAAAAAACTTCTTTGTTTTTGGGCACTAAAAATGTAGGAATTGATAAAAATTCATTTGGTCTTTCGATGGCTTCAATTGGACTACCAGCTGTAATTTTACCTAATAGAGGTATTTGAATGACATTGTCATTCTTTTTTATATATTCATTATCAACAAGCACTTCTATAGTACGATTTTTAGTTCCTTCTTTTCTAATGAATCCTTTTTCAGATAAACATTCTAAATGTGCTTGAACGGTTGCCGGTGAATTAACACCAATAGCGCTTCCTATTTCTCTTACTGTAGGTGGATATCCATGTGATGCTATATAACTTTTAACATAGGTTAAAACATCTGATTGTCGTCTAGTTAATTTATCCATTTTTCCTCCTTTTACAATCTGTGTACATTTTAACACGAATATTTGTGTTTGTCAAACAAATGTTTTGAAAAAAGAGTTGACGCGAACAAGAGTTCGTGATAATATATGTTTGTAAAGGAGAAATTTATATGAAAAAAATATTTCAAAATAAGGCTATTATTTTACTTTTTGTTTTAATGTTAGGTTTTACTTTTTTAAAAAGTACTTCCATTAATTCTTTAGAGGAAGGTATAAATTCCTCTAGCAATTCTATTGTTTATAAAAATGCTTAAAATACTTTATCTTTTATATAATAATTGATATAATTATATAAAAGTAGAGGTGTTGTTAATGGATGAACATATTATTAATAATATTAAATCCTTAGCTGTGGAGATGATTAATAAGGCTAGAAGTGGACATACTGGTATTGCTTTATCATCAGCTCCAATATTATATACTCTTTATGCTAAGCATATTAATGTTGAACCAAAAGTTTCTAATTGGTTTAATAGGGATAGATTTATTTTATCAGCTGGTCATGGTTCTGCCCTTTTGTATGCTGTTCTTTACTATGCGGGCTATAATTTATCTATTGATGATTTAAGATCTTTTAGAAATATTAATTCTAAAACGCCAGGACATCCTGAAGTTGGAATTACAGATGGCGTTGATATGTCAACTGGACCTCTTGGTCAAGGAATTGCCTCAGCGGTTGGAATGGCTTTAGCTTCTAAAATGATGCAAGAATCCACAATAATACCTGTTATGGGTAAAATGGATATGGATAATGCTTTAATTGATTATAAAGTATATGTTTTATGTGGTGATGGGGATTTAATGGAAGGAGTAAGCTATGAAGCTTGTTCTTTAGCTGGAAACTTAAATTTAGATAATTTAATTGTTTTATATGATTCAAATAATGTTAGTTTAGATGGTGACACTAGCAATACTTTTACAGAAAATGTTATTGATAGATTTAAAGCCATGGGGTGGTACACTGATTTAGTTAGGGATGGTAATGATATTACTTCTATCGATAGGGCAATTATTAAAGCTAAAACAGTTGGAAGACCAGCTTTTATTGAAATTAAAACTATTATTGGTAAAGATACAAAATATGAAGGAACTCATGATATACATGGTAAAGCTTTATCTGACGAAGAGGTCCTAGAGCTTAAAAGTAAGCTTAATATTCCTAATGAACCTTTCTATGTTGATAGTGAAGGAATATCTTATTTTAGAAAGTTGATTAATGAAAGAAGCTCCTATAAGAGTTGGCAAGAATCTTATCAATCTTACGAAAGATTATTTCCTTTGAAGGCTAAATTATTATTTTCTAATTTGAATAGTGTTGATGTTAGTTCTGTAAACTTTGATCAAGAAAAAGATATGTCTCTGAGGGATTTAAATCATATAATAATGCAACAATTGGATAAACAAGTATTTAATTTAGTTGGTGGAAGTGCAGATCTTAGAAGCTCTACAAAGGCTTATTTTGATGAAAAAGAAGATGTAAAAGATGATCATTATAGTGGTAAAAATATTTGGTTTGGTGTTAGAGAACACGCTATGGGAAGTATCTTGAATGGTCTAGCTTTATGCAATATGAGACCTTTCGGTTCTACTTTTTTAACTTTTTCTGATTATTTGAAGCCTGCTATTAGGATGTCAGCTTTAATGAATATTCCAGTTAATTATATTTTTACGCATGATTCTATTTCAATTGGCGAAGATGGCCCTACCCATGAGCCAATAGAGCAGTTATCTACACTTAGAATGATTCCTAATTTAGATGTGTTTAGGCCTGCGGATATAAATGAACTTATTGGTTGTTGGAGTACTATGTTAAATAAAAACAATCCAAGTGCTTTGGTTTTGTCAAAGGATGTTAAAGGAAAATTATATAATTCTAGTAGAGATATTTCAAAGGGTGCTTACATTATTAGAAAAGAAGTAGATAGACTGGATGCTGTTATTATTTCAACAGGGACTGATGTATATAATGCAGTAGAAATTGCTAATGCTCTATTTAATGAATATAGAATAGATATTAGAGTTATTAGTATGCCTTCTATGGAATTATTTGATAAACAATCAAAAGAATATAAAGATAGTTTATTACCAATTGGTGTGAAGGTAATTGTAATTGAAGCTGGTTCTTCTATGCCTTGGTATAAGTATGTATATAATAAGAATTATTTAATTACACTAGATTCTTTTGGTCTGTCAGGTCATTCTAAAGATGTTCTTGAAGCTTTTAATTTTGATTATGATAGTATAAAAGAAAAAGTATATAAAATGTTAAGATAATATAATAAGAATAAGGTAAAATACTTTACTTTATTCTTATTTTTTAGTAAAATGTTTATGTGATGGAGGAAATATTATGGCGTTTTTTTTAGATTTATTAAAAGTTCTTGGGGGACTTATAGCGGGGGCAGTTATTGGATTTTTTGTTGCTCGTAGTTATATGCAAAAATATATGAAAAAAAATCCACCAATAAATGAGCAAATGATTAAGGCAATGATGATGCAGATGGGTAGGACTCCTAGCCAGAAGCAAGTAAATCAAATGTTGAAATCTATGAATAAGTATATGTAAGTACATGATATTTTGTTATTGGCAGGAGGATAAGTAGTATATGAAATATAAGATAACAAAAGAACAATTGGAAAATTTAATAGAGTATTTAAAAAGTAATCATTCTATAAATCCAGATTATGACAGCTACATTTTTTCGGCTCAGGGCAAAATTGCAGGTGATGGTTCCTTTGAATCACCAGGAATTGATGTATCAACTTTAAAACTTAATGATTATATTACATTTTGTCAAACTGTTCTTGCAAATTATGAATTAATTGCTGATTTTAATGATGGAACTGTTCACCTAGGAAGTACTGTGGCATTTAAAGCAAATGGTGTTAGTCAAAAGAGGACAGTTATAGGAATTATTTTACCTAGCGATAATGCTAGAGAATTTATTACCGTAGCAAGCCCAATTGGTGCTGCGTTAGTTGGTCATAAGCAGGGAGATACTATTGTAGTATTAACTCCAAACGGAGAAATATCAGTTTTTGTAGAAGAGATAGTAAAAATAAGGGAAGAAGAAAAAAGTCATGCTTTGTAAGTATGACTTTTTTTGTTAAGTTCTTGACTAAATTGCTGAATAATATTAAAATGATATTAGAGTGTTCAAGCACTTGGTGAATTGGAGGAAATAATGAACGATATTGCAATCTCCATTTTACTTTTTCTAATTGGACTTTTTATAGGAATTATTTTAATTTTTGTTATTAATTATATTAAAGGGAATAGTGTTTCTAAAAAAATTGAATCTTTGCTCGATAAAGCAAAGAAAGAAGCTGATAAGATAAAGAGAGATTATCTTTTAGAGGCTAAAGAAGAAGCGCATAAATTAAAGATTGAAACGGATAAAGAAGTAAAAGAAAAAAAAGCGGAGGCTAAAGAAGCAGAAGATAGACTTTTAGCACGCGAAAATAATATGGATAGAAGAGATCAAACTCTTCAAAACAGAGAAAATTTATTAGAAGAAAAAGAAAATAATATAATTAACAAACAAAAAAGTCTTCAAGATGAACAGGTAAAAATAGAGGAAATAAAAAAACAACAAGTTGATTTGCTTGAAAAAATCGCAGGTTATTCGAAGAACGAAGCAAGAGATTTAGTACTTAAAAAAGTAGAAGAAATGATGAGTTTAGAAATAGCTTCTTATATTAAAGATAGAGAGGCAGAGGCTAAACTGGAAGCTGATAAGAAATCAAAAGATTTACTTGTAAGCAGTATGCAAAAGTATGCGGGTGATGTGGCTAATGAACAAACAGTTACAGTTGTTAGTTTACCAAATGATGAGATGAAGGGAAGAATTATTGGTCGTGAGGGGAGAAATATTAGAACGATTGAAGCTGTAACAGGTGTTGATCTTATAATTGATGACACTCCTGAAGCTATTGTTCTATCAAGTTTTGACCCACTTCGTCGTGAGATAGCTCGTGTTACTATTGAGAGTTTAATTCAAGATGGGAGAATTCATCCAACTAGAATTGAGGAACTTTATGATAAAACATCAAAAGATATGCAAATTAAAGTTAGAGAAATTGGTGAGGCTGCTTTATTTGAACTTGGTTTAACAAAGGTAGATCCTGAACTAGTTGAATTAATTGGTAAATTACATTTTAGAACAAGTTATGGACAAAATGCTTTAAAGCATTCTATAGAAGTTGCTCATTTAGCGGGTATTATGGCTGCTGAAGTGGGCGAAAATCAACTTTTAGCTAAAAGGGCTGGGTTACTTCATGATATAGGTAAAGCGATAGATCATGAAATTGAAGGATCACATGTTGATTTAGGAAGTGATCTTGCTAAAAAGTATAAAGAAAATGAAGTTGTTATTAATTCTATTGAGTCACATCATGGGAATAAACAAGCTACTAGTATTATTGCTGAGCTTGTGGCTATAGCTGATGCTTTATCAGCATCACGTCCTGGCGCTAGAAATGATTCATTAGAAAACTATGTTAAGCGTTTACAAGACTTGGAAAATATTACTAAAGATATGGAAGGCATTGATAAAACATTTGCTGTTCAAGCTGGACGTGAAATAAGAGTTATTGTAAAACCTGATAAGATAACAGATGTTGAAAGTTATAAAGTAGCAAGAGATATTAAAAATAAAATCGAAGAGACTTTACAATATCCTGGAACTATAAAAGTAACTGTTATTAGAGAGACTAGAGCAACGGAAGAAGCAAAATAAAAATTGACTAAATTAGTCAATTTTTTTTATTCATATATTTCTTCTTTTAACAAATCAATATTTTCATTCATTATTGAAATATAATCGTCACCGTTTTCTCTTTGCTCTTCTGTAAGTGTAGTTAGGGTTTGAAAGCGTAGTATTTGTACACCAGTTTCATCTATTATATTTTTAATTGTATCATTTGCTTCTTCATTATCTAATAGAAATATATATTTTATTGTACCGTTATTAATTAAATTCTTTACGGATTGAATTGTTTTCTCTGTTGGGTTATCTTCTTCATCGAGTGAAATTACATTCAAATCATATTTTTCTAAGTATTTAAGTAAGCTGTTTGATACAACTATATTATTATCAGATGCTTTTGAAGCCATAAGTTGTATTTTAGCATCTAAATTAGATATTTCTAATTTTAAATCTTCATAATTTTCATCAATTTCGTTTTTCAAATAAGTATTATTAATATATTGCTTAAGACCTGTTTTAATGTTTTGAACCATCATCAAGAAATTTAAAGGGTTAAGCCACATTTCTTGATAGCTATTTGTATACTCAATACTCATAGTACTATCAATAATTTTTATATTCTTGTTATTTTCATACATTTGTAGAACATAATCTTTTTCATTATTTTGACCGTTAAATATAACCATACTTGATTTACTGTAATCTTTTATTAATTTATCTGTTAATGTATATTCTTCGATATTAACGCCGTCTGGATATATGCTATAGACACTGCTGTGATTTCCGTATAGTCTTTCTGTTATATATTCAGTTGGGTATACTGTTGTATATATATCAATATCCTCTAAATTATCTCTTTTCAAACATCCTGTTAGTAGAAATAGGGAAATTAATAATATTAAACTAATTTTTTTCATTTTTTTTCCTTTCTGGAACTAAGTCTATCCCTTTTGTTCCCCATGGGTTGCACCTCAATATTCTTTTGAAAGCTAGATATCCACCTTTAATTACTCCAAATCTATCAATAGCTATTATGCTGTATTCTGAGCAAGTTGGTATGTGTCTACAGTAACTATGAAATTGTCCTGGAGTATTTTGATATAATTTAATTACTTTAATTAATAATTTTTTCATATATTTAATTATACTAGAATTATTTATAATTGTAAATTGTTTAATATTGTATATTTTGCTATTTTACTATATAATTATAACGGTGGTGAAAAAGTGGAAATATTAGATAAATTAGGGATAAAACCTAATAACGAACAACTTTATCAAATGGCATTAACTCATACTTCTTTTGCTAATGAAAATAATCTTGAAAGTTATGAAAGGCTTGAATATTTAGGGGATGCTGTATTGGAACTTATTATTAGCGAGTATTTATATAAATCAACTTCATTTGAAGAAGGAATTATGACTAAAATGAGAAGTCATTATGTATGTGAAGATGCTTTATATGAATATTCTCTTAGAACCGGTTTGAATGAATATTTACTATTAGGTCATGGCGAAATGGAAAGTGGTGGAAAATATAGGAAAGCTATAGTAGCTGATATATTTGAGGCTTTTATTGGTGCTTTATATTTGGACTGTGGTATTGAAAAAGTAAAAAAGTTTATTCATGATAATGTTATTACCTTGATTGAAAACAAAGAAATTGATTTTTTTGAAGATTATAAATCTAAATTACAAGAGTTGGCTCAAACAGATAAAAGATCACTTAAATATTTAGTAATTAATGAAGAAGGACCAGCTCATGATAAAACATTTACTGTGGAAGTTAAGATTGATGATATAGTATATGGTGTGGGAAAAGCTCATAGTAAGAAAGAAGCAGAACAATTAGCTGCGCATGATGCACTTAAAAAAAGTGTAAATTAAAGGATGTGATATAATGGGAAGAGCTTATGAAGTAAGAAAAGCAAGTATACAAAAAACGGGCGCTATTAAAGCAAAATTATATTCAATGTATGCTAAAGAAATATATTTAGCGGCAAAAAACGGTGGAGTAGAAATTGATAGTAATATATCTTTAAAGAGGATTGTTGATAAAGCAAAAAAAGATCAAGTTCCATCTGATATTATTAAAAGAGCAATCGATAAGGTAAGTAATGGTGTTGATGAATCATATGAATCAGTTAGATATGAATTGTTTGGACCAGGAGGATCAACTTTAATAGTTGATTGTTTAACTGATAATGTTAATAGATCAGTTAGTAATATTAGAGCGGCTTTAAATAAAACTAATAGTAAATTAGGTGTTTCTGGTAGTGTTGGCTATATGTATGATAATTTATCAATAGTTGGTTTTAAATATTCTAATGAAGAAGAAGTTTTAGAGGCTTTGATAGAAGAAGGAATAGAAATAATTGACATTGAATTAGATGATGATAATGTTATTATATATGGAAGCCCAACGGATTTATATGCTATAAAAGAAACCATTTATAAAAAGTTTAATATTACTAATTTTGAAATTGAAGAAATTTCAATGTTGCCTAAAGATAAAATTAATTTAGATGGTGAAAATTTAGAAGACTTTACAAAGTTATTGTCAATGCTTGATGATATAGAAGATGTCAGTCAAGTTTATCATAATGTTAACTTATAAAATAATCGAAAGATTATTTTTTTTATATGTTATAATTAAAAAAGATAGATGGTGAGTAATATGAAAAAAGGATATGTAATAATAGGTTTAATATTAATAGTAGTAATAGTATTAGTAAGTTATATAAAAATAAATAAAAAAGAAGTAAGTAAGA